>NZ_JAPEVI010000001.1:0-300000 GCF_026240905.1 Roseibium salinum
TGGCAATGGGCATCTACCGCGCCCGGCGGCGGGGTGAAATCCGGTTTCTTCGGGTTCGCATGAAACGGGAGATAGTCTGGCGTCATCTGACGGCCTCACCTTCAAGCTTGGGGAATACCCGGCCGTCAAACAGCTTGCGCGCCGTGCGCAGGACTGCCGCGCGTTCGACCGTTCCGTCCGCAGAAATATGACCGACGACGGTTATTTCACCAGTCGGGTGTTCGATCGACATGGACTTCTCCGGTCCGTCCGGGACAACGGCGATTTCCGCGCCGACGGTGCCATTCGTCAGGCAAGCGGTGGCGACGCTGACGGCTCCGAGTACGCCGATGGACTTGTGGCAGCGGTGCGGAATGAACGACCGGGTGGAGATGGCTCCGCCGTGCGCCGGCGCGCTGACCATGGTCATCTTGGGAACGGATTTTTCGGCGACATCGCCAAGGTTCATCATCGGTCCGGCCTTGAGGCGAATGGATTCCAGACGGCTCCGGAGCGCCTCGTCCGCTTCAAGTTGCTCAGGCGTCTCGTTTCCTGCCAGCCCTAGATCCGACGCGCGCAGGATGACACAGGGCATGCCGTTGTCTATGAGAGTTGCTTCCGTTCCATCGATGACATCGACCAGATTGCCTGTCGGCAGAAGCGCCCCGCAGGAAGAGCCGGCTGTGTCGCGAAACTCGATTGGAATCGGGGCCGCCGATCCGGGCACGCCATCGATCCTGGCGTCGCCGCCATAGAGGACCTTGCCCGCCGGGGTCTTCACACGGGCCACTGCCACCTGGCTGGTGTTTTCCATGAAGATCGTGACGGGTGTTTCGTCGGCACGTGCGTCAACCAGCCCCCGTTCGATGGCAAAACCTGCGACACCCGCCAGTATGTTCCCGCAGTTCTGGGAATCCGTCACGATCGGCTGGTCGACGAACACCTGTAGAAACAGGAAGTCGACATCCACACCGGGCCGCTGGCTGGGCTTTACCACCGCGACCTTGGAGGTGAGCGGGTCGGCCCCACCCATTCCGTCGATCTGCCGCGGATCCGGTGACCCCAGCACCCCGAGCAGCACTTCGTTGCGCGCCGCCGGGTCCGCAGGAAGGTCGGCGGCGAGAAAATAGCCGCCCTTGGACGTCCCGCCACGCATCCACATGCACGGGATCCCGTCAGACATATTTCAATCCCTTCTCCGCAAGACGCTCGCGCATGCCATAGATGTCGAGACCAAGTTCGCCGGCTGCGAGCCGTTGACGTTTGGCATCCTCGGCCGCCAGACGAGCCTGCGCCTTTTCAAGAACAGTTCCCGCGGCCTTGCGCGGCACGACGCAGACCCCGTCATCATCCGCCACGATGACGTCACCGGGAGAGATGGCGGCCCCGGCGCAAACGATCGGAACGTTCACCGAGCCGAGGGTTTCCTTGACCGTTCCTTGCGCGGATATTGCCGTCGACCAGACGGCAAAGCCCATGGCGGTCAGGTCCTTGACATCACGCACACCCGCATCGATCACCAGCGCCTTGCAGCCGCGCGCCATGGCCGAAGTTGCCAGAAGATCACCGAAATACCCCATGTCGCATGGAGCAGTCGGTGCAAGAACCAGAATGTCCCCGGCCTGAAGCTGCTCGATGGCAACATGAACCATCCAGTTGTCGCCCGGAGGTGCCGAAATGGTCACCGCAGAGCCGGCGATCTGTGCCCCCGCCCAGATCGGCCGCATCTTCGAGGACATGAGGCCGGTCCGCCCTTGCGCCTCATGAACCGTTGCAACGCCGGCTGCTGCCAGCCCTGCGATGACCGCCGGGTCGGCGCGTTCAATCGTCTGAACCACCACGCTCACTCAATCCACTCCCGATACGAATTGTTGTTTGAAGGAGAGTCCGCGAAGTCCCGTCGAAAAACCATTTGAAAGCAAAGCGCGGTTTATAAGAAAATGCTATAAGCGTGCAAATCAGACCGGTGGCATCTTTGAAAAACCAGCGTGAGTTCATAAACCTCCGGCACCTGCGGGTGTTCTGCGAGGTCGCGAGAAAAGGCGGAATTTCAGCGGCGGCAGAGACGGTTCGCCTGTCGCAGCCGGCCGTGACCCAGGCCATTGCCAAGCTGGAGACCACTCTGGATATGCCATTGTTTGTTCGAAGCAGCACCGGCATGTTTCTGACGGATGGCGGGACGATTTTCGAGCGCCGCGCGAACCGTGCGCTCGATCTCATCCGGACCGGCTGCAGCCTGGCCCTCAGTAAAAACGGCAGGACGAAAAATGCCCGGCTGCATCCGTTCGATCATCTGATAACCAGCACGCAGCTGCGTGCCCTGCTCGCGGTCGGGGAGTTCGGCAACTACTCGCTTGCCGCCCGAAGGATCGGTATTTCCCAACCCTCCCTCCACCGCGTCGCCAGAGAGCTTGAGAAGACTTCCGGGCTCGACTTTTACGTGAAGACCGCCCAGGGGATCGAGTTGACGGAGCCGGCGCAGTTCCTCGCCCAGTATACCCGCCTCGCTCTTTCTGAACTCCGTCAGGGCTTTGAGGAACTGGACGCATCGAAGGGGATCGACTCCGCCCGCATCGTGGTCGGCACGCTGCCGCTCGCGCGCAGTTTCATCCTTCCCAAGGCGATCAGCGACCTCACCCGGGTCCGGCCCGGCGTCAGCATCAGCGTGGTCGACGGACCCTACAACGATCTGCTTCATGGTCTTCGGCATGGGGAAATCGACTTCATCATCGGCGCTCTGCGCGATCCCGTTCCCATTGAAGATGTGGAACAACAGGAGCTTTTCCGCGACCGGCTCGGGATTTATGCAAGATCGGGACATCCGCTGACGCAAAAGGCGTCCGTCACCTTGGCCGATCTTGCCCGGTATCCATGGATCATTTCGCGCGAAGGCACGCCGACTCGAAGCCATTTCGATCAGTTTTTTCAACGCGCGGACATGCCTCTTCCCGGGCAACTGGTGGAATCGAGTTCGCTTGTCCTGCTGCGCGGAATCCTCCGCCAGAGCGACCGGCTGACGATGATCTCAAGCCATCAGGTGCGCGAAGAAGAAGCCCTCGGCCAGGTCCGCCGGATACCGATAGACCTCGCCAATACGGAAAGGCCGATCGGTATCACCACAAGGACGGACTGGAAACCGACGCAATCGCAGAGCCTCCTGATCCAGCTGCTGCATGAAGCGAGCAACAGCGCCTGAGTGCAGGCAGTTTACTTCAATGGTCTCATTCAGAGCCACGCAGTTCTCAATACATCGACCTTCACGCGCTTCAACCGGATGGAGCGGCACGTGGGCTGCTCGGTTGTCCTTCTCTTCGAAGACCAGCAGACAACAAATAATAGATCAGCCAATGTCCGATTTCCAAAGGCTGGAACTCAGGCCGTGCAATACTGCCCTCATGAAACAACATCGAAATATCACGATTCTATTGATGCAGAATTTTTAAGAATCGTGCGGGAAAACACATTGTCGCGCGTCCTCCGTCCCTCTCCGGTCAGAGGGTATGACTACGAGGATTTTGGGTGCGCTGAAAGTCTCGAACTGTGGGGCGACTCCACAAGGTGACCCTGTCGGCACATGCAAATTCAATAACCTGCGACGCCGATCGGCGTCAGGACCCCGCGCCGGTTCACACTCCGGCGCAGATCGCCGTCAGTCGTGGGATGTTCTCAAATCGTGATGCAACGCTCTATGGCATCTTCGATGCATAATAATAGGCAATGGCCTGCGCTCGGGTCCTGACGGACAGCTTGTCGTAGATGTTCGACAGGTGGAACTTGACGGTGTTGGTCGAAATGTCCAGCTGCTTCGACAGATCGCGGTTCGACAGGCCCTTGGAGAGCGCCTCCAGAATCGCCCGCTCCTTCTGCGAGAGGCTATGGATCGGGTCCTGCTGCATCGTGCGCACATCGATGAACGGAAACACCATCTTGCCTGACGCCACTTCGGCGCAGGTTTGCAGCAGGCCCTCGACCGGGCCGGAGCGGGGCACAAAGCCGGCCGCGCCCGCCTGCATCGCCAGCCGCGGCAGCTCGGCGGCAGTGTCGCCATAGACAATCAGCTTCGGGGCGGACACGTGCTCGCGCAGCACTTCAATCAGCTTGGCGGCCCCCAGGACCGGCAGGTTCCAGTCCAGGACGCCGACATCCACCGGCACCCGCATGACAGTGCCGAGAAAGCCTTCGGCGGTGGCGGAGGTCGCCACCAGTGAAAAACGTGCGTCCCGCTCGAAGATCTCCGACATTGCCGACAGAACCAGCGGATTGCTGTCTGCCAGCATGATTTTGATCTGTTCCATATCGGTGCCGGCCACGCCTTGTCGTCTGCATTGATCAAAAAACCACCCATTCGGGTAGGGTTCGTTTCGGCGTCTCGGCCGGAACTTGGAAAAAGGAATAGGTAAATCCCTACCCAATTAGATACCCAAAAGCAGTAGTAAGTTACGTTGTATCACCTGGCAAGTCCGGGGTTTTCTGGTGCTCGAGAAGCAGGCAAGGCCGTGGCCTGCTGCCCCCAGAGCCCGATGACGAGGAGCTTGACCGATGACTGTGCAGATCTTCCCGCCGCTCACGATCCCCGAAACGCTTGCCGCAGGGCCAGGGCCCGGAAACACCGATGCGCGTGTGCTGCAGGCCTTTGCCGGTGCGGGTGTGGCGGATCACATGCAGGGCGACGTCCTGCGCGGCATGATCGAGTGCAAGTCGATGCTGCGCGCTATCTGGGGCACGCAAAACACCTACACCTTCGCGGTTGCCGGCACCGGGTTCAGCGGGCTCGACGCCATGTTTGCCGCAGTGATGCCGGGGGACAAGGTCGTGGCCTTTGCCAACGGCACGTTTTCGGGCATCGACGCCCTGACGCTCCGGATCAAGGCAGCAACGCGGGAGGAACTCGCCGCCGACGCACTGGATCCGAAAGCTGCCAGCGTTGCGGTGATCGAAGTGCCGCACGGGCAGTCGGTGACCGGTGACCTTGTAGAGGCAGCGCTTGCCGAGCATAAGCCGAAATGGGCCTTCATGGCTCATTGGGAGACCGGTTCCGGCCGCATCAACGATATTCGCGGGTTCTCGGACGCCTGCGAACGGCACGGGGTGATGGGGCTGGTCGATGCGGTGTCCTCGCTCGGCGTTGAGGATTTCTCGATCGACGATTACCCGGGTGTCGCGGGCTGGGCGTCCTGCCCGCAAAAGGGCCTGTGCTGCCTGCCGCTGACCTATGCCCCGGTCAGCTTCAGCGATGCCTATATCGCGTCGCTGAATGCAACCGGCGCCTACACATACGTGCACAATCCGATTTTCGAGGCGCGCCACTGGGGCATCGTCGACGGCCACGACGTCGAGAAAGGCACCTATCACCGAACCCATTCGGGCTATGCCGTGGCGGCGCTTCATGAATCGCTGCGACTGACACTGCAGGAAGGCATTTCCGCGCGCGCCGCCGCTTATGCGCATCACGAAGCCGCCCTGCGCGATGCGGTCACGGCTCTCGGCTGTAAAGTGACCTCGGACATGACCAGCCTGGTGGTGCTGAACCTGCCGGACGAGCTCGCCGGGCGCGAGATGGAACTTGTGCAGGCCTGCCGCGCGGCAGGCTTCGGGATCTGGCCGACCCTGTCGGAGCCTGTCCAGGTGCGCATCGGCATTCTCAACCAGCTGAAGCCGACGGCCATCCGGGAGATCGTCCGGCGTTTCGCGGGAGCAATGCGGGCTCTCGGGGCGGATGCGGACCCGGCAGTGGCTGATGCGCGTCTCGATGAACATTATGCCGGCGCGGTTGCAGCCGAGTAGGAGGGACAGATGGATATTCACGAGTATCAGGCCAAGGAAATCCTCTCCGGGTTTGGCGTTGAAGTGCCGCCGGGCGCTCTGGCCTACAGTCCCGAGCAGGCTGCCTACCGCGCCCGCGAACTGGGCGGCGAAAAGTGGGTCGTCAAGGCACAGGTGCATACCGGCGGGCGGGGCAAGGCCGGCGGTGTGAAGCTGTGCGGCAGCGACAGCGAAATCTTCGATGCCTGCGAGGACATGTTCGGCCGCAAGCTGGTCACCCACCAAACCGGTCCTGAAGGCAAGGGCGTCTACAGGGTCTATGTCGAGGCCGGCGTTCAGATTGAACGTGAGATCTATCTGGGTCTGGTGCTCGACCGCTCCAGCCAGCGGGTGATGATCGTCGCGTCTGCCGAGGGCGGCATGGAGATCGAGGAGATCTCCGCGGAGCGGCCCGACAGCATCGTGCGGGCAACGGTCGAGCCGGCTGTCGGCCTGCGCGAGTTCCAGGCACGCGAGATCGCATTTGCGCTAGGACTGATGCCAAGTCTGGTGCAGCAGATGGTGCGCACGCTGCAAGGCTGCTACCGCGCCTTTACCGAGCTCGATGCCACCATGGTCGAGATCAATCCCCTTGTTGTTACGGGCGACGGCCGGATCCTGGCGCTGGACGCCAAGATGAGCTTTGACGACAACGCACTGTTCCGTCGTCCGCAGATCAGCGAGCTGCGCGACAAGAGCCAGGAAGACCCGCGCGAGAGCCGCGCCGCGGATCGGGGCCTGTCCTACGTGGGCCTCGACGGTAACATCGGCTGCATCGTCAACGGCGCAGGCCTGGCCATGGCGACCATGGATACGATCATGCTGTCCGGCGGCGCACCCGCCAACTTTCTCGACATCGGCGGTGGCGCGTCTCCCGAGCGGGTCGCCAAGGCCTTCCGGCTGGTGCTGAGCGACGCCAAGGTGCAGGCGGTCCTGGTCAACATTTTTGCCGGCATCAACCGTTGCGACTGGGTCGCAGAAGGCGTGGTGCAGGCGCTGCGCGAACTTCAGGTCGACATTCCCGTGGTCGTCCGCCTTGCGGGCACCAATGTGGAGGAGGGGCAGAAGATCCTGGCACAATCGGGCCTGCCCGTCATCCGCGCCTCAAATCTGATGGAAGCCGCACAACGTGTGGTCGGCGCCTGGAAAAACGATGTTGCACAGGCTACCGAAGTGAGGGCAGCGCAATGAGCATTCTTCTGGACCGCAATTCCCGCGTAATCGTTCAGGGCATTACCGGGCGGATCGCACAGTTTCACACCAAGGAAATGATCCGCTACGGCACCAATGTCGTTGGCGGTGTGGTTCCCGGCAAGGGCGGCGAATCCGTCGAGGGCGTGCCGGTGTTCGATACCGTCAAGCAGGCGGTGGCCGCGACCGGGGCCGACACAAGCCTGGTGTTCGTGCCGCCGCCGTTTGCAGCTGACGGCATCATGGAAGCCGCCGATGCGGGCATCCGCTACTGCGTCTGCATCACCGACGGTATTCCCGCCCAGGACATGATCCAGGTGAAACGCTACATGTGGCGCTATCCCAAGGAACGTCGCATGGTACTGACGGGGCCGAACTGCGCCGGTACGATTTCGCCGGGCAAGGCGCTGCTCGGCATCATGCCGGGCCATATCTATCTGCCCGGCCATGTCGGCATTGTCAGCCGCTCGGGCACGCTCGGCTACGAAACCGCGGCCCAGCTCAGAGAGCGCGGCATCGGTGTATCGACCAGTGTCGGTATTGGCGGCGATCCGATCAACGGCTCGTCCTTCCGCGACATCCTCGCTGAGTTCGAGGCCGATGACGACACGCAGGTAATCGCGATGATCGGCGAAATCGGCGGGCCGCAGGAAGCCGAGGCGGCAGAATTTGTCCGCAATCACGTTACCAAGCCCGTGGTCGCTTATGTGGCAGGTCTCACTGCGCCGAAGGGACGCACGATGGGCCATGCGGGGGCGATCATCTCCGCCTTCGGGGAAAGCGCATCGGAAAAGGTCGAGATCCTCAATGCAGCCGGCGTCATCGTTGCCGAAAATCCGGCAGTCATCGGCGAAACCATCGCCAATGTGTGGAAGAAGGCGGCGGCGTGATGGTGAAACCTTCCGTTTTCGTCACCCGGCGCTGGCCCGCCGCCGTTGAGGCGCAGTTGGCCGAAAACTACAACGCGGTCCTGAACACCAGCGACAAGCCGCTCAGCCCGACCGAATTGCGCGACGCGCTCAGGAACCATGACGCCGTGCTGCCGACGGTGACCGACAAGCTGGGCGCCGAGGTGTTGGAACAGCCGGGCGCCAGGGTGCGCATCCTCGCCAACTACGGCGTCGGCTACAGCCATATCTGCGAGGCTTCCGCGCAAGACCTGGGGCTGACCGTGACGAACACGCCGGACGTTCTCTCCGAATGCACGGCGGACCTCGCCATGACGCTGCTCCTGATGGCCGCCCGCCGGGCGGGAGACGGCGAGCGCGAGCTGCGCGCGGGCAACTGGCAGGGCTGGCGGCCCACCCACCTGATCGGCACCAAGGTGAGCGGCAAGACGCTGGGGATTGTCGGCTTCGGCCGCATCGGCCAGGAAATGGCGCGCCGCGCTCATTTCGGCTTCGGCATGAAGATCATCGTCCATAACCGCAGCCGGGTGGATGCTTCTGTTCTGGCAGAGTTCGGCGCGGTCCAGACGGGTTCCATTGACGACCTGTTGCCTGAGTGCGATTTCGTTTCCCTGCATTGCCCGGGAGGTACCGGTAACCGGCACCTCATCGACGCGCGCCGGCTGGACCTGATGAAACCGGGTGCGTTCCTCATCAACACCGCCCGCGGCGAGGTGGTCGACGAGGCTGCTCTCGTCCAGGCGCTGATCTTCGATACGATCGGCGGCGCCGCCCTGGACGTCTTCGACGGCGAGCCGAACATCAATCCCGCGCTGCTTCAATGCGACAACGTGGTGCTGCTGCCGCATCTGGGCAGCGCCACCCGCGAGGCGCGCGAGGCCATGGGCTTTCGCGTTCTGGACAATCTGGGCGACTTCTTCGCCGGCCGAGATCCGCGCGACCGGGTGATCTGACGCGTACCGAATTTATCTGGCCAGAAACCACCTGCCCACCTACTCCTGGAGATCCGACATGAGCTTTTTCACTATCGAGCAGGCACCCGCGCGCCTCAACCGCAGCGAACTGGCCGTGCCGGGCAGCCAGCCGGACATGTTCGAAAAGGCGGCTGCCTCCGCCGCCGACGTCATTTTCCTCGATCTTGAGGATGCCGTGGCACCCGACGAAAAGGACCAGGCCCGTAAGAACATCATTGCAGCCCTCAACGACATCGACTGGGGCAGCAAGACCATGTCGGTGCGCATCAACGGGCTCGACACCCACTACATGTACCGCGACGTGGTCGATGTGGTCGAACAGGCCGGTGCGCGCCTCGACCTGATCATGATTCCCAAGGTCGGCACGGCCGCCGATGTCTATGCACTCGACATGCTGGTCACCCAGATCGAAACCGCCAAGGGTTACGGCAGGCGGATCGGCTTTGAGCACATCATCGAGACCGCGCTTGGCATGCAGAATGTCCATGACATCGCCTCGGCCTCGAAGCGCAACGAAAGCCTGCATTTTGGCGTCGCCGACTATGCCGCCAGCACTCGCGCCCGAACGACCATCATCGGCGGCGTCAATCCCGACTATGCGGTGCTGACCGATCCGGTGCAGGACGGCAGCCGCGAGGTCCATTGGGGCGACATGTGGCACTACGCGCTCGCCCGCATGATCGTTGCCGCCCGCGCCAACGGTCTGCGCCCGGTCGACGGCCCCTTCGGCGACTTCAAGGACCCCGACGGCTACCGTGCCGCCGCCCGCCGCGCCGCCGTGCTCGGCTGCGAAGGCAAGTGGGCCATTCACCCGAGCCAGATCGCGCTCGCCAACGAGGTGATGAGCCCGTCCGACGCAGAAGTCACCAAGGCACGGCGCATCCTGGAAGCGATGGCGGCGGCCGCGACGGCCGGCAAAGGCGCAGTGTCGCTGGACGGCAGGCTGATCGACTACGCCTCGATCCGGCAGGCCGAGGTACTGGTGGCGAAGGCGAGCCAGATTTCGGACGGGGCGGTCGCGTTGACCTGAATACGCCGAGTGGCGGTCTTCGCGGCATCGTGAATGCCGTCTTGGAATACACCGCCTCTTGATCTTGCGCCGAACTTCTCATCGGAACTCCGTCGATCTGCCCCGGGCCGTTCCGGCGAACCAGCTCTCCCATCATCGTTGCGAGATCGTTAGAGACAACCACGATTCCAATCCTTCATTGGACGATCCGGGCGCTCCGCCATGTCCACCTCGGACATCTTCCGCAGCGCGCGACGGCGCGGCGGCTTTGCAACATATCCTCGACGACGATGTGATCGAGCACCATATCATCATGACGGCCCGGATCTCGCCTGTCTTCACCGGAGGCTGGATCGCATTGACGGAGCAAGGACCATGACACCGACACGCCGAACCGTACTGAAATCGCTGCTCGCCGCTCCCCCGGTCATCGTCTGCACGGGTTCGGCAAGTCATGTGTGGAGCCAGGTCTCAGAACTTCCGCCGACACCGTCCTGCGATGGCGGTTCGGAGCAGACGCCGCAACAGACGGCGGGGCCATTCTACAGTCCGAACTCGCCGCGCCGCAGCGATCTGACCGAAGATGCAGGATCGCAACCACGCTTTTCGCTTCTCGGTTTCGTGCTCGATACGCGCTGCCGAGCTATTCCAGGCGCGACGGTGGAAATCTGGCACGCCGACGAGCAAGGGGAATACGACAACAGCGGCTACCGTTGGCGGGCTCATCAATTCACGGACGATTCCGGTCGCTGGGGTTTCGACACGATCAAGACCCGGCATTACTCGTTCCGCACCCCCCACTATCATATTCAAGTGCAGGCGCCTGGAAGAGAGCTGCTAACGACGCAGTTGTACTTCCCCGATCATCCGCGAAACGGGACAGACCGTCTCTTCGATCCGCGCCTGGTTATGGCAGTGTCCGATCAAGGGCGCACCGGGAGGTTCGACTTTGTTCTCCCGGTCGAATGAGAGCCGCTGATCCGGGGCTTGTCGCAACCGATGACAGTAGCATTGCGCATCCTTTTGAGGAGACCGCGGAGGAGCCTGCCCGGTCTACATTAAGGGCTTGATCGGTCCGGGAGACCGCAAGAGCATTTCAGGCGATGGCGGAGAGGATGGTCGCAGCAAGCTACGATCAGTTGCACCATTTCAGTGCGAGCAGTCCCTGGGATCCCGCTCCGCTTGAAGCCGCGGTTCCGAGCTTTGTCTATTTTCCCCGATCCCTGTTTTGACCGGCCGCCCGCATCAGTATCGGTGACTGTTTTTGACTGGCATTGCCTTCTATTCCCTTCTATCGGCTCGTTACGATGAAATACTTTACAAAAACAATGTGTTGAGTTTCCCCTGGGTGTTGGTACGTGATCTAGGCGTTCCATTTCCAGGCATTCTTCCGCCGATATTCTAATAAGATCTGTTATCGGCTCACTTACGCGCTTTAAATCCCGCAAAAATACGAGGGCCTCGCTTCGGCGTTTATTGCCTGCTTTTGAGTTTTATCCAACAGTTGGTCGGGACGGCGGGACGGCAAGATAGAGAAAGTGAGGCACTTTCTGATTGCGATTTTCTGCCCGCAATCCTTTGGAACGCATTCGAAACTCTGGCTTATTCGCACATGTGCTCAACGTTTCCGTTGTTTCTCAGCGGGTTTAAGGGCTTGTTGACCCAAAAACGGAGTTTGTTGGCGGCGGATTCTGGAGACGCGGGCCGGGATCGATGTAGAGATCGCTCTTGAGAGTGACAGTTTTGCCGACCTGGCCGGGGCGATTGGCATCCGCAAGGCATCCATCCACTATCACTTCCCCACCAAGGCGATCCTGACGGCCGATCTCATGGACCGCTATCATAGGAAGGTCGCTGCCGCCTGTGCACAGATCGAGCAAACGCACGACACGGCCGCAGCCCGCCTGCTGGCGCTCATCGCGTTCTACCGCGGGGCGTTGAACGGCGGCACGACCCTGTGCCTGTGCGTCGCCCTGACAACGAGCCGTGAGAGCCTGAGCAACGAGGTCAAAGGCAAGATCAACCTGTTCCGCGGCGCCTTGTTGCAATGGCTGGACGACACCTTCACGCTTGGGCAGGGCGACGAAAGCATCCGTGGCGTCACCGACCCCTACCACGATGCCCGCGCCACGCTGGCCCTGCTCGAAGGTGCGCATCTGGCGGCCCGGGCGGAAGAGAACATCTCGGTTTTCGATGCCGCGACGCACGCCCTGCAACAGCGGTCCGCACCCTAAGGCGGCATGCATTCATGTCGAGATGCAAGCCATAGGACCACTCAAGACGAAGAAGACGACCCCCGATCCCTGCGAGATCGGCCCCTATTCTCGGATGAACCGGATTTGCTCCCAACGCGGTGGGCGGACCCATCATATCATGCCGATTTCACCTTGCGCATTGGTCCAAGACCGCGAACGGCCGATACTCAGCGCATCACAGACATCCCTACCCTTGCGCAGGGCAGGTCTATCTGTCTTGCCGCGCAGGCTCGGGTTCGGCAACGGCGCGTTGAATTCACGTGCCGGCAGAGAGAGTGGCTGGACCCGCTTGCCGCAACTGTGCGTCCAGCAAACGGGTCCGGCAGGTATCACTTCTTTTCGCTTGCCGCGATATCCCAGGCGAACTCCGGAGCCGCGCCTTTCGAGCCGTCCGGCTTCTGTTCGGTGTAGATGTACTTGTACTCACCGAAGTTCAGCGTGCAGCTTTCCGCGATGCGGTCGTCGGAACCGCTGCCACCGGTCGAAAGGTTGGTGACGATAATGTCCTTCATTTCGACTTTGATGTATTCAACCGGACTGTCGCCGGCGGCCTTGCGGATCAGCAGGGTCCCTTTGGCAATGTGCTTGCCGGTCGACAGATGCTGAAGCAGAACCGGGGTTGATTTGTCGACAAACTTTGTGATGCTCAGGTCCTGAAAAAAGGCTTTGCCGGAGCCGGAACCGCCGCCCATGTGGGTGGTTCCCGACTGGGATGCACCCCAGGACCAGGACAGGACATCGATCTTGTCCTTGTGGCTTTTGTCCTGAGCTTCACCCTTGATGCCCTCGAGTTCCAAAAAACAATCTACGGCCATGTCAGTTAACCTCGTTGGTCTGGCGTCCGAGTGGAGGCTTTCCAGTCGACACGCGCGGTTTCGGTTTGATTGGGGACACCCAGGGCGGCCCCAATTCTCGCTTATCCGCAAGCGCAAGACTGAATTGCGCCAAGCGGAGTGGCCTGGTAGCGCGGCAAGAACGACGCTCCCTTGCAGGCCCTCCGTACGGTTGATCTGCGCCTTTCTGATTGACCGTCTCGACGGCGTCCTGCACGCCCGAGCTCAAAGGTTACTCGCAGCTTGTGGGCAGGAAACCAAGGGGAGCAGTTCCCGTTGGCTGTAGACCAGACAATTAGTCTCTGGAAACTTGTACCTGCAACGAATTTGCGCCACGATCGGTTGAATAATACAGACGTTATGCTCGTTCATTTAAACATGAAGCTAGTCTGCCAGCGTGATTAGTCTAAACATATTCCAAATTTTTTCGCGTTCTTTTTCAGTTTGTAACTTATTCATCTAATCAGATGATGCGTTTTCCTGAAGTGACCTACATCACAACAAATGCGTGGATTGATTTCGGCAGGCGCAACTACGGTTGGGCTATCAAAATGGGAATCTCGACTGCGCCAATTCGTGGGCAAAGCCGATGCTTTCAACGAAAAAGGCATTATGAAATCATTGGCGGCGCCCACCGTCACCGGCGCCATCCTTACCAGATCATCATCAACAACGCCCACGGGATCAGCCTCGAACGCGTTCCCGTTCATGGCGAAGAGTGGACATCCGACGGACGAAAAGTTCAAACGTCACCGACCGAACTCGGGATTCAACCCCGGCGTGAAACGCTGAACTGTGCGTCAGCACTGGCTTTTGCGGTTCACGGGGCCCTTCGGTCACATACTAATTCCGCATCCTGCGTATCCGGTACCACGTCGAAGGTGCCAACGGGCAGAGACAGCGCTCTCGCAATCCGGTCTCGATACCCTTTCTCAAAGCGATGCCCTTCTTCAAGGCAGCGGATTTCGTCGACAGTCAGGCCGCAGGCCGCCGCCAGTTCATCCAGGGAATAGCCAAGATGTTCCCGGTAGGCTCTGATGACGGATGTGCCCTGAGCGGTGGCGATGGATATCACCTCCGGTAATTTGCTGGTTCTCGATTCGGTCATGTTGGTCCTTGAAAAACGGCAAATGAAATAGCGATGCCGGGAAATCATCCGGCAACGCCAACTAAACTGACGAAGGCTTCGTCCAGACAGTGGACACAAACGACGTCGAACGATCTGGAGACGGATAGCGCGTGAGCCTAACGCCCATGGTAAGGCAGGCCCGCAATATGCCGCGTCGCGATTGAGCGATCAAGCTCTATCCTGACCGCCCAGCTCATGCTTGGCCGGAGACCGTGGCTTCCGAAGATCGTGGCCGATCGCTCGGTGACGAGAGCTGACTTCGCGGCACTCATTGACCGCACCGATTCATGGCTGGCAAGGGTCGAGAGATTGCTCAAGCCACGCCTGATAAAACAGCGCGCTTGACAATCACTTTTCTGTATAACAAGTTTAAGAATATGTAATACAAGCACGGTCCTGAAATTCGGCAGGGCGGTCCGGGAGGGATAGCAACATGGGCGACAGGCGCCGTTTCGGCGGAATTATGACTCAGGCGTCTTCGATCCTGGTGACACTGTTCGGGCTGCTGGTCCTGACCTTCGTGATCGGGCGCGTGATGCCGATGGATCCGGTGCGGGCCATCGTCGGCGAGGACGCGACCAGGGAAGTCTATGAGAACGTCTATCGCCAACTCGGCCTCGACCGTCCCATGTGGGAGCAGTTCATCTTCTATCTGCGCGATATGCTCACTGGCAATTTCGGCACCTCCGTGCGCACAGGACAGCCGGTCATCGAGGATATTCTCCACGTCATGCCCGCGACGATCGAATTGGCGACCTTTGCCATTCTGGTCGGCGCGGGGCTGGGCATACCGCTCGGCGTTCTTGCCGCGGTCAAAAAGGACCGCTGGCCCGATCATGTGATCCGGATTTTCAGCCTTCTCGGCCATTCCATGCCGATCTTCTGGACCGGGATGATCGGGCTCCTGATCTTCTATGCTGCCCTCGGCTGGGTGGGCGGATCGGGCCGCATGAGCCAGTTCTATATCGGAATGGTGCCGGTGCGGACCAACTTCCTGCTGATCGACAGCGCGCTGGCGGGCCAGTGGGACGTTTTTCGGAGCGCGATCGATCACATCATCCTGCCGGCCTCGCTACTGGGCTATTCCTCTGCGGCCTATATCACCCGCATGACCCGCAGCTTCATGCTCGATCAGATGACCCAGGAATACGTGACGACTGCAAGGGTCAAGGGGCTGAGCCAACGGCAAACGATCTGGCTGCACGTCTTCGGCAACATCCGCGTCCAGCTGGTCACCATCGTGGCCCTCGCCTATGGGTCTCTGCTTGAAGGCGCCGTGCTGATCGAAACGGTCTTCGCCTGGCCGGGCTTCGGCCAGTATCTCACCTCAAACCTGCGCATCGGCGACATGAATGCCGTCATGACCTGTGTGCTGATCGTCGGCCTGATCTTCATCGGCCTGAACCTCCTGTCCGACATTCTCTACCGCGTATTCGATCCGAGGACTCGATGACCATGTCAGATGCCACCCAGCTCAAGTCGGGCCGTCGCAGAACCACGCCGCATGCGCTCCTGGCGCTGAGGAACATTGCGGTCTTCCTGGCGAAATCGCCGACCTCCGCCTTCGGGATGGTCGTGCTGGCCATTCTGATCTTCTGCGCGGCGTTCGCACCCCTGCTGGCGACCCATGATCCATACGTGCAGAACCTGCAGGCGACGCTGCAGCCGCCGGGTCCGGATCATTTTTTCGGGACGGACGAACTCGGGCGCGATATCTACAGCCGCCTTCTTCACGGTTCGCGGATCACGCTCAGGATCATTTTTCTCGTCACGGTCGTCGTCGGTCCCATCGGGCTCCTTGTCGGCACGGTTGCCGGCTATTTCGGCGGCCGCACGGACACTATCCTGATGCGCCTGACCGATATTTTCCTGTCCTTTCCGTCGCTCATCCTGTCGCTGGCCTTTGTCGCCGCGCTCGGGCCGAGCCTCAGCAATGCCATCATCGCGATCTCGCTCACGGCCTGGCCGCCGATCGCGCGGCTTGCCCGCGCCGAAACCATGACTTTCCGCAGCGCGGATTACATCGCGGCCGCACGTCTGCAAGGAGCATCCTCCGCACGTATCATCTGGCGTTCCATCGTGCCGATGTGCCTGCCGTCCGTCGTCATCCGTCTCACGCTCAACATGGCGACGGTGATCCTGACGGCGGCCGGCCTGGGTTTTCTCGGTCTCGGTGCACAGCCACCGCTTCCTGAATGGGGCGCCATGATCGCGACCGGGCGGCGCTACATGATCGACAGCTGGTGGCTTGTCACCTTCCCCGGCATCGCCATCCTTTGCGTCAGCCTCGCATTCAACCTGCTTGGCGACGGCCTGCGCGACGCGCTCGATCCCAAGCAGATGAACCGGAGGTAAGGCCATGCAGACTGACACCCTGCTCGAGGTCAGCGACCTCTCGATCCGGTATCGCGGCACTGCCGTGCCGGCGGTCCGCAACGCCAGCTTCACGCTTGGCCGCGAGCGGCTCGGCATCGTCGGCGAAAGCGGATCCGGCAAATCGACCATCGGTCGCGCGCTACTCAAACTGCTGCCGACGGCCGATCTCACCGCAAGGACGATGCGCTTCGGCGGGACCGATCTGCTGAACGCCAGCGAACGCGATATGCTGAAGATTCGCGGCGCGCGCATGAGCATGATCCTGCAGGATCCGAAATTCTCGCTCAATCCGATCCAGCGCTGCGGCGCCCAGGTGGCGGAAGCCTATCGCAGGCATTTCCGCTGTTCGGCCCGCGAGGCGCGGCAGCGCGTTGTCGATATGCTCGCCGCCGTGCAGATCCGCGAGCCGGAGCGCGTCTACAATCTCTACCCGCACGAGGTTTCCGGGGGCATGGGCCAACGCATCATGATCGCCATGATGCTGCTGACCAACCCCGACCTGGTGATCGCGGACGAGCCGACTTCGGCTCTCGATGTGACGGTCCGGCTCCAGGTTCTGGAAATCCTCGACAGGCTGGTGCGCGAAAAGGGCATCGGCCTCATCATGATTTCGCATGATCTCAACCTGGTGCGGAATTTCTGCGACAGGGTGCTGATCATGTATGCGGGGCGGATTGTCGAAACACTTGCGGCCGGCGATCTCGATCGCGCCGAACATCCCTATACACGCGGCCTTCTGGCTGCCCAACCGCGCATCGGCGGGCCGCGGCAGCCGCTGCCTGTGCTCAAGCGCGACAAGAGCTGGCTTGAGGCCGGGAAGGCGAGCGCATGAAATCGATCAGCGTCGAAAAGATGTCCATCCGCTTCGGTCCGGTCACGGTACTGCCGGACGTCAGTTTCGACGTCGCGGCTGGTGAGTGTTTCGGCCTTGTCGGGGAATCCGGCTCGGGCAAATCGACGGTCCTCAGATGTGCCTCGCTGCTTTTGACGAGTTGGCAGGGCGATGTCAGGTTCGGTGGACGGTCCGTGCGCGACCTGCCGCTTGCAGAGCGATGCCGTACCGTGCAGATGGTCTTTCAGGATCCTTATGGCTCGCTCCATCCGCGCCATTCCATGCGCACGGTGTTGAGCGAACCGCTGAAGATCCATGGGATCGGAGACCGCGAGGAACGCATGGCCAGGGCGCTGCAGGATGTCGGGCTGCCGATTGCATTTCTCGATCGTTATCCGCACCAGCTTTCCGGGGGCAGCGGCAGCGCGTGGCGATTGCCCGGGCGCTGATCCTGGAGCCGGAAGTTCTGTTCCTTGACGAACCGACTTCTGCGCTCGACGTTTCGGTCCAGGCCGAGATCATCAATCTTCTCGTTCGCCTGCGGGAGGAAAAGGGTTTCACCTATCTGATGGTCAGTCACGATCTCGCGGTAATCGACCACATGTGCGACAGGTTCGCGGTCATGCAGGCGGGCGATGTCGTTGAGGTGCTGCCGCGCGAGGCGATCCCCGGCAACGATGCCACGGCGCCCTACGCCCGTGAGCTCATTGCTGCCAGCCTTGCTTATGAGCGGGCGATCTAATCGCTGCAGTTGCTGATACGCGAAGAATGAGGCCGGCCGGCGTGCCGGCCTTTTCGGCTTTTCCGATGGTCCCAACTCAGGCGCCGGACGCTGATAGGACGCCAGACAAGAAAAAGGGAGGCGGTTCCAGGATCCGCCTCCCCCTTTCGATAGTCGGCGTTCTACCTGTTCTTCGTCACGTCCTCGAAGCGGGACACCCAGGGATCGATGATAATGCCGCTGACGTCATCCTGATAGGCCGCCGTAACCACGCGTTCCGAGAAAGGCTGGATTGAGGTCACCTTTTCATCGATCAGGCGCTGGATATCCTCATACATGCCGATCTGCTTGTCGTCGTCGCGCTCGATCAGCGCGGCTTCGATCAGGTTGTTGAGTTCTTCGTCCTGAAAGCTGGTGCGCCAGCCCTGGTAGTTGGTAAGCCCCGCTTCCTGGCTGTTGTCGGGATTGTAGATAAGGGCGCGAAGGTTGGAATCGGGATGGGGCTGCTGGCCGCCGCCGCCACGCCCGACCAACAGTTCGAAATCGCGTTCCCGCATGGCACCGTAGATCTGCCCGCCATCGCCGGTGATGATCTTTGCATTGATGCCGGCCTGGGCCAGCGTGCCCTGGATGGCGGTTGCGCTGTCGAGGAATTCCTGGGTGGAGATCACGCGGATCGTCGTGTCGAAGCCCTCCGGATAGCCGGCCTCCGCCAGAAGCTGCCTGGCCTTTGCGACGTCGAGCTTGTAGCCGGGATCCGGCAGAGCCGCGAACGCCGTCGAGTTGACGGGCCTCTGCCGCTTCACGCCGAAAAAGGGCATGATGGCGCCGTTGATGCCGTCATAATCGATGAGATGGCGCAGCGCGTCACGAACCTTCTTGTCGGCGAAGCGCTCGTCCTTCATGGAAACGGCAAGATAATAGAAGCCGGCGCTCGGCACGGTTTCCACCATGATGCCTTCTTCCTGCGACAAGGCCTTCAGATCCGGGGCGGCGAGCGAAAAGGCCACGTCGAAATCGCCCTGTTCCAGCCCGAGCCGCTGGGTCTGGGACTCCGGCAGATGCCGCATGAGGACGCGCGCCATTTCCGGCGGCCCGTCCCAGAAACCATCGTTCCGGGTCATGATGACATATTCGTTTGCCCGCCATTCCCCCAATGTGTAAGCCCCGGAGCCGGCGGAATTGTTGGTCAGCCAGGCACGGCCCATGTCGCCGTTTTCCTCATGCTCCTGAACGAGTTTGGAATCGAGGATGGACCCGACACCGGCCTGGGCCAGGTACATGAGGATGACCTTTGGGTCGCCCTTTTCCGGCAGGTTGAGCGTGAAGGTCAGGTCATCGTCGACGACGAAGTGCCTGTCGACGTCCTCGGAGGTGAAACCGCGGCTTTTCAGGCCCGACGCCTGCGCCAGATTGAGCGTCAGATTGCGGTCAAAACTGTATTTGACGTCATGGGCGGTCAGGGGATTGCCGGAGGCGAAAGTCAGCCCCGGTTTCAGGTGAAAGGTCACCGACATGTTGTCGTCGGAAATTTCCCAGCTTTCGGCAACACGAGGCCGCAACGCCTTGGTCTGCGGGTCGAGCTCCACCAGCGCATCATAGAAATTGTTCAGGATCTGAACCGCTTCCCCGCCGGTGATGGCTGCCGGATCCATCGTCAGCACATTGGTCATGTTGAAGGCGGCGATCAGCTGGTTCTCGGGCGTTTCGGCCCAGACGGGGCTCGAAAACGCCATCAGGGACGCCAGTGCGACCCCACTCAATAGATGTCTCATATCTCCTCCCAAAGGCTCCATGACATCCTCAGAATATCCCGACCCGGATGCCGGGGCCGGTTCAGATCAGCGGACGGTCGTTCGGAACCAACCGAGCGTCCTGAAGGCTGATCAATCTCAAATTGTTGGAGCATCCTGTCCGCGGCCGCCGGGACGTTGGATGCTCACGCAACGCGGTTGTTTTCGATCTGCTCGAAATTGATGTCCTCGCCGAGGCCGGGACGATCCGGCACATGGACGTATCCGTCTTCGTTCATCGGATCGGAAAGCGAATGGAGATAGTCGAGCCCGTCGTCATATTCGAGGAACGGATGCAGAAGCCCCCGCTCATACCATTTGCAGGCCTTCGAAGCGGCGGCCACATGCAGGTTCATGGCCGTATTGCCGTGAACCTCGCACGCCATTCCGAAGCTTTCGGCAAGGTGCATGGTCTTCAGGGCCGGTGTGATGCCGCCGACGTCGTTGACGCCGGTGCGAAGAATGTCGCAGGCGCCGTGACGCAGCCATTCGGCCCGTGCCCAATGTTTGCCTGCCGCGCTTTCGGGGCCAAGGACCGGGATGGACAGGTTCTCCGTGAGCCACTGGTAGGAGGACATGGACTGCTCGTCCATCGGCTCCTCGATCCAGGCGAAGCCAAGCTTTTCCAGACCCCGGCCCAGTTCCAGCGCTTCGGTGCGGGAATACCAGTGAAAGGCGTCGAGCATGAGCGCGATGTCGGGACCGACCGCCTCGCGCACGGCTGCGCAGGCCTTCAGATCCATCTTCACGTCCGGCGCCCAGCTGACGGGGGGCATCCAGGTATGCAGCTTGATGCCCTTGTAGCCACGCGCCACAAGCTTTTCAGCGAAGCGGCCGTAATCTTCGGGCGTCGCCAATCCGCCCTCCAACTCGTCTCCGCACATGATTGAGCCATAGGCGGGTACCTTGTCCCGATAGGCGCCGATGAGCTTGTGGACCGGCTGGCCCAGGACGCGGCCGGCAAGATCCCACAGCGCGCAATCCACCACCGCCAGCGTGCGGTCCGTCAGCTGCGCCGCCGAGCCGCGCTGCCAATGCGCCAGGTCCTGCCACAACCGTTCGCGGTCGCGATGGTCCTGCCCGATCAGGACCCTGCGCACATACTTTTCAATGACATCCGGCCGCACCACTTCCGGCGAAGCGAAGGAATGGCCTTCGCCGCCGTCTTCCGTACGAATTGTGAGAATGGCCATTTTGACCGTGTGTTCGGGGCCGGGATGCGCGTGTCCGGCACTGTCCACGTGCCGGCGCGTTGTGTGATCGAAAATGCGCACTGCCACATCCGTGATGATCACCGTTTAGTCTCCCGTTCGATCGTGCTGCCCAAAGTCATCAGACATGTTGTATAATCTGTATAACATCTTACTACGACAAGTCTGTGGGGCAGGTCAACGGAAAATGTGTCGAAGCCGGTGACTGTCATCGGGCACGCTTGATTGTTTTCAGAAAAAGGCAATGAAAATCGAACGGTTTTGGCAAAAAGGACAAGTTGGTACTGGAAATTGCTGGGCGATCTAGCCTATCTTTGACCTGTTACACAGGATTGATGAACGCGCGCGAGGCCGGGAGGAAAAATGAACGACACAGGACAAGCGAAACCCTTGCTGGAGCCCGAGCGTGCGGTGACAGCGGCGCGAACCCGTGTCAGCCTGATCGCCGACGGATTGCGCCGCGACATTCACGAGGGCCGCTTTCGCCCCGGGGACAGATTGCCAAGCGAAGCCGAACTGACCCGCCAGCATTCGGTAAGCCGCACCGTGGTGCGTGAAGCCGTGGCCCTGTTGCGCTCAGAGGGGCTGGTTGAGGCCCGAAAGGGGTCAGGTGTGTTCGCGCTGAATCCTGCGGACGCACAGCGGCGGCCGTTCTCGGATCTCGACGTGGAACGGCTCTCCAGCGTGATTGAGCTGTTCGAACTGCGCAGCGCCTTCGAGATAAGGGCCGCCGCACTTGCCGCCGCCCGCCGTTCGGCAGCGCAGATCGAAGCGATCGTCGCCGCGCACGAGGCTGTGGCTGCCGTGTTCGACAACAATCAATCCACCCGGCAAGCCGATTTCGAGTTTCATTATGCGATTGCAGAGGCCTCACAGAACAAGCGCTTCCCTGAATTTCTGTCGCTGATCCGGCCGGGCATCGTGCCCAGGGTCGAGCTGGAAGTCGGCGGTGGCGTGCCACGGACCTATGTTCCCAACCCCGATCTTATCCGGGAACACGAGAAAATCGTCGAGGCGATCTTCGACGCGGATCCGGACCGTGCCGAGCAGGCCATGAAGTTGCATCTGGAAGGCAGCCTTCAGCGCTATCGCGATATGTTACGGCACAATTCAGAAAGAGAAAGACAAGGCAGCCGCCTCTGAACGGGACGTCAAAAAGAACTCGGTGGGCTCAGGCCGTGCGCTTCGCAAAGTTCCACCGAATTCGCGTTTCGCAGATTTCGCCTGGACGATTGTCTGCTGGTCCTTGGCGGCATGCCAGCGTTTGTCGCAGTCTGCCCGAACTGTCCAGGGCAGTCCTTCCGTCTCCGCGATCAGGAGCGCGCTGGCCAGCCGGGCAAGTTCTTCGTCAGGTAATGTTGCCGTCCCTGCTCACCCAAGCGCCTTACGGCCATGTTGGAT
The DNA here is from genome assembly GCF_026240905.1 of Roseibium salinum. NCBI lineage: Bacteria > Pseudomonadati > Pseudomonadota > Alphaproteobacteria > Hyphomicrobiales > Stappiaceae > Roseibium > Roseibium salinum. The sequence continues at coordinate 22,415 of NZ_JAPEVI010000001.1, forward strand.
TGAACCACGCCGGTACATAGCCGTTGTTCGCACCCGATCTTCCGTAGGCCGGTCTCAGCAAGGCGCACCCATCACAGCACGCGGTCGAGCAGATCAAGCCAGTTCCCGCCCATTACCTTGCGGATGCGGGTTTCCGTCCAGCCGGCCTTTTCCATGGCCCCCGTCAAATTGGGATAATCGGCGATGGATTCCAGCCCGTCGGGAAAATCGACCTTCCAGAATTCTGTGAGCTGGCGGCCGACGCCCTTGTCCCGATTGAGATATTCAAAGAACGGTGTGCCATATCCCATGGTGAAGTCGGTTCCGAAGCCGACCTGATCCTCTCCAACGAGGTTGATGATGTAGTCAATCGCTTCGACGTAGTCGTCCACCGTGGAGTCATTGCCACGGCGCAGGAAGGGCGGAAACATCGTAACGCCGACAAAACCCTCGTGGTCGGCGATGAAACGGAGTTGTTCATCGGATTTATTCCGCGGATGCTCTTTCAAACCGCTCGGCAGGCAATGGCTGTATGCGACCGGCTTCTTCGACGCGAGGATAACATCCCGCGATGTGTTCGGCCCTACATGGCTGAGATCGCACAGCATGCCGACCCGGTTCATTTCAGCAACCACATCGTGTCCGAAGTCGGACAGTCCGCTGTCCCGGCTCTCATAGCAACCGCATCCCACCAGGTTTTGGGTGTTATAGGTCATCTGAACGATGCCGATGCCTTGCTCCTTGAAGATCTCGATGAACTCTAGGCGGTCCTCGAAAGCGGTCGTATTCTGGAATCCCAGAACGATTGCCGTCTTGCCGTCGTTCTTGGCCTGGCGGATGTCATCGGCGGTGCGGGCCTTTACAAGCCGGTCCGGATATTTGGCAAAGTACCTGTTCCATTCACCTATGTTCAGCATCGTGTCGCGAAAATTCTCCCAAACGGAGCAAGTGCAGTTGGCAGCCGTCAGGCCGCCGCGCTGCATGGCGTCAAAAACCTCTTCGCCCCATTTGGAAATGATCAGTCCGTCAAAGACGATCAGGTCATCGTGCAGGTTTCCGGTGCTCATTTGGCGTTTCCTTTGTTTTCAAACTTTAGATCCACCTGCTTCGAGGCCATTCGCGCAAAAAGCAGAAAATTCAATCATGTCATGCTGTTAGAGATAGATATTGCGGACAATTGCATCGTGGTCGCCGGCCATGGCGGCAACATCGCCACCGTCGACAACCTGGCCATCGCGAAGAACGATGAAGCGGTCGGCGGCCCGGAATGCCAGGTTGAGGTTTTGCTCAACCATCAGCATGGTCACGCCTTCACTCTTGAGCTGGTCCATGATGCTGGCGATTTCCGCGCAAAACTGCGGGGAAAGCCCACCGGACGGTTCATCCAGCAGCAATATCAAGGGGTTCGACATCAACGCGCGCCCGATGGCTACCATCTGCTGCTCGCCCCCGGAAAGGGTTCTCGTTGCCTGACGCCGCCGCTCGGCCAGACGCGGGAAGCGTTCATAGATCGCGGCAAGGGATTGCGTGGCCCCGCCCTTGCCGCGCTGCATCGCGCCGAGCCTCAGGTTGTCTTCAACCGACAGATCGGGAAAAAGGTCGCGGCCCTGTGAAACCTGGGCGACGCCATGTTTGAAAATGGCGTGTGGCTCCTCGCCTGCCAGGTCGGTTCCGTTCAGCATGATCGAGCCGGAAACGGGATTGACAAACCCGCAGATCGCATTCAGCGAGGTCGACTTGCCCGAGCCGTTCGCGCCGAGCAGCGTCAGGCATTCGCCTTTGCGCACATCATAGCTGGCCCCGCGCAAAATGGCTTTTTTGCCATAGCTCACGTGGAGGTCGGTGATTTTCAGCAATACATCATGCATGACCGAGGTAAGCCTCCAGAACCGCCTTGTCCGACCGGATTTCCTCCGGTGTCCCTTCTGAAATCCGGGTGCCCGCCGCCATGACCAGGATCCGGTCGGCCGCCGCCATCACCAGCTCGACCGCATGTTCGATAAGCAGAATGCCGACCCCCTTCTCACCGGAAAGCCGTTTGATGATCTCCATCATCTGCTGTCGGGCAACGGGAGACAGTCCCACTGCGGGTTCGTCGAGCAGCAGAACCGGTGGTTCGCTTGCCACCGTCCGGACAATTTCAACGATCCGCTGCTGTCCGCCGGACAGGTCGCCCGCCGGTGTGCCGGCCATGTGGTCCATGCTCATGAGCTTGAGCAGGTCACGCGCCTTTTCACGTGTTTCGATCTCGGCTTCCACGGCCTTCCTGCGGCCAAGAAGAACATCGAAAAACGTGCCCGGCGTTTGCGTGTGCAGGCCGGTCATGACGTTTTCAAGAACGGTCAGCGCAGGAAACAGGCCTCCATTCTGGAACGTCCGCCGCAACCCTTTTTCGGCAATCGCATGCGGTGAACAATGGACGATCTCGGCATCTTCCAGCAGAACTGAACCTGCGGTTGGACGGGCATAGCCTGATATCGCATTGAACAGCGTGGTCTTGCCGGCGCCGTTCGGACCGATCACGGCGCGTACCTGTCCCGCTTCAAGTTCAAATGAGACATTGTCGAGCGCTTTCAGGCCGGAAAAGTGAACACTGAGACCTTCGACTTTGAGCAATGACGTCATCGGCGTCAGTCCCTGTGATAGCGTTGTTGGAAGATCGGGGAAAAACGGGCAAGCAGGCTGGCCAGTCCTTTGGGCATGACCAGAAGCACGACCATCACGATGACGCCGAAGAAGATTTCCTCCATGCCCGGAAAGGCGCGCACGTATTCCGGAAGAGCCGTCAGTGCGACAGCTCCCAGCACGGCCCCGACAACGGAGCCGAGCCCGCCGACAAGCACCATCGCAAAATTGACGATCAATTGAGTGAGGCCAAAGGATTCCGGGAACACCCTGCCCGTATGAAGCGCGAACATCGCACCTGCGATGCCGACGATAAAACCCGACCACATGAAGGCCGTTACGATGATCTGAGACGTGGGAATGCCGAGAGAGGCCGTTGCGATTTCGTTTTCGCGCACGGCAATGATCGCCCGGCCGATGCGGGAGCGCAGCAGATTGACGGTTCCGGCGACCAGCAGGCACGTGATGGCCAGAAACACATAGAACTGAACAGTGCCAGAGGACAGGGCGAGCCCGAAATCACGCCCGCGCGGCACCGGCAGACCGTCCGTGCCGCCTGTCAGTGCGCCGGCATGGGTGTAAAACCAGCGCATGAGTTCACCGAACGCCAGCGTTACGATGGCCAAGTAGTAAAGACGGATACCGCGCAACGCGGCTGCAGAAGCAAGGAATCCTCCAAGCGCACCGGCCAATCCGGCAATCGGGATGGTGGCGAGCCAGGGCAGGCCCAGGCTGGTGCTGGCTATGGCCGACGCGTAGGCGCCAATTCCGAAAAAGGCCGTATTTGCAAATGCAAGTTGGCCGAGATTGCCGATCACGACCGAGAAGCCCAATGTCACCAGTGTGTAGATGAGCATCGCGTTTGCGATGAACTGGGTATAGGGATTGGTCAGCAACGGAAGAGCGAGCGCAATCAGCGGCACCAGCCAGAATATCCGCCTGCGTTTTGAAAGAGTCCCGGTGGCAGTTTGCATGAAATCCAACCTCAGACTTTCACAACGACCTTGCGGCCAAACAAGCCGCGCGGACGGATAAGCAGAACGGCGATGATCAGGAGATAGGCGGTAATATCGATCAGGGTCGTGTCGATATAAGCCCCGGCATATTGCTCGGCCACACCCAGCAGCAGGCCGCCCAAAACAGCGCCTGCCAAAGACCCGAAACCACCAAGTGTCATGGCTGCGAACCCTTTGATGAGAAAACTTGCGCCAAGGTCCGGGTGAAGCAGGGAGATCGGCGCAATCAGAACGCCGGCGACGGCACCGAGCGCTGCTCCCACACCCCAGCTGAAATTGTGAAAGCGTTCGACATTGATGCCGATCAGGCGCGCGCCCCGTTCCGACTGATAGACGGCCTGTACCATCTTGCCGACATCGGTAAAGTGCAGAACGGTAAAGAACACCACGAGCAGCACAGCGACGATGGAGATGATGAACAGGGCATCTCCGGTAATCACGACGGAGCCGATGAATATCGGCTCGATGTCGAAGACGCGCGGCATGGGAAGCACTTCGCGTCCCCAAACCGTTCTGGCTATCCCGCGGAGCATGAAGCCGAAGGAAATGCTCATCAGCGCAAGCCCGATGTGCGGTCCACCCCGGATTGGCCGGACCAGCCCACGACTGAAGGCGACACCAATAAGGAACATCACCGCAATGGCGACAAGGCTGGCCGGAAGAAACGCGACGCCGATTGCCACAACCAGCACATAGGTGAGAAACGCACCTGCCATGACGAAATCGCCGTGACCAAAGCTGACGATGGTCGTGGAACGATAGACGACGGTAAGTGACAAGGCGATCAGTGCATAGATTGCGCCCTGAGACACACCGCTGAGAGTGAGCTGCAGAAACATGAGGCCTTTTCCGTAAGTTGTCTCGGGCTGACCCGGATAGTCGGGGCCGATCCCGCGGCCCCGCTATCAGCTTTGAACAAGGCTCAGTACGGTGTGCCCCAGGCCTTCAGAACCGTCGGCTCGCCGTCGACGAAACCAGCAACTGCCGAACTTTTGACCCCGCGACGTTCTTCCGGAGACCAGGTGATGGGCGAGGAGAGAATGCCTGTATCAAGGGCCTTGATCTTGTCGAGTTCGGCGATGAGCTTTGCACGGGTCAGATCAGGCCCTGCGGCCTTCAACGCCTCGACAAGCGCCACGCCCGATCCGATCGAGATATAGGAGAAGTTCGTCAGCGCCTCATCCGGATAGTATTTGTGGATCATGTCGGCCCACTTCTTCAGGAGCGGTCCGTCCAGATTGTCGACATATGAATGCAGGACGAAGTAGTTCTGGACGGTGTCGAGGTCTCCGACCCGCTTCAGCGTGTTTTCGAGATCCGTTCCCGCCGTTCCCATGACCGGTATATCCAGCCCGTACTTTTTCATGTCGCGCAGAAAGATCGCCGTTTCAGCCTCGTAAAGCGCACCGATGATGAAGTCGGGATTGGCCTGGCGCAGCTTCAGAACCTGGGCAGTCGCATCGGTCTGTCCACGCTCCATGACGAGTTCGGCGACGGGCTCAACGCCATTTTCCTTTAGATAAGCTCTGGCCGGATTGGTGTAGGAATGTGCCCAGTCGTTCGAGTGTTCGACGATTGCGACATTCTTGGTGCCCGGTTTGGACAGGACGAAAGCAGCCATCGCTTCACCATTGGTGTTGCCGGTTGGCACGCCATGGAAAATGTTCTTGACCGGTGGGACGGAAATCGTGTCGCTGACGGCATGCGCCACGATCCAGGGAAGGCCCGCCTCGACGATATCCGGCTTGATGGCAATAGCAGCACCGCTGCAGGAGTTCCCGTGCAGCATGAAGACTTCGTCCTGATAGATTAGCTTCTTGGCGGCGGCCAGTGCCTTGGCGGGGTCGCACGCGGTATCCTCTTGAACCGCGACGAGTTTACGGCCGTGGATGCCGCCCTCGTCGTTGATCATCTGGAAATAGGCCATCAGGCCGATTTCGGCTTTGCTGTAGGATGATGCGTTGCCACTGAACGGTCCCATCACACCGATCTTGATCGCATCGTCGGTCAGACCCGTTGTTTCATCCGCAGCTGCCGAACCGGTTGCGGCGAGCGTGAGCCCTACGAGCAATCCAAGTTTCTTCAGTTTGAATTTCATGTCATTCCCCTCTTTTCGAGCTTTAGTTCGACACTTACAAACAGTTCATCCTGTTTTTTTATTAGTCAGGCCGCTACCTCCGTCACGGGCGTCACGTAAGCACGCAACATGCTTTTGATCGCCTGCAACATTTCAGCGAAATAATGGGTCTCCTTTCTGAGCACGGCCTGTACCGCCATGCCCCGGAACACATTCATCACCAGGTTCATCGCAACGCGCGAGGAAATCGACTTCTCATCGGCGGCGGTGAAAGTGGCCTCCCAGGCGGCTTCGAAACGAGCATGCAGATCAAGGATGAGCGGCTCGAGACGCTTGCGCAGATCCTGATCACCCCGAGCGGCGACGATGATCTCCAGCGACGCATAGAACCACGTCCCGTTCAGCATTTCCGCCCAGAGCTTTTCCAGAAAGGTATCCAGATCATAGCTCCCCGTCCGGAGCCCGGCGGCAAGCTTTTCGATATCATCTGCAAAGCCGTCGAACATGGCCTCGGTTGCTGCGACGATAAGATCGATCTTGCCTGGATAGTGATGTGTCTGGGCCCCGCGGGAAACCCCGGCCCGCTGCACGATGCCAGGAGTGCTGGTGTTCGCATAGCCGACCTCCAGAAGCGAGGCGATTGTTGCCTGGTGAAGAAGCCGCCGTGTTTCGGCGCTACGCTCGTCCTGTGTCCGCCGTCGCGTCATCTTTCCTGCCCTACAAACATACAGGTCAGTATGTATCTTTCTGAAGGTCTGTCAATAAACCAGAGAGGGAGACCAAAAATTGTTCCCTCAGACACGGAAATTCGATGTGATCCGGCGCGGATGATTGCGATCGCGTTGCAAATAATCTGATTTCAGTCGCAATTTATGTGAGTTTGAATGCGGCTTCTGGATCTCGCACACCACTGCCAGCATGCCCTTGTCGGCGAGCTTGTCTTCCTCGTCGATGGTCAGGGGGTGTTCGAAGTCATCGCCGAGAGCCATGATCGCTTCGCCGCTTCACATCCATGCACGTTACACCTACTGCGCCGCTTGCATTGATTGTAGTGCGCGCGGCGCTCTGCTGATATGGGTTGGTGATCGGGCAAAAGAGGGATCCAAGCCATTGAATGCCGATGACATTCGGAAAGTGCTGACTGTCCGGCATCTGCGCCTGATTGCGGCTCTGTCGGAACTTGGGCTGGTGTCGAAGGTTGCCGACAAACTCAGCTTGACGCAGCCGACCGTGTCGAAACAGATTTCCGAACTGGAGCGGCTTATCGAAGCGCCGATTGTGACCCGACGCCGTAACCGGCTGCTTTTGACGGCAATCGGCCAGCGGTTAGCCGATCACGCGCGCCAGGTTCTGGGTCAGATAGACCGCGCAGCCTTTGACATCACTGCCATGGCCAGCGGCGTATCCGGGGCAGTCTCGATAGGTGCTGTCAGTTCGGTCGCGCCGATAATCCTGCCCGACGCCATCGCTCTCTTGAAACGAAGCGCCCCAGAGGCAAGCGTCGCCGTGCTGGACGGTCATTTCGTCTCACTATTTCCGATGCTGGAAGCCGGCTCGATCGACCTCCTGATCGCGCGGGTCTGGCATCCGCAGAACCTGCCCGAGATCGAACAGAAGGTGCTGTTACGGGAACCGGTCGTTGTTGTCGCCGGTCAAGATCATCCGTTGACGCGCAAGGCCAGGCTTGACTGGTCCGTGGTTGTGGACTGGCCCTGGATCATGCCACCACCGAACTCGGTGGCACGTCGGGCGGTGGATGCACTCTTTGCCGAGCAGGGACTGACCTTGCCGGTCAACATGATTGCATCGCTTTCACTGTCCCTGAACCTGGAAATCCTGCGCACCATGCCGGCGCTCAGCCTGTTTCCGCAAAGCCTTGCCCGAAATCACATGCTGCGTGGCGACCTGGTCGTCTTGCCGCTCGATACGCGCGGGTTTCTATCGGAAGCTCGCTGCTTCTGGAGGCCGGAAAGGCGCGCGACCAACAGCACCTTCGACCTGTTCCTGAAATGCCTCGATCAGACACGGGTCGATGGATAACTATTCCTTTTATCAATAGTCTTGGGCGAACAATTCATTATTTCTGGCGCCATGCCGCCGATATCATGAAGTGCAGGAAAGTTTCAATGGGAGGAATTCGGCGCGTTTATCGCCGGATTTGCAATCGGTGATGAAGGACGCAACCTTATCCGAAATGACGGTGACTGCGCTAATCGCAGGCTTCGCCGCGCGCGCCTTCACGCCGAGCGAACTACTTGAGGCCTGCCTGGACCGCATTTCACGCCTCAATCCGGCGATCAACGCACTCACCGCCTTCGCCACCGAGCGAGCCGTTGCCGAGGCTGCCCACGCCAGCCGCCGCTGGCAGCAAGGCACACCGCTGGGACCGCTTGACGGTATACCGATCGGCGTGAAGGACCTTCAGGACGCCGAAGGCCTTCCCACCACCCATGGCAGTCCTCGCTTCCGTTTCGGCGCGGCCAAATCCGACCTGCCGATGGTGGCGAGGCTGCGCCATGCCGGTGCCATCGTGCTGGCGAAAACCAACGTTCCCGAATTTGGCGCGGGCGCCAATACCCTCAATCCCGTCTGGGGCGCCACTGGCAACCCGTTCGATCCGAGACTGACGGCGGGCGGCTCCTCGGGCGGCTCGGCGGCAGCGCTGGCGGCCGATCTGGTACCGCTCTGCACCGGGTCGGATACTGGAGGCTCGCTACGGGTGCCGGCGGCGCTTTGCGGGGTGGTTGGATTCAGGCCCTCGGCCGATCTCATTGCCCATCCGACCCGCCCGATGGGCTGGTCGGCGATTTCCGTACTCGGGCCGATGGCCCGCAACATGGAAGACATGTTGCTCATGTTGCGCGCTTGCGCCGGCGGCAATATCGACGATCCGCTGTCCTGCTCAACAGCGGCTGAGCGGGTGACGAAACTCCCCGACATGCCACTTCAATCGCTGCGCCTCGGCGTCAGCGAGGATTTCGGCGGCCTGCCGCTGGATCCCGCAATTCGCGAGACCTTTCGCGCCCGCGTGGCGGTTATCGCTCCACATGTCGCCGAATGCCGCCCCATAGACCTGAATCTCGGTGAGATGGACAGTGCCTTCGACATCCTGCGCGCTGAAAGCTTTCTTGCCGCGTTCGACGATGCGCACCGTGAAGCACCGGAGGCCTTCGGTCCCCACGTGACCGCCAACCTCAACCTTGGCCGGACAATGACCCTGACCGACCGAGGCTGGGCGCATGCCGAACAGACGCGAATTCTTCGCCGCTTCAACGCCCGGATGGCCGGGCTCGATGCGGTCCTGCTGCCCACGGCCCCGGTCTCGCCCTTTCCCTGGACGCAGTCGCATGTTTCCGAAATCGACGGCCAGAAAATGGACATCTACTACCGCTGGTTAGCCCTCACGTATCGCGGTTCGCTAATGGGTGGGCCCTCGATTGCCCTTCCGGCCGGACGCGGCCCACAGGGCTTGCCCTTCGGTCTGCAACTGCTCGGCCCCGTATGCGGCGATGCCCGGCTGCTCGCGGCCGCCCGCGCCGTCGAGGCGCTTCTGGAGCAGGACAGTGAGACAGCCCGTCCACGTCCCGACCCGGCTCGCCTGGTGCCGCCTCCGGTTGATCTCCGCGCCATCGTCACCCACCCGCCGAGCACCGGCCACACCATCGGCCATGACAATCTGGGAACGGCGGTCTGACATGTGGCTGATCCCGATCATATTCGTGATCCTGCTGATCAGCGGCACCGCCTTTGCCTATCTCATGGGAGCCGTCTCGGTGGTGGCATTCGTCGCCGCCGGCAAGGCGCAATACCTTTCAGTCCTGCCGCAACGTATCTTTGCCCAGCTCGACGTTTTCGCCTTCATGGCAATGCCGCTCTTTATCCTGACCGCCGAGATCATGTCACGCGCCGGCGTCACCCGCAGCTTGATCGACTTCTCGCTTTCCGTGGTCGGCCGTTTCAAGGGCGGGCTCGGTCACGTCAACATACTCACCAGCGTATTCTTCGCCGGCATCTCCGGTTCCGCCATCGCTGACAGTGCAGCGCTCTCCCGCACCTTTGTGCCGGCGATGGAGGCAAAGGGCTACGACCGCTACTATGCCGGTGCAATCACTGCCGCCTCGTCGATGATCGGGCCAATCATCCCGCCCTCGATCATCATGATCATCTATGGTGGACTTACCGGTGCTTCCGTGGCCGCACTCTTCGTCGCGGGGATCATCCCCGGACTGCTGCTGGCCGCCGCGCTGATGGTGCTGAACGCAATCATAGCCGTGCTGCGCAATCACCCCGGCGGCAGCGCCGATGACGCCCCTGCGTTTTTGCCCAGCCTGATCAAGGCCACCCCGGCACTCTGTCTGCCGATAGTGATCCTCGGTTCCTTGGTGTTCGGGCTGGCGACACCGACCGAAGGCTCGGCTATTGCGGTGCTGGTGGCGCTGATCGCGGGCCAGGCCTATGACGGGCTTAGCCGCGCTGCGCTGGTCGACGCCCTGGAGGCAACCGCCCGAATGACAGGCGCGATCTTCATCATCCTCGCGGCGATCTCGGTGCTGGGCTATCTCGCCGGTCAAATGGGCTGGCCGAGCGCGCTTGCCGACTGGGTGGAAAGCATCGGTCTCACTGGAACCCGCTATCTCTTTTTCCTGATCGGCATCTTTCTCGTCGCCGGCATGTTCATGGATACGCCCGTGGCGCTGACTTTGCTGATCCCGCTCTTCGTGCCGCAGGCGGTGGCCCAGGGGATCGATCCGGTGCATCTCGGCATCGTGCTCTGCTTCAACCTCTGTATCGGGCTGATAACACCGCCTCTGGGCAAATGCCTGGTGGTCGTCGCGGCGCTTACCCGGCTCAACTACTGGCGACTGGCCTATGCCACGTTGCCCTTCATTGCCGTCCAGGTGCTTTTGTTGCTGGCGCTGGCCTACTGGCCATCGATCAGCCTCACCTTGCCGCGCCTGACCGGATTTTCGGTCAACTGACATCCAACCGGGAGGAAAACATGAAACTCATCGCTCTGACACTTGCGGCCCTCATGGCCGTGGCTAGCACTGCTTCGGCGGAAGTGAAGATTGCGCTCGACACCAAGCCCGATCTGGAAACCTCGGGGTCCTATAACTGGGCCTATGCCTTCGGTAATGCGCTGAAGGCGGCCGGTATGGAGGTGCGCGAACTGCCCCGTGGCGCCGTCGGCAACGAGGCAGAAAAATTCGACCAGGTTTCTACCGGGTTGCTGGAAGTTTCGCTCTCCGACGTTCGCGCGGTAGCACAGGTCGATCCCTTCATCTACGGAGTCCGGCTGCCGTATATCTTCGACGACGTCGCGCATATGGATCGCGTGGTGGCCGAGGGCAACATATTCGAGCGAGTGAATAAATCCATCGCCAACCAGGACGTGAAGCTGCTGGCGCTGGTGCCGTTGGGGCCCTCGTCCGGCATCATCACCACAACAGCCGTGGTGCGCAAACCCGAGGACATGTCTGATCTGAGAATGCGGGCGCTCGACGATGCCCAGATCGCAATGTACAGGGCTTGGGGCTCGACCGGCACCGTCGTCGCCTGGGGTGAGGTCCCCTCCGGTCTGCAGACCGGTGTAATTGACGGTTATCTTAACTCGCCCTTCGTGCCGATCATGTTCGGCCAGACCGATTTTGTGAAGAACTTCTCCGATGCCGGGGTAATCATCCCGCTGCGCGCCGTTCTCGTATCAAAATCCTGGTATGACGGGTTATCGGAGAGCGACCGCGCCGCCGTCGATACGGCAGTGAAAACCGCCGATGCGGCCACCAGGACATGGCTTGGAAGTGCCACCAATTCCGCGCTCGCGGCACTGGAGGCGAAGGGCGTCACCGTCCAAAGGCTGTCGCCCGAGGAACGTGATGCCTTTCGCAAGCTGTCGGAGCCGGTCTATCATTCCGGCCTGTTGCCCGAGGAAGACGTGAAGGTCTGGACCGAGGTCTCGGCCAAAACCCGCTGACCTCACCAATCCGTCTCCCGTCGGCTCGACCATGAGGACACCGCAATGAAACATCTGATCCTGAGCCTCGACGCGGCCTTGCACGCAGTGGCGCGACGCGCCGCGGTGCTGACGTTGGCGCTGATGTTTCTGACCGTGATGATCCAGGTGATAGCTCGCTACGCGTTCTCGGCTCCGCCGGTCTGGACCGAGGACGTGGCGCGCTACATGATGGTTTGGACCGGACTGTTGGGTGCCACACTGTCGTTCAAGGCGCGAGCGGATGCGGTGCTGATGTCAAGTGTGTTTCCGGACCGCCCGCATGGCCTCGGGCTTTTGGCCGAAGCGATCCAGGCCGCAGCAGTGCTCACCTTCATCCTGCCCGTGCTGTACTTCTGCTTCATCGGTCTGCGTGGCGGTTTCGCCAAGGGTTATCTTGCGCGGCAGGCGGGGCTGACCGCCGATACGTTGGGCATCCCGATGGCCTGGATAGCGGTCATCGTGCCGATTGCGATGCTGGTCATCCTGGTCCACCTCGCCGCCCGTTGGGCGGAACAGCCGACGAAGTTCGGAGGCCACGGATGAGTACGCAAACGATGTGAACCGCGACCCTGATCCGTTTTCATGATTTCCGGTGGGCCGAATAAATGGAGCGCAAGGTTCATTTCGCTCTCGCCCTTCGGCGTGTAGTACCCAAGACGAGCGCGAGATCGACAGCAGCGAACATTGTTTGCTGACCGACAGGCTATCACAATCGAAAACGCAATCCGTCGCTATGGCAAGTCATACGGACACTGATATTGAAGCCACTCACCTTTCGCCAGGATGGAAGACGGTATCAAGGACGGCTTATTTGGCATTTGCCAGATAACTCGCACGCGCTTCGCAAATTGCGCGGTGATGTTCATCGGCCCAGGCGATAAGCTCCTTCATAGGCACCAGAAACGAACGGCCAAGGTCCGTGAGCTCGTATTCGACGCGCGGCGGAACTTCCGGGTAGAGCGTGCGCCGGATAAACCCGTCTTCCTCCAGGGACTTCAGGGTCTTGGAGAGCATCTGCTTGGAGATGTCGCCGATGGCCCGGTTGATCGCGCTGAAGCGCATGGTGCCGTGTTCCAGGACCTGAAGGATGAGCAGGCTCCACTGGTCGCCAATCCTGTCGAGAACATCCCGGATCGGACAGGGCTGCTCAAAGACGAAGGGAATGGCGATGAGATTGTCCTGATCCACGTTGGATACTCCTTGGTTCTGCGGGCCAGGTGGTCACGCCGGGCTGACCTGATCACATGACGATGACGTCTTGCAGTCCGCTCCCAATACTATAAATGACGACCAAGGTCTAGAATATAGACTTGATCTCAAACCAGAACGTTAGGGAGAATAATGGCAAAAATCGCTCTCATCGGCGCCTCCGGCAACGCCGGCTCACGCATTCTCAAGGAACTCTCGGATCGCGGCCATGCGGTGACTGCCATCGCCCGCAACCCGGAAAAAATCGCAGCACTGCCGGGTGTGACCGCGCTCAAGGGCGATGCACAAGACGGCGCCGCCCTGGCCGGACTGGTTCGCGGCCATGACGCTGTGGTCAGCTCGACGCGCTTCACCGGCACGGATTTCACGATCATCACCGATGCCCTGCGCAAGGCGGGTGTCACGCGATATCTCGTCGTCGGCGGCGCAGCCAGTCTTGAAGTCGCTCCCGGCAAGCGCCTGCTGGATCAGCCGGAATTCCCGGAGGCCTATAAAGAAGAGGCCACCAACGGCGCGGCAACTCTCGACTACCTGCGCAGCCTCGACGACCTCGACTGGACCTTCCTCTCCCCCTCCGCGATGTTCGTGCCCGGCGAGCGGACCGGCAACTTCCGGCTTGCCAAGGACGAACTGCTGAGCGGTGAAAACGGATCGAGCATTTCCTTTGAGGATTACGCCATCGCCATGGTGGACGAGATCGAACAGCCCAAGCACATCCGCCAGCGCTTCACGGTCGGATACTGAGCCAGAGCTGGCAGCGGACCCCCGCCGTTGCCACGCCCCTCGCCACATAAGCAAGAGCCAACTCCCATGAGCAAAACAATCCGCCTCACCTATCTTTTCGATCCGCTCTGCGGCTGGTGCTATGGCGCCGCCCCGGCCATCGAAACCCTGATGCAGCAGGACGATATCACCGTCACCGCCCTGCCCTCCGGCCTCTTCGCCGGCGCAGGAGCCTTCCCGATGAACGCCGGTTTCGCGGCCCATGCCTGGCAGGCCGACCAGCGGATCGCCCAGCTTACCGGCCAGACGTTCAGCGAGATTTATCGCAAAAACGTTCTGGAAAGCGGGGCTGGAAAAGTCGATTCCGGCCCGGCCAACCTGGCCCTGAGCGCCGTGCATCTGACCACGCCCGAGCGGGAATTCGAAGCGCTGACGGCAATACAGAGCGCCCGCTATGTCGATGGACGTGACAATGGTGATGCGGCGGTGATCGGCAGTGTCCTCACCGGCCTCGGGCTCGGCGATGCCGCCAAGCGCTTTGCCGCACCCGACGCGGAATTGCTGAAGTTCAACAAGAGCCGGATTGAAACCGCGCAGGCCGAGATGCGCCGCTTCGGAGCCAGCGGCGTGCCCACCCTCGTTGCGGGCGAAGGGGCCGGGGCTCGCGTCGTCGGTTCGAACGCGCTCTACGGCAAACCCGATGCATTGATCGCGGCTCTGCGCGCCGCCTGAGCGCCAGAAAACACCAAAAAGGTACGTCCAACAATATGACCGACACCGCCTTCCCTGCCCTGGGCCATACCTACAAAGCCGATTATGGCAACCCAGTCTTTCGCGTGGAATTCAATGCCGATGGCAAGACCCTGCGTTGGGCGCCCTTCGACGCCGATGATTTCGAGGCCGTGGCAACCACCGAAAGCTACCAGGCAACCTACATCCGCCCCGGTGTTTTCATGGTGACCTGGCAAGAGGCCGACGGCGTCACCGTCACCCATGTCGAGGATTTCGAGAATGGCATCGTGCATGGCGCCATTACCATGCCCGACAAGACCTTCCTCACCCTCAAGGGCGACTGGCTTCGGCTGGACTGATCCTCGCTCTTCAATGCGCCCTCTCAAAACCGTGGAGAATCCTCATGTTTACACGTAGAACCGTCTTGAAAACCACACTGACCGCCGGAGCCGCTGCGATGCTGTCTCCGCTGCCCGCCCTGGCGCAAACCGCCTTGACCTGGGAGTCCTTTCCGGCCGACGACACCGGCTTTTTGCGAGCGCCCGTGTTGGTCAAGGGCAGCACCGAAGCGGTGCTGATCGACGGCGGCTTCACCCTGTCGGACGGTCAAGCCGTGGCCGACGCGATCAAGGCCACAGGGCTGGTATTGACCACCGTCTATGTCAGCGTCAATGACCCCGATTACTATTTCAGCCTGGCCCCGATCAAGGCCGCCTTCCCTGCGGCCCGCATCATCGCCGCACCTGACACGGTCGCCCTGATCAAGGAAAAGGTCGCCGGAAAGATCGAGGCCTGGGGGCCGCAACTGGGCGAGAACGGGCCGCAATCGGTGGATGAGGCGGTGATCCCCGAGGCCTCCGACGTCAACACGCTTTCTGTCGATGGCGAGGTGATCGAGATCGTCACCATTGCCGACATGACAGACCGTCGCTACCACTGGGTGCCCTCGCTGGAGGCTGTGTTCGGCGGGGTTCTGGTCTACGGCGGGCTGCATCCCTGGATCGCCGATGTGCCCAAACCCGAGGATCGCGCCGCCTGGGTCCGTGCGCTCGACGAGATCATCGCGCGTAACCCAAAGGTGGTCGTGCCCGGCCATATGGCCGAGGGCTGGCCGAGCGACGTGTCCGGCGTCACCTTCACCCGCGATTACCTCATCGCCTATGAGGAAGAATTCGCCAGGGCGAAGGACAGCGCCGAGCTCATCGCAGCGATGAAAAAGCGCTACCCCGATGCCGGTCTGGATATTGCCCTTGAGATCGGTGCAAAGGTCGCCAAGGGCGAGATGAAATGGGGCTGAGCCGGCAGATAGAGGAATCCTCGGTTAGCCCGGTATAAACATTTCCGGCGTTCAAATGAAACGCGCCGAAATGCAACTCTGCCCGGCGTCCGTGCCGGGCAGAGCTCGCCCTGGTTCGCGCACTGCCCTCGACTTTGAAAAGGGCGATTCCGAAGTCGCCTAAGAGATTCCGGCCACCCGGATCTTACCTGCTCCCTGTCAGAGCATTAGGAACGTGTTGCAGGCGGTGAAATGGGTGCCGCCCGCGCGCCTCGGAACGAAAAGGCGACCACGGTTACCGCCAGGGCCATGAAGACCGCGGCGATCGGGCTGGTGAACAGGAAGAACGGGTCGCCGCCGGTGGCCGCAAAGGCCTGACGCGCCGTCTGTTCCAGGTTGCCGCCCAGGATAAACGCGATCACGAAGGGCAGCGGCGAAAGGTCGAGCCGCCGCATCAGGTAGCCCAGGATGCCGAATGCCACCGCGAACCACATGGCCGCCATGCTCGCCTCCTCCACGTAGATCGCGGTGAGCGTGAGAAGCAGGACGATGGGCATCAGGATGTGCTTGGGAGCCTTGGACATCACACCGACCGATCGCATGAAAACGCCGCCGATGGTCCAGTTCAACAGGTTCGCAAACATCATCGCAGTGAACAGGCCGAAGGCGATCACCAGTTCCGGGTTCACCACGTCAGGGTTCCAGCGGAAGACCGACGGGCCCGGATTGAAGCCGCCGATGCTGTCGGCCGCGAGGATCAGGAAGACCGCGGCGGCGTTGCCCGGGATACCCAGCGAGAGAACGGGGATCAGGTTGGCCCCCGAGACGGCGCTGTTCGCGGCCTCCGTCGCGGCGACGCCCTCCGGCGCACCCTTGCCGAATGGGGTGCTCGCGCCGCCCTGCTTCGCGTGCAGACGGCCACCCGCTGCATAGCCCAGCATCGCCGCGAGCGTCGAGCCAATGCCGGGAAGCGCTCCGATGGCCGTGCCAATCAAGGCGGAGCGCCCGATATAGGGCGCGAGCCGCCGGATGTCGGCCCAGTGAAGGCGCTGGTCGCCGCGCGGCTCCACGCTGGGCGCGGGGCGGGTCTGCCGGCGCTCCATCCAGAGATCCTCGAAACTGCGAAAGACCTCTCCCAGGATCAGCACGCCGAGGATCACCGTGGCCACCGGGAACCCCTCGGCAAGCGTCCGTGTACCGAAGCTGAGGCGAGGATAAAAATCCTCTCCAGTACCGATATAGGCGACCAGCAAGCCGAGACCCATGGAGATCAGTCCCTTGCCCACCGACCGCCCGATCACCGAGGAAATGAAGGCGAGCGACAGGATCAGCAGTGCCGTCTTCTCAGGGAGGTCGAGATAGGCCTCCACCATCACCGCGAGGAACGGCGCACAGAGGATCAGCATGATGTCCGAGAATGTGTCGCCCGCGGCGGAGGAAAAATGCGCCACCCTGAGCGCCTTGCCCCCCTGTCCGTTCAGCGCCATCGGGTGACCGTCGAGCGTGGTCATGTAGGCGTCGGGCGTGCCAGGCGTGTTGAACAGGATCGCCGGCACTGCGCCGCCCACCGTCGCACCCTTCATCACGCCGATCAGAAAGCCCAGCACCGGCAGCAGTGCGCTGGGCGTGAAGCCGAAGATCGAGATCAGGATCGGCAGCGAGATCGCCATTGCCATCGGCCCGGCCAAGCCCGGCGTGGCCCCCACCACGATGCCCAGCAGGAAGCCCAGCAGGATCATCACCGGCGTCACCGGGATACCGTATCCGGCCAGCGAGACGAGGTCGGGGCCCTGGAACACCGCCAGGATCCCCATCCAGATATAGTCGGCGATCTCCATCAGACGTCTCCGTTGGGCGGCAGGAGAAGGTCATCGAAGGGCAGGTCGTAGAGCGCTGCCAGAAGCACCACCGCGACCAGGGCGATCAGCACGGTGCGCCACCTGAGCCGCCCTTCCATGGCCGCGATCAGCCCCGCGATCAACGCTCCGCCGCCCAGCACGAAACCGAGATATTTCCAGGGGGCGGTGTCGCGCAGCGCGCGGTACGAGAGCTCCTGCCCCGTCGCCGCGTCGGCCAGCGCTACAACCGCCGGGCCGGTCCAGCGCATGAGCGCGAAAGAGATGGCGAAGAAGGCAAGCAGCAGGCCGAGAAAGGCAAGGTTGCGGAGCGAAAGCCCGACCCCTTCCAGTCGTCGCCCGAACAACGTCATGAGAGCTCCGAGCAGGATGACTCCGGCGGCGATGGTAGGGGCGAGCGCGTCGCCGATGGTCACCCGCCGCCGCGCCTGCTCGGTGATCCCGGTGCCGCTGTCGGCGGGAATCCAGGCCAATGCGGCGAGTAGGGCGATGGCTATGCACAAGAGCGCCAGCCAAGTGTCCGTGCGGCTGCGAAAGGGCGATATCATGGAACCGGGCTTTCTGCCGGAGAGCAATCGGCCCCCGCCATGCGGCAGGGTCCGGTTTCGGTTACTTGGACGCGGCCTCGAGCAGCTCTCCTGCCTGCTCGTACTCGGCGGCGATCAACTCCGACAGTTCGTCACCTGTGATCACGATGGGCTTGTCGAAGGCATTGCTGATCATGAGATTCGCCTTGCCGCCCTCCTGAGTGACCACCGTTTCGATCGCCGCAGCGATCGCGTTCCGGGCTTCGTCCGGCATCCCGGCCGGGCCGATGAAGGCAAAATAGCCGTCGGCGTGGAATTCGACGCCCAGGTCCGCGAGCCTCGGTGCGTCCGGGCTCTGCTCCAGCGGCGACGAGAGGCCGGAGGCGAGGTTGACGAGATCTCCGGCCGCGACACCCTTGGACTGGATTCCGGCCATGAAGCCCAGATCCATGTCGCCGGCATTGACGCCGTCCATCACCGCCCGGCCGCCTCGGACCTGGATGATGTTGAAGTCGACACCCTGCGCCTGGCCGAGCAGATAGGCGAGGTCCGCAAGCTTCGCGCTCATGACCCCGAACCGCACGTCCTCGCCGGATTTTGCAGCCTCGACCACATCGGAGAAGGTCTCCCAGCCTTTTTCCGTGCGCGAGACGATGCCCATCTGGAATCCGGCCGTGGTGGCGATCGGTGTGAAATCCTCGGGCGTCATACCCGCGTCGGCTGCGTGCATGTTGTAGCCCAACGTTTCGGTCACAACCATGCCGATGACGCTGCCATCCGCCGGCTCGTCCTTGATCGCATTGGCCAGGTTCAGCCCGCCCTTGCCTGTGACCTGCTCGGGGATGAAGCTCCAGCCGTACCTGGCCTCCAATTCCTCCGCGATCAGCCGGGCCTGGGTGTCCGCCCCGCCGCCAGCGGCGAAGGCCACCATCAGCTTGATCGGTCCCGGCGGGGTCCAGTCTTCCTGCGCAACCGCGCCGCTGGCCAGTCCGGTCAGCCCGATAGCCGCCAGCGCGGCTTTGATTATCCGTTTCATTGTGCTCCTCCCTGATTGCTTCCGAAGTGAGCCATAAATTTGTTGACTGGTCAACAAAAAAAGTTGACCAGTCAACTAAATGCCGCCAGAATGGACCCCATGGACGAACCAGTGATTAATGCGAATGAGCCTTGGGACGCGCAGGACGACCTGCCGTTGAACCGATTCCTGACCTATCGTCTCTCGCGCGTGCAGGCGAAGCTCAACGCACAGTCCACGCGGCTCCTGCACCGGCAAGCGGGGCTCGGTGTCACCCAATGGCGGATCATCGCGCATCTCGGAAATGCCGATGGACCGGTGCGGGCCTCTGAGATCAAGAGATTTGCCGCGATCGACAAGGGCCTTTTCAGCCGCAAGCTCAAGGAGCTGGTGGAAGATGACCTCGTCGCGACAGGCCAGGATCCGCACGACCAGCGGGTGCAGAAGCTGCATCTCACCGAAAAGGGTCGACGGCTCTACGAATCCACTCTCCCGGTCATGCAGGCGCGGCAGAGATCGCTGAGGCGCCAATTCGACGCCGAGGAGCTGCGCGTTCTTTTCACGGCCCTCGACAAGCTGGAAGAAGCGGCAGAATTAACGGAGTTCGAATAATGACCGGACGCAACCTTCTCGTCATTATGTCCGACGAGCACCAGGCGCGGGCAATGGGGTGCGCGGGACATCCCTTTGTGCAAACGCCCAATCTCGACGCCCTGGCCGCGCGCGGGGTGCGGTTCGCCGACGCCTATACGCCGTCACCCATCTGCGTCCCTGCGCGCGCCTCCTTTGCCACCGGCCGTTACGTCCACCGCACCCGGCTCTGGGACAACGCCACGCCCTATGACGGCGCCATCCCCGGATGGGGCCACGCGCTGCAGGGGGCTGGCGTGCCCGTCGAATCGATTGGCAAGCTGCACTACCGGTCCGAGGAGGACCCGGCCGGCTTCGATGTCGAGCATATTCCCATGAACGTCGTCGGCGGACACGGCATGGTGTGGGCCTCCATCCGCAAGGAGGACGAGCGCGTGACGCAGGATTCGCGGATGCTGGGCGACTATATCGGCCCGGGCACCAGCAAATACACCGAGTACGATGCCGAAGTGACGCGACGCACGGGCGACTGGCTCTCCGACCGCGCGCGTTCGGAAGATGACCGGCCCTGGTGCCTCTATGTCGGGCTCGTTGCGCCGCATTTTCCGCTGATCGTCCCGCAGGAATTCTACGATCTCTACCCGCTTGACTCGCTGCCCCCGGCCAAACTCCATCCCCGCGACGGCCATCCCCGGCACCCCTGGGTCGAGAAGCAGAACGCGATGATGGACTCCGAGGCCAAGTTCCACGACGAAGCGGAGCGTCTCCGCGCCATGGCGAGCTATTACGGCCTGACGTCCTGGCTCGACCATAATATCGGGCAGATACTCGCCGCGCTGGAAGCGGCCGGCCTCGTCCAGGACACCACGGTCGTCTACACGTCCGATCACGGCGACAATGTCGGCGCCCGCGGCCTCTGGGGGAAGTCCAACCTCTATCAGGAGAGCGTCGCCGTGCCGCTCATCATGGCCGGCCCCGGCGTCGCGCCCGGCATCTGCAACACTCCGGTCAGCCTGCTCGACCTTTCGGCGACGATTCCGGCGCATTTCGGCCTGGACTTCGCCTGTGACGGCGCCCCGCTGCCTGCCATCGCGGATGCGCCGGAGGATTCCGACCGGACGGTCTTCAGCGAGTATCACGCCGCGGGATCGGTCTCCGGCGCGTTCATGCTGCGCAAGGGCCGCTGGAAACTGAACTACTATATTGGCTTTGAGTCCGAGCTTTTCGACCTCGTGGCCGATCCCGAGGAAAGCGTGAACCTCGCCCCTGACCCGGCCCATGCCGCCACGCTCTGCGCTTTGGAAGAGGAGCTGCGCCAAATCGTCGACCCGGAGGTCGTGAACGCCCAGGCCTTTGCCGACCAGGAGGCGCTGGTCCGCCGTTATGGCGGACGCGATGCGGCGCTCCGGCTCGGCGCGCCCGGCGCCACGCCGCCGCCCAATGTCGCCCAATGAGACTCACGATCCTGGGATCCGGTTCGCCCGAGGCCTATGCCAGGCGTGCCTCTTCCGGATATTTGCTGGAAGCTGGCGATGACGTGATCCTGTTCGATTGCGGCGGCGGGGTGTTTGACAACCTGGTGCGCACCGGGCGGAAGCCTTCCGATGTCACACATCTCTTCTTCACCCACCTGCACAGCGACCACATGATGGACTACGCCCGGCTGGTCCATGCCGCCTGGGACGAGGGCGGCGCGCCCCTCCGCGTCTTCGGCCCGCCGCCGATCGCCCGGATCACCGAACAGTATTTCGGCGCCGAAGGAGTCCTGTCGCACGATCTCCGCGCTCGAACCAGGTTCCTGCCGAGCCAGGAGGTCTGGAAAGCGCGCGGCGGCACCCTGCCCCGGCCCTGGCCCGCTCCCGAAGTGACGGAGATCCGGCCCGGCTTCGTCTTCGAAGGCGACGGCTGGCGACTGACGTCCTGCGAGGTCCCCCATGCCCAGCCACACCTGGTTTGCATGGGTTTCCGCGTCGACCGGGACGGGGCGAGCTTCGTCTATTCCGGCGATGCCGGTGCCTGCGACGCCCTGACCTCGATCTGTACCGGGGCCGACCTGCTGCTGCACTGGTGCTACCGGCTTGACGGCGAGCAGGCGCATCCGGCGATGATCCCCCTGACCCCGGCTCCGAGCGAGATCGGGCGTATGGCGGAGGCTGCCGGGGTGAAGCGCTTGGTGCTGACGCATTTCCGCGTGCACATGGACGGCGATGGCATCCACGACAAGGTCTTGGCCGACTTGGACACGGTATTCTCCGGTCCGGCTGAAATCGCCGAGGACCTAAAGACGATCACGATCTCTGGGGTGTAGGCAAACCTGGACAGTGAACGGCTTCATGCTCCTTGAAACGCCGTGCCGGCAGCTACGCCGCTACTCTCCGGCTGGACTGACATTTTCTGTTGCTCCCGAATCCAGCGCCGATCTTTTGGGGCGACCAGTCGCTGGGGAAATCGGAATGCAACAGGTTCGAGGTGCGGAAAGACCATACTGATTGGCCGGAGAAGGCGAGATTTCACATTCGCATCCGTGGGACGTTGTTCGGGTCCAGTTTCAGCTCCACGACAATCGCGCCTTTCCGGGCGCGGATTGCCTCTATTGCAACTTCCAGATCCTCGGGCGACGTCACTTCCAGACCTTCTCCGCCCAGTGATCTGGCCATTTCGGCGAAAGACGGCCAGGTGAATTCCGTCAGCGAAGGATCCATCTGACGGTCCAGCAATTGGACATGTTCGGCCCCATAGGCGGAGTCATTGCAGACGATGACGATCAAATCGCAGTTCGTTCGCACGGCGGTGTTGAATTCGTTCAGGCCGCCCATCATGAAACCGCCGTCCCCGGTGAACAGCACGACCGGGCGTGTCGGTGCGCCATGGGCGGCGCCGATTGCCTGTTGCATACCCTGACCAATGGCCGCGAAATTGTCGCTCATGTGGAAACTGTTGGGATCGGGAACGGCCACGCGGCACCAGACCTCAGTGATGAACCGCCCGCCATCGGTGAGCATGATCCGGTTCTCGGGGAGGGTTTCGTTCAGACGGTCGAGGGCGTATTCAAAGTTGATGCAGCCACTGGTGGACTTCTTCGGGTCGCCCCTGGGATGCGCCGAAACATCCCCGGGCGGCAATTCACTCGCGAATCCCGAAGGTGGAATTTCGGCTTCGTCCAGCCAATAGAGGATGTTGTCGGCGGTCTGCCCGGCGTCCGCGACCAGAACGGCGTCGGGGTAGTAGAATGCGCCGATGTCGGACGGGCTGTTATTGACCTGAATGACGCGCTTCCCCTTGAGCAACTCGCCTCGATCCGTGGTGAGGAAATGCAGCCATGCGCCAAAGGCGATGACGCAATCGGCGGCGGCGATGACGTCATAGGCGGCCGCGGTGCTCAGCGTGCCGAAAAAGCCGATATTGTTGGGATGACCCGAGAAGAGCCCGGTGCCTTTCAGCGTGGTGGCGAGCGGTGCATCCAGTCTCTCGGCCAGCGCGATGAGCTTGTTCCTGGCGGAAACCGCCCCCGCGCCTGCCAGGATCAATGGCCGTTTTGCCGAGGCGATCATTCCGATAGCCGCTTCATGCACCGGACCTTCTGTCACGACGGTCAGCGTCTCCGGAGGAGGCAAGACAATGGTTTGATGTTTGACCTCCGCCCACATGAAGTCGGACGGGATATTCACGACGATGGGACGTCTTTCCTTGCGGGCGCGGTAAAAGGCATTTGCGACATTCCGCGACGCCGTTTCCGGAGATTGCACCTGCTCGAAGCCGGCGCCCGTGGCCTTGACGATTTCTCTCTGGTCGATGTTCTGGGGGTGAAACGGGGCGGTGACAGGCGTATCGCCGCACAAGAGAACCATCGGGCGGCGGGCAACCACCCCTTCGCGCAAGGCGGTGAAGCAGTTGGTCAGGCCGGGACCCTGGGTCACCGTCGCGACCCCGACGTCTCCAGTAACCTGTGTGTAGGCTTGGGCCATCAGGACAGCGCCGCCTTCATGGACGGCGGCAACCAGGGTTCCGCCGCATCCGTTGACAAAGTGATTTGCCATGAAAAGATTGGCGTCCCCCACCAATCCGAACATGGTCCCGATGCCGTGATCGCGCACCGCTTGCGCGATGGATTGGTGCATGTACTCTTTCTGATCTGACATCGTCTGTTCCTTCAAAACCTCTCCAGGACGCTTGCAGCCTGGCCCCGGACTCGGTTTCCTCCAGGCATTGGCTGGCGTGGAGCGTTTCTTCCCTCACGAGATGCCGCAGAGAACCTTCAAAGCAGTTGCTGGACCTCCGGATCAAACCGGCGGCAGGAGCTTGCCGGGATTCATCGTGTTGGACGGATCGAGCGCCCTCTTGATGGCGTGCATGGCCGCCAATTGCGTCTGCTCTTTCAATGCGGCCATCACCGGCAGTTTGCTCTGCCCGATCCCGTGCTCGGCGCTGAACGATCCGTTCAGTCTGGTCAGCAGGGCGAAAACCTTTTGCTTGGCGCCTTCTAGCGGCAATTCCTCCCAAACACGTCCTTCGGCTGCGGAAAGAGCATAATGGAGATTGCCGTCGCCGAGATGCCCGACCGTCAAAGGTTGAAATCCAAGCTGCGCCATCTGGGCGTCCATTTCATTCACGTAGGGCGCTATCTGAGCCAGCGGCAGTGAAATATCCAGATGATAAGCCGGGCCGGACTCGGTGATCGCCTCGAGGATCGATTCTCGCATTCGCCACAAATCGTTGCGTTGCTGCTCCGACTGGGCCACCATGACATCCAGGACAAGCCCCTCTTCCATGCAGTCTGCCAGCAGTTCCATCACGTCCGAATTCAAGCGGATGCTGCCGTCTTCCATTTCTTCCGCGTCAGCGGGACGGGACGAGGCGACTTCGACCAGGATGCCGGTCTCGGCCGGGTTTTCCAGTGGGCTGCGGATGTCCGGAAACACTTTCCTTATGACATCCACGGCTGGTTGCGGCATGTATTCGAAGGCTTCGACGCCTCCTCCGGTGTGATCCTGAAGGCGGTTCAGCACCGCGATTGCGGACTCGAGCGAGGCGGCCGACAGGAACACCGTCGCGCGGGCGCTCGGCGCCGGGAACAGCTTGAAGACGGCGGCCGTGATGATCCCCAGCGTACCTTCCGCACCGATCAGAAGATCCTTGAGATCATACCCCGTGTTGTCCTTCCGAAGGCCCGTCAGCGCATTGATCACCGACCCGTCCGGCATCACGGCCTCGATCCCAAGGCACAGCTCGCGGGTCGTGCCATAGCGGACAACGTTAGACCCGCCGGCATTCGTCGAAAGGTTGCCGCCGATGGTGCAACTGCCCTTGGCGCCGAACATGAGAGGAAAGATCAGCCCGTTGGTCAGAGCCGCATCTTGCAAAGTTTCGAGAACGACGCCGGCCTCGGCAACGACGGTCCGGCCGGTTTCGTCGAGGGACCGGATGGCGTTCATGCGCGTCAAGGACACAATGACCGACGGATCACCCGCCACCGGAACGCCTCCGCCACACAGGCCGGTCCGGCCGCCTTGCGGGACAACCGCGATGTTGTGCGCGCTGCAGATCCTGACGACCTCGGCAACTTCATCGGTCGAGCCGGGACGAACAACGGCGAGGGCCTCCGAGGAGAATTGCCTGGTCCAGTCCGTCAAATAGGCGGCAGCTTCATTTAGAGAGGTCAGAACATTGGCTTCACCCACGACCTCTCGAAGCGCGTTCACGATGCTTGTCGGACCCTTGATCGGCGTGTCTGCAGTCAATTCAACGCTCCATATCCCGATACCAACATAGGCCTACCATCTACCATGGTAGTTTTTCAGTCAAGTACCATACAGTATGTAACATGTCAGCTTGACTCCCAATTTTGCTTCGAATATTCCTTGGCTAAAGACGGATCATTATACGATGCAGCCAATTGACCATCCCAAGTCGCTCTTGGAAGTGACCGCTGAAAAGATCCGTGACGCCATCATTTCCGGTGAACTGCCGTTGGGTTCGAAGCTCTCGGAACAACGCCTTGCCGACGCCCTTGGTGTCAGCCGCTCACCCGTGCGGGACGCTTTGGCCGCATTGCAGTCGGAAGGGTTGGTGACGATCTCGCCAAAGCGGGGAACGTTTGTATTTACCCCCGATTTGCGCATCGTTGATGAGCTTTGCGAGCACCGCGCAATCATAGAGACCGCGGCCCTGCGCCTGGGCATCGAACGCAATCATGATGGCCTGATGCTGGGGCTGGAGAGGTCCTGCGCCGCAATGCAGCGCGCCGTAGATGCGAACGACACTCTGGGCTATACGCTGGGCGACTATCATTTTCACAATGCGATTGTTGAGAGCCCGGGAAACCGGTCGATCGTCAGAACGTACGATAGCATGATGTCACCGCTCAAGGCGCTGCGCACCCACCTCTTTATCTTCATGAAAGAAAAAGCGGCGCGCTCCATGAGCGAACACATCTCGATCATCGAAGCCTGCCGCGTGAAGGATACAGGCCTGGCGGTTTCTTGCCTTGGTGAACATATCGGGCATCTCGCCGATGCCTATCGCGCGAAGATATCTTGCGAGGAGCCAGGCAAAGAGATGCGTGCTGTCGAGCATATGTGAGCTCTCTACCAGCGGCAGACCACTCACCTGTTGATTATGGGATGGCCCATCCTTCGGCGGACGTCGATAACGATGTCCGTGTATTGAAGGTGAGGAGCAGAGCCAAAGACCTGGACATTGCTATCAAGGAGATCCTGGCGACGCAAAGCCGCAACCGATGATGGGATGCAGAAACGTGCACATCTCACGGAACTCGACCTTGCCAAAATGCTCAAAGTCTCCCGCTCTCCCATTCGGAGCCCACTTCGGCATGACGTTAATCGATTTCACTTCCGTATAAGACCGCAGCTCTTCCCGTCCCTCTTCCCGGCAAGTTATTCCCGGCCTGTCCCGATCTCATGCGAGGCCATCGTCTCCAGTGCCTTCACCAGCGCCGAGTGGTCCAATTCTCCATGTCCCTGCGCTGCACAGGAATTGAAGAGTTCCTGACAAAGGGCCGTAGAGGGCAACGACATTCGAAATGACCTTGCTGTTGAAAGTGCATTATTGATGTCTTTCTGATGAAGCGAAATACGGAAACCCGGATCAAATGTCCGGTTGATCATGCGCTCACCGTGCAGTTCCAGGATTTTGGAAGAGGCAAATCCGCCCATAAGGGCGTCGCGGACCTTGGCCGGATCGGCACCCGCCCGGGAGGCAAATAGAAGGCCTTCAGCGACGGCTTCGATCGTGAGGGCCACGATTATCTGATTGGCGATCTTTGCGGTTTGGCCATCCCCCACTCCGCCTACCAGATTGATGTTTTTGCCCATATGCCGGAAAATCGGAAGCACTTGGTCAAAGACTTCGCTGGTTCCACCGACCATGATCGAAAGAGTGCCGGCGCGCGCGCCAGCTTCACCGCCGGATACCGGTGCATCAAGGTAGGCACAACCTTGCTCGACGATCCGGTTGGCAAAATCCTTTGTGGCAACCGGTGATATGGAGCTCATGTCGACCACGGTCTTGCCGGAAGTAAGTCCCTCCGCAACGCCCTCGGGGCCGAACAAAACGGCCTCCACGTCCGGCGTGTCGGGCAGCATGAGGATGATCACCTGCGCTGCTTTCGCCACCTCTGCCGGCGTTCCGGTGGGAATCCCTCCCTTCTCGACGAGATGCTGCGAGGTGTCCTTGACGCGATGCAGGAAGACCTCGTGCCCTGCTTCGATCAAGTGTTGCGCCATCGGCTGCCCCATGACACCCAGACCGATAAAGCCGATATTCATGTCGATTACATCCTCTTTGTAGGTTGAATACTTGCAGGTCGAAGCCAGTCGGCCGCCGTGTCAGCCTTTCGACCACAGGTCCTCTTCGCTGATCCGGTTGAGCATCTCCCGGCCGACACGATAGCGGTGCAGGTTGTCGACGATCATGTTCAGCGAGCGTTCGGCCCGGTCCGGCAGAGCAGCGGTGAAATGCGGCGTGATGAGAAGATTGGGCGTGTCCCACAGCGGATGATCCGTGGGCAGCGGCTCCGGCGTTGTGACATCGATCCCGGCGCCGGCAATGCGCCCCTCCCTCAAGGCCTCAACCAGGGCGTCCTGATCGATCACGGCACCTCGCGACAGGTTCACAAGGACGGCGGAGCGTTTCATTCGGGCCAGTTGCCCGGCCCCGATCAGGTGATGCGTGGCATCGGATAAATTGATGACCAGGGCGACGATATCAGCCTGATCGAGGATGTCGTCGATTCCCTCGCCAAGATCGCTGCAATACATCCTGTCGACGCCATCCGGCGTCGGCTCATCGCGGCGCCGGTAGCCCAGGACCTTCATATCGAACGCCTTCGCCCGCACCGCCAGGGCCTTGCCGGTATGTCCCATGCCGATGATTGCCATTGTGCGGCCGGACAGCGCGCGCAGGTCCGCCATTTCAGGAACACGCCGCCATTCGTGTCGCTTCTGCGCCTCATAGAAATCCGGGTAACGCGAGCACAGCAGGAGCGAGAACATCATCACATGCTCGGCCAGGGCTGGGCCGGAGCGCCCCGCGGACCCGGTGACGATCAGGCCTTTCTCGAAAACTTCCGGCCGCGCCGATTTGGTCAGCCCGGCGTGGTCGCAATGAACCCACTTGAGACCGGGTGCGTTGACGAAGCGCTCATCGAGATCTCCTTTCAGAATGGCGATCTCCGCCACCTCCAGGGCCGCAGCAACCGCTGCGTCGTCACCGGTATCGACCTTGATGACGCGGCCTGGCGGCAAAGCCGCCTCCAGGCGGGCCCACTGGTCCGCATCAAAGGGAAGGTCGCTGGAAACGATGGTTGCCGTGTCTGTCATGCGTCGCGCTGTCCTGTCTTGCCCCGCATCACATCGGACACGGCCATTTTCGCCGAACGGTCGTCGCAGGCCTTAAAGCCCGGACTGCCAAGTCCCGGCATCGACCTTCCGGATTGCGCAGTCCTTGCTGGCCGCGCCGTCCGCTAATTTCGCACATTATTTATATATCATAATGTGCGATTCTCAAGTGAAGAACAAGCCGTGGGGTCCGTTATCGCAATCGGATCGCCTTGAAACCGTCCGCACAACCCCAACACCCAGTGCCCTGCCGCGCTCAGGACATTGCCGGCGATGCCAGTATCGGAACTTTATAAAACAAGACAGGCCCCCGGGGCGGGCCGCGCCGGATGGACCATGGGGTGGGGATCCATAAAATGGAACGGATTGACCTTTTCGAGCGGAGCGTGTTCCAAGCGCGCAGGCGCAGGAAGGCCAGCCGGTTTTCAGGTCTTCGCAACAAAGGAGACAGTTAGCTCCAGACCGATCCCAAGGAGGTCAGAAGGGCGAGGGCCGTGGGCTTTAACGCAGCCACTCGGAGCCGCTTTGACGCCACTGCGTTCAATCTTGCGGCTCTGTAGTCTATGCCGGTTTCTTGAGGCGCTTCCTGCGCAGACGATCCTGAAAGGCGGCCTGGGTGTTCACGAGGTGCTCCTCAATGGCGCGAGCGGCCTCTTCCGTTTCTCCGTTTTCCACCGCCTCGACAATGCGCCAGTGTTCCGCAACGGATCGGCGCATCTGGGCAAGGTTCAGCGGATCGGACTTCGACAGCGCCTGCAGCCATCGGTCATGTTTTCGGATGATCGCCACGGCTTCGCTGTTGAAGTGATGGTCCACGATGAAATCGTGAAACGCGACGTTGGCCTTGTGATACGCGGCATAGTCGCCATTCTGCACCGCTGTTTCGCAGTCTTCCTGATGGCGGCGCAGTTCGGCAATGTCGTCCGGGGTCGCGAAATCAACGAAGGATTTGACGATATAGGCCCAAAGGATGATCTTCAGGTCGAAGACATTCTGAAGCATGTCCTCGTTGATTTCGCGTACGCTGGCACCGCGGTTGGGCGTGATGGTGACGAGGCCCTCGCCCTCGAGCACCTGAAGCGCCTCGCGCGCAGGGTTGGTGCTGGTCCCATACCGCTTGGCAATATCGGACACTTTCAGCCGGGCTCCCGCCTTCACCCGCCCATCAAAGATCTCTTCCCGGATCAGGTGGGCCAAGCGGCTGTACCCTGGTTCACGAACCTTCTTGGGCTTCGGCCGGGCCTTTGAATTTCCCTGCGGGCTCTTGGCGATCTGATCCATCATCTTCCTCTTGTCGGACACGCGCGCTCCGTCCGGAGCCTCGTACGGCCCATGCGGGTCCGAGTAACTTGCGTGGAACTAGCTATAGCGAAGATAGTATACCATTACTGAAAATTCACACACAAAGCGCGCCGAACGAGTTCTTGAGGTTGTTGCCCCCAAGTCGCCTGTTTGCAGCTCAACGCGCACAGACGCGGCAACTTTCAAGCCGTTGCCGCGCAGTTGCGACGGACGGACGACCAGAATGCAAGGCCGATCATCGTCACGCCACCCAGCCCCGTCACGATTTCAGGGACATGGACGATCGATTGCACGAACATGATGATCGACAGCACGATGATCGCATAGAAGGCGCCATGCTCCAGATAGCAGTATTGTTTCAAGGTGCCGCGCTCGACCAGCATGATCGTCATCGAGCGCACATACATGGCGCCGATCCCGAGGCCGATGGCGATAACCAGCAGGTTCTGCGACAGCGCGAATGCCCCGATCACGCCATCGAAGGAGAAAGACGCATCGAGCACTTCCAGATAGAGAAACGCACCCAGCCCGCCCTTCGCCGCCCCCTCAAGCGCAGCACTCGAACTGTCGAGCAACGCCCCCAGCACTTCAACCACGAGGAAGGTGAGCAGACCCCAGATCGCCGAACCGAAGAACACGTCGGAATCGTCGGCGGTTGCCTGCAGCGAGGCAAAGACGAGGATGAGGACCAGCACGATCATGATCTCGAAACCGCGAATGCCGGCGGCATTGGCCATTCTGGCCTCAATCCAACGCACCCAATGTTCATCCTTCTCCCTGTCGAAGAAGAAGCTGAGGCCGACCATCATCAGGAACGCACCGCCAAAGGCGGCGATGGACAGATGCGCGCCATGCATGATGCGGGCATATTCGCCAGGCTCCGCAAGAGCCAGCATGAGCGCCTGCCATGGACCGATCTGCGCGGCGAGAGCGACAATCGCGAGCGGGAAGACGATCCGCATTCCAAAGACTGCGATGAGAATGCCCCAGGTCAGAAACCTCCGCTGCCATTTCGGCGTCATTGACTTGAGCTTGTTGGCGTTGACGATCGCATTGTCGAAGGACAGGCTGATCTCCAGCACGGCAAGCACCGCACAGATGAAAAAGATCATGAGGGTGCCGCGTATCGTGCCGGTTGCGTTCCAGCCGACGACCGCACCAAGTAGCAGGCCGAGGGCCGTGATGATGAAGGACCAGCGAAAATGGTGAAGAACGGTGCCGCCGGGCTGCCGCGCGGTGTCAACGCTCATCTTGCTTGATCCGGTGGTAGAAATACGAGCTGTCCTTGGCCGCGAGCCATGCCTCGTAAGCGGAACGGTTTTCGTCCCTTGTGCAAGGATAGAGGCCGATGATCGTTGCCCCCTGCCCCACGCGCTCGGCAACGAAGTCCTCGAAGGCGGTCATCTCGATGCACTCGTCTGCGATCTCGTCCGCGATCTCGGACGGCACCACGATCACGTTGTCCGCGTCCCCGACGAGGACATCGCCGGGAAACACCGGCGCGTCCCCGCAGCCGATCGGTTCGTTGATGGCGATGGCCTCGTTGTTGGTAAGGTTCGTCGGGCTCGAGGGGCGCGTGTGATAGGCCGGGATGTCGAGGCCGGCAATCGTGGCAGCGTCGCGAAACCCGCCATCCGTCACCACTCCTGCCCCGCCGCGCTTCATCAGCCGGGTTATGAGGATATCGCCGGCAGACGCCGCCTCGGCCTGCTTTCGGCTGTCCATGACCAGCACATGGCCCTCGGGACAGGTTTCGATAGCGACACGCTGCAGGTGCTCGGGATTGCGAAACACGTCGATCTGATTGCGGTCTTCGCGCGCGGGCATGTAGCGCAGCGTGAAGGCAGGGCCGACCATGTTGCGGCCCTTCCATCCGATGGGCCGGACGCCCTGGATCACCTGGTGGCGCAGGCCGCGCTTGAAGAGAGCCGTGGCAATCGTCGCGACCGATATATGCATGAACTTTTCGCGGGTGCGCTCTTTCATCGTCGTTTCCTTGATCTTGGGTGAAAGTCTCAGAGCGCTGCCGCCAGAACCCAGCTTGGCTGGGCGCCTGCATGGAGCCGGGACACGGCATCGAGCGCGCCGTCCGGCTGGATCCGGTAGGTCCGGGCTTCGCCGCTCTTTTCGCCGAGCACGATCATGTGGCGGCCAGAAGCGTCGAAATCGAAGGCCCGCGGACATTCCGGTGCCGGTTCAGCGCCTATCAATTGCATCTCTCCGCTGGGGCCGAGGCGGTATGCGAAAATCTGTGAGGTTTGGCGCTCTGATGCGTAGAGGACGTGTTCGTCCGGCCCGAGCCGCAGCTCCGAGGCCCAGGCTTTTTCGCCCTCGGGCAGCAGAGCGACGCGCTCCCGGATCGCCAGTGCTCCGGTATGCGGATCGACATCGAGACGCGTCAGCGTGCCCGCGAATTCCGAAAGCAGATAGGCCCGGCTCCCATCAGCCGTAAAGACGATATGCCGTGGCCCCGAGCCCGCGGGCACATCCAGCCGGGCGAGCGGGCTCAGATCGTTGCGGCCGGCATCGAACCTGTAGGTCTGGACGCAGTCCCCCCGCAGGCTGGTGGCATAGACCAGCCCGTTCGGCGCCTCGACAAGGCAATGGGCATGCATGGCATCCCGCGTCATGATCGGCTCGCCCGCCGTTCCGTCGTCCCCGATCGGACTGATGGCGATCGTGCTGCCCGTGTAGGACGAGGTCAGCAAGCGCCGGCCGCAGGATGACACCATGGCGTAGCACATGCTGGCCGGCAGGCTGGCCTGGCCGAGGCAGTTCAGCCGGCGCGCGTTTCCGTCGACGGCAAAGCTGAACAGCCGATAGGGCTCACCGCGCCAGGCCACATAGATCCACCGCCCGTCTTCACTGGCCGCCATGGGCACTCCCCCGCAGCCGCCGACGACACCCGGCAGGGGCTGCCGGTCGACGAGGACAAGCTCTCCGGTCGACGGATCAAGTTCGCAAAGCACAAGCACCGCCTCGCCCGGGGTCGAAATGACCACGCGGCGGCCGTCCGGCGGGCGCTTTGTGTCAGTGTCGAGCAAGACGCGCCCCTATCTCTCGTCGGTCCGTTTGAGCCTCAGTCGGGCACGGCGGCGCAGTCGGGTCTGGAAATAGACGCATTCGCCCACGGTTCCCGGCTCGTAGGCGTTCGCGTTTGCCGGCATGTCCGCCACATTGCGATTGCTCGGATACTTCTCGATCTCTTCCTCGACCAGTTCCACGCCCAGGCCCGGCGCGTCGGGAACGCGCAAGGTGCCTTTTTCGGACGTCAGGGCCGGCGAGACGACCTCGTAGCGGCCCGGCCAGTCGAACTCGACACGCTCGAGCATCAAAACATTAGGGATGGTGGCCAGAACATGCAGGGCCGCAAACTCTGCCACCGGACCGAGCGAGCCGGAATGCGGCGCCATGGTGATGTAGTGAGCCTCGGCCATTGCCGCCATCTTGCGCATCTGGGTGATGCCCCCGGCACGACCGGTGTCCGGCTGGATCACATCCACCAGTTCGCGCTCGACATAGGGGCGGATACCCCAGATCGTGCTGACCCGCTCGCCCGCCGCCAGCGGAATGTCGACCGCGTCGCGCACCCGCTGCAAGGCATCCAGGTTCTCCGGCGCGACCGGGTCCTCGTAGAACAGCAGATCCAGCTTCTCCAGCTCGCGCCCGACGAGGATCGCGTCGCCGGCTGTCATCCAGGACGGCCCATGGGCATCGACCATCAGGTCGACCTCCGGACCGACCGTGTCGCGGATCGACGACACCAGATCGAGATCCACACCACCGGTGAAGCCGACCTTCACCGCGCTGTAGCCTCGCTCCATCAGTTCACGCGCCCGTTCCGGCGTCTTGGCATGTCCGTAGACGGGAATCGTGTCGCGGAACTTGCCGCCCAGCAGGTTCCAGATCGGCTGGCCGAGCACCTTGCCCTTGATGTCCCAAAGTGCCATCTCGATGCCGGTCAGGGCTCCGCCGCCAACCGTGCCGGTCATGCCGTGCCCCATCGCTCCCACATAGAGGCGGTGCCACAGCCGGTCGATGTCGCGCGGGTCTTCACCGATGAGGATGGTGGCAAAGTCCTGCACCGCCCGCTCGATCACGCGCGGCCAGCCCGAGCATTCCCCGATACCGCAAACGCCTTCGTCCGTTTCGATTTTCACGAACAACCAGTTGCGCGAGCCGCGGAACGATCCGTCTCCGGCAGGCAGGCCCGGACGTGAGCCGACCTGCATCAGGTAAGTCTTGATTTCGGTTATCTTCACGACAGGCCCTCAGATGGTTTCGTAGTAGCGCAGACGTTGCTTGTGTCCCCGCGCGCGCGGGTCGGCCACCGGTACGGCCGACAGCAGCGATCTGGTGTACTCGTGCTGCGGCGCGGTGCAGACCGCTTCGGTCTCGCCGGTTTCGACAATGCGGCCTCGATACATCACGGCGATGCGATCGCAGAAGTAGCGGATCACAGCGATATCGTGGCTGATCAGGATGAAGCTCAGATCGAGCCTTTCCTGAAGGTCGAGAAGCAAATCCAGGATCTGGGTTCGCAAGCTCACGTCGAGGGCCGAAGTCGCCTCATCAGCGATGATGATGCGCGGGTTCGGCGCGATCGCTCGTGCGATGGACACGCGTTGCCGCTGCCCGCCCGAAAACGCATGCGGATAGCGCATGTAGGCCGAGCGCGGCAGTCCGACGAGGTCGAGCAGTTCATGGACGCGCTCGCGTATCTCACGCCCAGAAAGCTTACCTTCGACGACAAGCGGCTCCGCAATGATCTGGCCGATGGTCATGCGCGGATTGAGCGAGGAAAACGGATCCTGGAACACGGTGCGGATGTCGCGCCATGGCTGCGCAAGTTGATTTTCGCTCATCGGGGCGAGGTCGAGCTCCCGCCCGCTTTCATCGGTGTAAAGGATCCGCCCGGCCGTGACATCGTGCACGCGCTGCAGGCAGCGACCAAGAGTGGTCTTGCCCGACCCGCTTTCGCCGACGATGCCGAGATTCTCGCCGGTTCGCAGCTCCAGGTCGGCGTCGTCAACGGCAACAAGCCCCTTCACTTCTCCCCTGAACCAGCTCGAGCCCGCGCCGAATACCTTGCGGACATTGTCCGACACGAGGCATGGCGACCCCACCGGGCGAGTCTCGCGCATGGCCAGCCGCCGCTGGGAGGGGTGATCGAGCTCGCGAACCGAGTTGAGCAGCCGTTGCGTATAGTGGTGCTTGGGATCCTCGAAGATCTCGTAGACGTCTCCCGTCTCGACCACCTTGCCGAAGCGCATCACGGCGATTTCGTCGGCGATTTCAGCTACGACTCCCATGTCGTGGGTTATGAACAGGACCGCCATGTCGCTCTCGTCCTGGATCGACCGGATCAGATCGAGAATCTCGGCCTGTATCGTGACATCGAGCGCGGTGGTCGGCTCGTCGGCAATCAGGACGGTCGGGTTGCAGGCGAGCGCCATGGCGATCATCGCCCGTTGCCGCATGCCGCCGGAGAACTCGAAGGGGAACTGGTCGATGGCCTTCTCCGGGCGCGGGATCTCGACCTTGCGAAGAAGCTCGACCGTCCGCTCACGCGCGTCTTTTTTCGAGACCCGCTCGTGCAGGCGTATCGCCTCGCCGACCTGGTCGCCGATCCGGTGAACCGGCGAGAGCGAACTCATCGGCTCCTGAAAGATCATGGCGATGTCGCGCCCGCGCAGGCTGCGGATGGCCGATGACTTGGGATTGAGCCGCAACAGGTCGATCGTCTCTTCCTCAGCACCGCGGCGCGCCGTGCGGTGCCGGTGCAACAGCGCCTGCCCGCCTGTCACACGGCCGGGCGGATCGACGATCTGCAGGATCGAGCGCGACATCACGCTCTTTCCCGATCCGCTTTCACCCACGACGCAAAGCGTCTTGCCGGCGTGCAGCTCGAGCGAGACATCATCCACCGCGCGAAAGGCGCCGCGTTTGGTGACGAATTCGGTCGTCAGGTTCTTGAGTTCGAGAACCGTTGTGTTGGCTTCGGAGTTCATGGCTGTCTTGCTCATCAGTGGCTGTCCTGAACGTAAGGGTCGGCGGCATCGCGCAGACCGTCACCCAGGAAATTCAGGGCGAGTACCGCAAGGCATACGGCAGCACCCGGAGCGAAGAGCCAGGGCGCCTGGGCAATCGACCGGACGTTTTGCGCTTCTTTCAACAGGACGCCCCATGAGATGATCGGCGGCGTCAGGCCAAGCCCCAGGAAGGAAAGCGATGTCTCCGCGATGATCATTACCGGGATCGCCAGAGTGACGGAGGCAATGATGTGGCTCACCATCGACGGCATCATGTGGCGAAAGATCACCCTTCCCCGCGTGCAACCGTCCAGCCGCGCCGCCGTGACGAAGTCCTCGGTTCGCAGGGCCAGAAAACGTCCTCGGACCACACGAGCGAGTTCCGTCCAGGCAACCAGCGAAAGAATGACGGTTATCGCGAAATAGCGTGTCAACGGCGACCAATCCTGCGGAAGCGCGGCGCTCAGTCCCAGCCAGATCGGAATCGTCGGCAGAGATATCACCAGTTCCACGACCCTTTGAATCAACATATCGACACGGCCGCCGTAATAGCCGGAGATCCCTCCAAGGATCAGTCCGAGCACGAGGCTGAGACTGACGCCGATGAGGCCGATGGACATGGATATCCGCGTGCCATAGATCGTCCGGCTCAGCATGTCGCGCCCCAGGCGATCGGCACCGATCAGGAAGAAGCGTTCCTGAGGGTCTTCCGTGGTCAGCAGGTGTCGCTCCATTGGAATGATGCCCCACAGACGGTAGGGATCGCCCTTGCCGAAAAAGTCCAGGTAGATCTTGCGGTCAGGATCCTCCGTGAAGGTGGTCTGGAGCGTGAACGGGTCCCGCTCCGCCGTCAGGGCGGTGACATGGGGATTGAAGGACCAGCCGCCGTCGGGATGCCTGTCGATCAGGTGGATCATTTGCGGCGGATGATAGATATCCGCCGACGAGGTCGCGTTCGGATCGAATGGAGCGAGGATCTCCGCGAAGGCGCCCACGAAATAAAACAGAAGGACGATTATCGCGCCGGTCATGGCCAGGCGGTGCCGGCGGAAGGCAATCCAGATCAGACGCCATTGAGACGCAAAATCCTCCGGCGATTGCTCCAAAGCGCGGTGGTCGATGTCGATTTCAGCAGTCATTGAGGGTCACCGGAAACGAATGCGCGGGTCGATCACCGCGAGCAGGATGTCGGACACGAGCATCCCGACGATGGACAGGCAGCAGAGCAGAAGGATGAAGGCTCCCGCCAGGTACATGTCCTGCGCCAGGAGCGCCTGGAGCATCAGCGGCCCCGAAGTCGGCAGCGAAAGCACGAAGGCTGTGATGACGGCGCCTGATATCAGTTGCGGGAATGCCCAGCCGATCGTTGAGATAAAGGGATTGATCGCGATCCGCACCGGATACTTCATGATCAGCCGGAATTCAGACAGGCCCTTGGCTCGGGCGGTTGTCACATAGGGGCGGTACAGTTCATCCAGCAGGTTGGCACGCATGATGCGGACCAGACTTGCCGTCGCGCTGGTGCCGAGAATGATCACCGGGATCCAGATATGAGCCGCAAGGTCACCGATCTTGGCCAGAGACCAGGGGGCATCCTTGTATTCCTCGGAGAAAAGGCCGGATACATCCGACCCGAAATAAACGACCGCCACGTACATGAGCACGAGCGCGAAGAGGAAGTTCGGGGTGGCTAATCCGATGAAGCCTATCGTCGTGAAGAAGTAATCTCCGACTGAATACTTTCGAACGGCTGAGTAGATCCCGATGGGCAGGGCTACCGCCCATGTGAACATCAATGTCGCCAGTGCCAGGGTAACGGACAGCGCCATGCGCTCCCAGATCAGCTGCCCCACTGGCTGTTGCCATTCGAAGGAAATTCCGAAGTCGCCCTGAAGGACACCGCCGATCCAGTGAAAGTACTGGACAAGGAAGGGCTGATCGAAGCCGTAGCGTTCACGAAGTGCGTCCAACCTCGCCTCGTCCACGATATCGCCGGATTGGGCCAGCGTCGCAGCGAAGGACGTAAGATAATCGCCTGGAGGAGCGGTGATCAGCGCGAATGCGATGAGCGAGACCGCGAACATGAACGGGATCGCCCAAAGAATGCGGCGCGCGATGTAGGCAAACAACATCAGGAAACTCCCGTGGGAATTATTCTTCGGTTGGCACCGGCCCCTGCAGATCGATTGTCAGTCAAGGAATGCAGGGTGTAGCGAGTGCGTGATATCTGAGGGAACCCGAGGCTCAACTGCTGGCGCCATCGATCCGCTCGTCCAGCAAGCGGTGTCACCTTTGTCGGAAGCGACCTTCCACCTTACCGGCGTGAACTCGTGGGCGCTGCGGCGCTTCCAGTTCGGTAGCGCCGCAGGGGTTTGCCTTACTCGTCCTTCCAGAACCACGTCTGTGGCAGGGTCGGCGAAGGCGTCGCATAGTACCACGAACTCGGCATCTTCTCCGGCACGTTCATCAGGTCGTTCTTGACGATTCCGTAGGTCGGAATGGCTTTGGCCACGCCGATTACCTCGAACTCGTCGGCCGCGATCTGGGCGATCTCAAGCATCGTCTTGCGGCGCTCTTCCGGATCGGTCATGCCACGCGCCTCGTCATAGAGCCGCAGACGTTCCTTGATCGACGCCGGCGGCTCTTCGCCACTCTCGCCACCGCTCAGGTACCAGTCCCGCCAGGCAATGCCATAGCGGCTGTCATGGTGCACCGGAACAAGCATCTGGGGAATCTGACCCGCAACCCAGCTCTGCTTGGCGTTCCACACCGCGGCATCGTGATCGTTGCTGTTGGACGTGCGCTCGTAGAAGAACGTGCGTTCCATCGGGTTGATTTCCATGTCCACGCCCAGTTCGGCCCATTGCTGCTCGACCAGTTGCAGAGCATCCACCCAGACCGGATCGAACGTCGGGATGACGTCGACCTGGAACCGCACCGGTTCGCCGTTCGGCATCTGGCGCACGCCGTCAGGCCCGCGCTCGAGGCCAAGACCGTCCAGCAGTGCATTTGCTTGCTCGGGGTCGTGTTCGAGGAACTGCTTGGCGGTCTGCTCGTGGTAATATGGATGATCCTCGAACGGCCCGTGCTGCCACGGCTCACCTTCGCCCAGCATCACCGTGTCGATGATCTCCTGGCGATCCATGCCGAGGGAGAGCGCGACCCGGAAGTCCTTCCTGTTGAACAGCTCCCGCAGATCGGGATCTTTATGGGTGAGGTTCAGGTTGATGATCATATTGCTGCCACCGGGCGGTTCCGCAGCGAAAAAGTGGTAGTCACCTTTCTCACGGTTTTCGGCCAGTACGGGCCGGTTCGCCGGCGGATCAATGTGCCTGAGGCCGAAATCGATCCGCCCGCCGATGACACCGAGGATCAGGCTCTCGACATCCTGGTCGATCGGCGCGACGATCTGGTCGATGTAGGGCAACTGGTTACCCTCGGTATCGATCTGCCAGAAATAGGGATTGCGCTCCAGCACGACACGCGTCGTACCACCGACATAAGGCTCCTTGATCACCCATGGATCCAGCGTCGGGCGCTCCGGATTGCCCCAGCGAGCCGGGATCTCGAGGTCGCCGCACTTTTGCAGGAACAGGTTCTGCCAGTCGGTGGCTTCGTTCTTCGCGATCAGCTCATCCACATTGTCGTTGTAGGTGGGCAGGAACTGTGAACAGTAGTGCTTGGCGTAGAGCACCGGATGCTGCCCCAGCGGACTGGCGAGTTCTGCCAGGAAGTCGCCATAGGGTTCCTTGAAGGTGAAGCGTACGGTGTAGTCATCCACCTTTTCGACCTGCATCGGCTCACCGCCCGAGGTGTAGCGTGGCGGCGTAGGCGCGAACTCCTCATTCAGCACAAGGTCGTCGATGTTGAACAGCACATCATCGGCCGTGAACGGTTCGCCGTCCGACCATTTCATCCCGTCGCGAAGATAGAACGTAAACACGCGGCCGCCGTCTTCGACCTCGAAGCGCTCCGCAACGTTGGGCACGATCTCGGTATACTGGGGATCCCAACGCACGAGGCCCTGAGGTCCGACGACACGCAGAATGTGGTTGTGGTCGGAACTTCCCCGCAAGCCAATGCGCAGGTCGCCACCATAGGTCCCGATGGCGTTCAGCGGCTCCACCACCTCAGGCTCTTCGCCGACGCGCTCCGCCACGGGCGGCAGGCTGCCCGCCTCCACCATTGCCGCGAGCGACGGGGCTTGGCCGGTAGCCTCCTGTGCGACTGCCGGAAGCGCATTCAATGGCATGATCGCGCCACTCAGCATGAGGCTGGCTGTCAGACGCCTCGCCGGCAGGGACATGCCAGTTCCTTGATCTCGTCTCATTCTGTCCTCCCATTTTTCACGCCTCCTCCTGGCCACGGGCTCCTCACCCTTGCCGCTCACAGTGCGCACTAAAGTCGTATAACAGCAATTTACATTTTTCAACTGATATCGTACATTATTTTGTGTAGCGGCTCTGGCAAAACATGTTAGACAGTATCCTGCCAATAAATTGATCAAACACTATCTATCTGAATAGAAAGGCAAAAATGTCTGATATCAGTCTTTTCGAGCCAGATATTGCCACGCATAAATCGTACACTATTACGGACATTAGTAAGGCGCTGTTTGGGAGTTCCTCCTTTAAGATCAAGGATCAAGCCCGCGGATCCAGCTTTGGCAACAGCGCTTCAACGGTGGGTGTGGCCGACACGGTCTTCAACTCGATCGTGCGCCTGATCGCGGCAGCACAAGAAACCGTCGCCTGGGGTATTGCCCGGCGGTCCAACCCGATGCGCATGTCCGGCTGTCTTCGCGCGGCGCGAGATGAGCGCGCCGGAAACCAGCATGCAAACCGCATTCGGAATTCTGAACCAACGGGATCCGCGATGTACGATCACCTGAGTTGCGCGCGGCAGCGAATGTTCGAGGACGTCTGACACATGGCCAAGCACACCCCATCCGCCAACGGCTCAGAGCCAAACACGACAGGTCGACCCATGCAGCGGTCCGACAAGCGGATCGCCATTACCGGCGGGTCCGGCCGGGTCGGCACGGCGCTCCGGAATGCCCTTTCCGACAAGGTGGCGAGCATCAAGATCGTCGATATCGTCGAACCCGGCGAACTCGGCCCGAGGGAAACGTGGGACCGGGTCAACATCGCCGATGGCAATGAGCTCACACGGAGCCTGGTCGGCGTGGATGCCGTCGTGCATCTTGCCGGCTACCCGAACGAGCGCAGCATCGAAGACATCCTTAGCGTCAACGTCCTGGGCACGCATAACGTCCTCGAGGCTGCGCGCCAGAACGGGATTGAGCGCGTGGTCTTCGGCTCGTCGAGACCACGCGGTCGGCTTTTACCCGCGTCAGACACGGATTTCCGATACGGATCCGATGCGGCCCGACAGCCTTTATGGGCTGAGCAAGTGCTGGGGAGAGCTGGAGGCGGGTCTCTACTTCGACAAGTTCGGGATCCGCACGCTGAACATCCGCATCGGGAATGCCGGAGATCGCCCTTCGGATGCAAGAGCGCTCAACATGTGGGTCAGTGCGCGGGACCTTGCCCAACTCGTCCTGATCGGACTGGAACACCCCGACATCACCTGCACAACCGTCTTCGGCGTGTCACGCGTGCCGTCCAGTTGGTGGAACAACGACACCGCCACGTCCCTCGGCTACGCTCCCACCGACACCGCCGAAGCGGCCGCCGGGCCCGAAACCCAGCGAGAACGCCCGTCGCCGCTGCCGCAGATAGCCGAATTCTTCCAGGGTGGCCGTTTCTGCGTGATCGACCATGACGGCAAGATCCGACAGCGCCTGCCATGACAAGTGCGGAAACGTCATCCGCGAGCTTGCTTTCGGACCCGGCATCTGAACGTCACACCATCAGCAACCACTTTCTTGAGGCGACATTCCAGCCCCTGGCGGGCGGGCGTATGCTGCGCCTCCGTCATGCCGACCACGGCGATCTTCTCGTGCCACTGCAGGACGCATCCTTTGACCGGGGCGTCTGGCCCAAAGCGGGGGCCTTTCCCCTCTTTCCGTTTCACAACCGGGTGCGCGATTCCAGGTTCAGGCACGAAAGTCGCTTGATCCGGCTGAAACCCAATTCGGCGAACGGTGCGGACGTCATACACGGCCCGGCACACCGCCGCCGCTGGCGCATCACGGAGAAGGGGCCGGATTTCGTTGAGATGGTGCTGGACTACCATGCCGACCAGGAATGGCCGTTCGACTTCACGGCCGCACAGCGGTTCGAACTCGACGGCAATAGCCTGTCCATCGGTCTGAGCCTCACGAATTCAGGTCATGCGACCATGCCCGGCGGTCTCGGTTGGCATCCCTATTTCAAGCCATCGCGCGATGGGCTGGTCCTGACCGACGCAAGAAGCCAGTGGAACCCGTCCGGCCCGTCAGGGCTGCCGGAACGAAGACCCCGGGATATTGGTGCAGGGGGCAACTCGATCGCAATTGATTCTACGGAGCACTTTTCCGATTGGACGAAAGCAACCGCCTGCATCGGTGATGGCGCCGGGATCACTTTCTACAGCCACCCTCACCTATCCCATCTCGTCCTACACCGGAAAGCGGACTACCTGTGCATGGAGCCTGCTTCCCATGTCTCAGGTGCGCTTGCCGCATTGCCGGAAGCCAAATTCGGGCTGTGTCTGCTGGTGCCAGGCGCAAGTCTTTCTGGAACCGTAAGATTGTCTGTCGACCAAGGCTAAATGTCTTAGAATAGCCCGCCGTCTGAAGGATCATATGGAATTTTCCGATACTGGTCCGGCAGCCTACGCATTGCCGTCGCGATGGACAGGCGCAGCGGAACACGGCAGTGCGGCCAATGTCCGCCGTGCCGCGCTGCTAGCGACTGGACATTCCGGTGTCCCGGCAGGCACCTTCAGACTATGCCGAGCATACGCCGGTTGGCGGTCTCGTCCGTGCCGGCGCCGGCGAAATCGTCGAAGGCCTTTTCAGTCACCCGGATGATGTGGTCGGTGACGAACTGCGCGCCCTCGCGCGCGCCGTCTTCCGGATGTTTCAGGCAGCATTCCCACTCGACCACGGCCCAGCCATCGAAATCGATGGCGGTTAGTTTCGAGAAGATCGAACCAAAGTCGACCTGTCCGTCGCCGAGTGAGCGGAAACGTCCCGCACGGTCGACCCAGGGTTGATAGCCGGAATAGACGCCTTGGCGGCCGGTCGGGTTGAATTCCGCGTCCTTGACGTGGAACATCTTGATGCGATCCGCATAGATGTCGATGTGGTCGAGATAGTCCAGGCATTGCAGCACATAGTGCGACGGATCGTAGAGCATGTTGCAGCGGGCGTGTCCGTCGAGGCGCTCGAGGAACATCTCGAACGTCACACCGTCATGCAGATCCTCGCCCGGATGGATCTCGTAGCAGACATCGACACCGCAGGCGTCGGCGTGATCGAGGATCGGCCGCCAGCGTTTTGCCAACTCGTCGAACGCGGTTTCGATCAGCCCGACCGGCCGTTGCGGCCAGGGATACACATAGGGCCAAGCGAGCGCACCGGAAAAGCTCGCCATCGCGCCGATACCCATGTTGCGGGAGGCGTCCAGCGCCATCTTCACCTGTTTGACCGCCCACTCCTGGCGCGCCTTCGGGTTGCCGCGCACCTCCGGTGCCGCGAAACCGTCGAAGGCTGCGTCATAGGCGGGGTGTACCGCCACGAGCTGGCCTTGCAGATGCGTGGAAAGCTCGGTGACCTCGACGCCGTTCCCGGCTGCCACGCCTTTGAACTCGTCGCAATAGTCCTTCGAGGCCGCAGCCTTCGCAAGGTCGATCAGGCGACCGTCCCAACTCGGAACCTGGACGCCCTTGTAGCCGCAATCAGCCGCCCATTTGGTGATCGAATTCCAGGAATCGAATGGCGCTGCGTCGCCGGCAAATTGTGCGAGAAACAGCGCCGGTCCATTGATCGTCTTCATCGTCATACCTCTCGTTGTCAAACTGCTTGAACTGCAATAGGCAGAGCTGTCTTCATCGTGATACGGCGCGCCGCCCTTCGACGGGCGGGACTGCGGTTGTCGCGCAGTCCGCCATGGGTCAGCGTCGGTTCCGTCTAAGCGTGGTTCTCCGGGGCGCCTGTGGCGTGCCGGACCTACTCCGCGGCCGAAGCCCTTGCCGGTTGACCGATCGGGTGATGGATGATCTCCGTACCGAGTACGCCAAGATATTCGCGGATGAAGGCGGCCAGGGCCGTCCACCCCTCGGCGGTCACCAGATTGCCGTCGCGCAAGGCGTCCTTTCCGCCAATGGGAACGTAGGTTGCCCCGGTCAGTTCGACTTCAGGACGTGTGGTGAACAGCCCCGCGACACGCTTGCCCCGGATCACTTCAGGCACTGCAACCAGCACCTGGACCCCATGGCAAATCGCGGCGATCGGCTTGTCGTCGCGGTGGAATTCGCGGACGATCTCGCGAACGCGCTCATAGGTGCGGATGTATTCCGGACCCCGTCCGCCGGCGATGTAAACCGAGTCGTAGCTATCGGTCTTCGTCGTGTCGAAGTCCTGGGTCACCTCGATCGCATGGCCGATATGCTCGGTCCATGTCATCACACCGGGACCGAAGTCGTGAACCGAGGTCGTCACTCGGTCGCCCCTCTTCGTTTCCGGGCAGATGATATCGACGGTATGACCGACAGCCTCCAGCGCTTGCTGGACGACGAAAATTTCATACTCCTCCGAGTATTCGCCGATCAGCATCAGTATTTTCTTGCCATGCATTTACGCTTCCTCCTTCGTTATTCCCCTCCGCGGTTCCATCCGCGGCCGTCACTTCCGTAGAGCTCGTAGCCGTTTTCCGTGACGGCGAGGGTGTCTTCCAGCTTGATGAATCCGCGCGTTGGATGGAGCATCGTCGTCTCCACCGACAGGACCATGCCGGCCTTCAGCGGACT
Source organism: Roseibium salinum (assembly GCF_026240905.1). Lineage (NCBI taxonomy): Bacteria > Pseudomonadati > Pseudomonadota > Alphaproteobacteria > Hyphomicrobiales > Stappiaceae > Roseibium > Roseibium salinum. The sequence continues at coordinate 67,141 of NZ_JAPEVI010000001.1, forward strand.
ATCGCGATCGATGCCCTGATACGCGACGGGATGGTTGGTCATCAGGAAAGGTGCTTCGTGGGTGATGACGCCCATGCCGTGCGCGAAGAAATCGGTGCAGGACGCATTCGGTTGCTTCCGGAGTTCGGCCTCACCGGCCGCAATGAGGTCGCCTGCGACGGCGCCCGCCTTCACCTTGTCGAAAGCGGCCTGTTGCACCGTTTCGATCTCTGCGAGCAAATCGTGCAGTTCCGCGTCGGGCTCGCCCAGAACGCCCATGCGGCAGATGTCACCGATATACCCGTCGAGATTTCCGCCCGAGTCGATCGACAGGACCTCTCCCGATGCCCATGCCTGATCGGAGGATGCGCGATTGTGGGACGCACCCAATGTCAGCAGGCAGTATTCGAACTGCAGTCCCCGGGACGATTCCTCGACGCGAAGGCGGTCGATTATCTGCTTTTTCGTGGATCCTTCACGGGCCCAGGAAATGGTCGCCTTCATGGACGCGCTGATGCGTTCGGAAGCATCCTTCAGCAATGCCAGCTCGCCGGGCGACTTCACCGCGCGCAGCCGTTCCAGAACCCCGCAGGCATCGACAAGCGGAGCGTTCGAAAAGGCGGCTTCGAGGTCTCTCGCCGCATCCAGCGGAAGAAATCCGGGCTCGATCCCAATGCGCGGCGCGGCAGGACCTTCTGCTTTCAGGTGTTCAATCGCCCGTGCCATTGCGTCACGCGTTCCCCATGCAACCGGGAAGAAATGCGGTGTCCAGAAGGGATGATTGGCATGTTCCATCCCTTCCATCTTGTTGGCGACATAGGCCGTCTTTTGCGGCGCGCCCTTCACATAGACGACGATAGGTAGGTAGCGGCTGTGGCCGATCGCATCCATCGCGGAAAAGAAGATGAAGCGATAACCGCCCAGGAGATACTGAACGTTGTGCTTGGAGGTCGCCAGCAGAACGTCGATCCCTGCCTTGTCCATGAGATCGTCGAGGAGACGGAAGTCATATGGCAGCGCATCGGAGACTACATCTGCCATGGCTCATCGTCCCGTCGGGATCAGGTGAAAATCGGGAAGTTCCTTTAGCAACTCCTCCGGCCCGGCCGGTGAATAGACAACGAAAATCTGCATTTCGGTCTGCCCCGTGTTCAAAGTAGAGTGGAACCGGCTATCCGGAATGAAGATCGAGCAACCGGCGCGCACAGTCTCGGTGTGTGGCGTCCCGTCCTCGTCCTCGACCATTTGTTCGCCTTCTCCCTTGAGGATGTAGATGATCTCCTCGGATCCAGGATGGTTGTGGCGGGCATGTCCCTGGCCGGGTGGCACGGTCACGACGGCGGCCGAGAACTGTTTGGCACCGTTCACCCGAGGGCCGAGCGTGACCGACAGCTGGCCCCAGTCGAAACCGTATGCGTTGACGTCTTGGGGGTATTTGAAAAGATCCTTCACGTCGGTCATGGCTTTTATCCTTTCGCAGTGACGGTCTTGAATGCGCGGATTTGCTCGGCAATAGCGCGCTCTGCCGGCAGACGCTCGGCCGACGAGGCGCCGTAGAAGCCGTGGATGCGCTCGGCGTTCCTGAGGACGTAGGCGGCGTCTTCAGGCATTGAGATCGGCCCGCCGTGACATAGAATGATCATGTCCTCGCGAACGGACCGCGCCGCGCTTGCAATGGCGTCAATTTCAGTGACGCACTGATCCAAGGTCTTTGCCGACGTCGCGCCGATGGTGCCGCCGGTGGTCACTCCCATATGTGCCACGAGAATGTCCGCGCCTACCTTGGCCATGGCGATGGCTTCGTCCGGATTGAAAACATAGGGCGTCGTCAGCATGTCCTGGGCATGCGCTTCGGCGATCATGTCGACCTCAAGCCCGAAGCCCATTCCCGTTTCCTCGAAACTTTGCCGCATCGTGCCGTCGAAAAGGCCAACTGTCGGGAAATTCTGAACTCCGGAAAAGCCCATGGCCTTCAGCTCGGCCAGGAAACGGGGCATCAGGATGAAGGGGTCGGTGCCGTTCACGCCCGCAAGGACGGGCGTCCTTGCCACCACGGGCAGGACTTCGACCGCCATCTCCTTCACGATCTCATTGGCATTGCCATAGGCAAGCAACCCGGCCGCGGAGCCGCGTCCGGCCATGCGATAGCGGCCGGAGTTGTAGATGATAATGAGGTCTATTCCGCCAGCTTCTTCCGATTTGGCCGACAGGCCCGTGCCAGCGCCGCCGCCGATGATCGGTTCGCCGTTCTCGATCATGGCTTTGAAACGGTTGAGGATGGTTTTGCGCGGTATCAGTGGCATCGGGGCTCCATAAGTTCTTCAAAAGTGTCGGCAACAGCCGCGGCGAAGGCCGGGTCATTGATGTGGTAAGGCAGGAAAACCAGCCGGTTGTCGTCTTCGATGGTTTCCCGCAATGCGTCGAAAAGGGCGGCATCGACCTCCGGATCCCAGAACGCACCGCCCTCGATATCGAGCGCGGAGATGCCGTTCTCCGGTATCAGGAGCCGCACGGGGCCGTGGCAGGCGTTCAGCTTTTCACCGATCCATCGACCCATCCTGGCGTTTTCCTGCGCGGTTGTCCGCATCAGGGTGATGTTCGGATTGTGTTCGTAGAATTTTCTGTCCCGATAGTGGGCGGGAATGGTGTCTGGAGCCCAGAAGTTCACCATGTCCAGCGCCCCGACCGACCCGACCCATGGCGCGCCGGTGCGCGCGATGACATCCAGCCGGTCATGGTCGGCCGCGAGAACACCACCGAAAAGGAGGTCCGCGATTTCCGTGGTCGTGATGTCGACAATGCCGGATGTGAAGCCCTGCTCCAGCAGGCGTTCCATGGATCTCCCGCCGATCCCCGTCGCGTGAAACACGAGGCAGTCGAAGCGGTCGCGCAATCTGTCGGTGATGGCGTTCACGCACGTGGTTGTCACGCCGAACATGGTCAGCCCGATGGCTGTCTTGTCCTCGGCCGCCGCAGGACGCGGTGCCGTGACCACTCCGAGCAGGGCATGAGCGGCATTCGAAAGGATGACACGGCTCAGCCTGTTCAGTCCGGCAACATCGGTAATCGACGGCACCATAACGATGTCGGACGTGCCGACATATGGCGCTGTGTCCGCGGAGGCTAGCGTGGAAACCATGAATTTCGGGATGCCGTAGGGAAGTTCGCGCATTCCCGAACAGGCCATGGAGGTACCACCGCCACCGCCGACCGAGATCACTCCGGAGATATTGTCCGCGTTCCGGCGGCACCAGAGCGAGAAAGCCGTCCCCATGGCCGCAACCGCGGTCCCGCGGTCGTCTCCGCCAAGCACAACGCCTTCCCCCTCCGGGTGGCACGATGCAACGTCATGCGCCGAAACATCGACCTCGATTGTCGGCGCGCGCGTGCCCAGGTCGACAATCACTGCCTGCTGGCCCCCGGCCGTGATCAGATCGCGCAAATAGGCGAGTTCCTCACCCTTGGTGTCAGCCGTGCCGACAACATGAATCACACGCAATGCTTGTTCCTCCCAGTCGTCACGGCCGCTCTATCGGCGGCTTTCAAAAATACGACTTGACCCTAAATAGGACTCGAGTACCATATTGGGATGCAAGTCTCACGTCAACGCGATCAAACCTCCAAAAAAGATCTTCCGCTCAAGGGAGCGGCGGCCCGCACGCATGCACTGATGGTTTCCACGGCAACCGAAATGATGCGCAATGGCCTGTCGCCGTCGGTCAGTGAAGTGGCTGAAGAGGCCGGTGTCGCTCGCTCGACCGCCTACAGGTATTTTCCGACCAGATCCGACATGGTGCGCGCGGTCGTTGCGGAAGCCCTCGGCCCGATCCTGAACTGGGAAGACCGTCTCGACGGTGGCGACCGTGTCGCCTCCCTGTACGCGACCGCCTTTCCCCGGCTCTACGAGCACGAGGCAACCTTTCGCGCCGCGCTTCGTCAGTCGCTCGAAGTTAATGGGGCGGATGCGACGCTCGGTCGTGGCCATCGCCGGCAATTGCTCGTCAGCGCGACGCGCGATCTGGATCTCCCCGAAGATCAGGCAACGCGCCTGATCCGCGCGCTGTCTCTGACGTTCGGGGTAGAGGCGATGGTGGTTCTCAAGGACATTTGGGGGCTGAGTGACGAAGAGGCACAGAAAACGGCGCTGTGGGCGGCGCAGGCGATGATTGAGGCGGCTCGCCGGGAAACTACAGGGGGCAATGTCTAGATTGTTCAAATCTGGTCGGGCCAGATTGGAGCGCGATGCCGGCAAGCGTGCGAAGCGCACCGTGTCCGATGCAACCAATTTGTAATCGGAAAAATTGGTGTCATACTGGGGTATTTTCATAGCTTTGCCAGGTCATGGACTCGGTTGCAATGAAGTAAACATATCCTTGACAACTTGGCCAGTCTGGTACTACCAAAATTGTCATCGCGGCGTCGGTGACAGTCAGTCGAAGGAGGAGCAATAGGAGAGGAATCAGCATTTTAAGGCTGCTACGCAGCAAATTGGGAGGAGACAGAAATGAGAAGATATATCAGCCGGCTATTCGCCGGAGCAGCAGCGCTTGCGCTTTGCGTGCCCGCGGCCTCGGCACAGGAACTGACAATTTTTTGGGCGGAGTGGGATCCGGCCAACTACCTGCAGGAACTCGTCAACGAGTATGAAGCCGAAACCGGCGTTGTGGTGACCGTCGAAACCACACCCTGGCAGGACTTTCAGACCAAGGCTTTCACGGAATTCAACGCCCGGGGCTCGGCCTACGACATGATCGTTGGCGACAGCCAGTGGCTGGGCGCGGCATCGGAAGGTGGACACTACGTCGACCTGACGGAGTTCTTCAAGAAGCACGATCTTGGCAATGTAATGGCTCCCGCAACCGTCAAGTACTATGCGGAATACCCGGGCAATTCAGGCAAGTTCTGGGCAATCCCGGCAGAAGGCGATGCCGTCGGCTGGTCGTATCGCAAGGACTGGTTCGAAGATCCGGCCGAGATGAAGGCCTTCGAAGCGAAGTACGGCTATCCGCTTGATGTGCCCAAAACCTGGCAGCAGCTCATTGACATTGCGGAATTTTTCCATCGGCCCGACGAAAACCGTTACGGGGTCGCCATCTATACCGACAATTCCTATGACGGGCTGGTGATGGGCGTCGAGAACGCACTGTTCTCCTATGGCGCTGATCTCGGGAACTACGAGACCTACGAAGTCGAGGGCATCCTCAATTCGGAGCAGGCGGTTGCGGCTCTGGAAGCCTATCGCCAGCTCTATGAGTATACGCCTCCGGGCTGGTCGAAGACGTTCTTCGTTGAAAACAATCAGGCGATTACGGAAGGCCTGGCTGCGATGTCGATGAACTACTTCGCCTTTTTTCCGGCTCTGGTGAATCCGGCATCCAACCCTCATGCGGACGCCACCGGCTTCTTCGCCAATCCGGCAGGTCCGGACGGTGATCAGTTTGCGGCGCTTGGCGGACAGGGCATCTCGATTGTCTCATACTCGAACAATATCGACGAGAGCTACAAGTTCCTCGAATGGTTCATTCAGGACGACGTGCAGAAGCGGTGGGCCGATCTCGGTGGCTACACGGCCCATGCGGCCACTCTCGAAAGCGAAGAGTTCCGCAACGCCACGCCGTATAACGAAGCCTTCTACCAGACGATGTTCAAGGTGAAGGACTTCTGGGCTGTTCCGGAATACGCGGAGTTGCTGACTGCAGCCAACCGGCGCCTTTACCCCTACGTCGTTGGCGGGGAAGGTACGGCGAAGGAAGCCCTCGATGCGCTCGCAGCGGACTGGGTGGAAACCTTCAAGAAATATGGCCGCACCGAGTAGTCGGCAGATCAACTGACATGGCAGCGGGCGCACATTGCGCCCGCCTCACTTAAGCCAAGAAAGTGACACCGTGACAGAACTAATATCCAGGCTGGAGCCGGACAGCCGCGCTGCATCACGCGGGTTTTCGGACCTCTCGATCCGGAACTTGTTCATCATTCCGACGATTGCGTTCCTGATAATATTCAACGTCTTTCCGCTGCTGTATTCGCTCTGGACATCTTTTACGGATTTCCGTGCTTCCACGACAGCGCCGGCCAATTGGATCGGCCTCGCCAACTATCGGGAGTTACTCAGCGACCCGTTTATCTGGCGAAACTTCACGATCACCGCAAAATACGTCCTGATATCGGTGACGGGCCAGGTGGTAGTGGGCTTCGGCTTGGCGATGCTCCTCAATCGCAAGATCCCGCTCAAAGGGCTGATCACGACACTGCTGTTGCTGCCGATGATGCTCTCCATGGCCGTCGTCGGTCTGTTCTGGAAGCTGCTCTACGATCCGTCCTTCGGAATCATCAATTACTTTCTCGGGCTGGGGAAATTCGAGTGGTTGGCGGACCCGGACGTGGCGCTATATGCCGTCGCGCTTGTCGACATCTGGATGTGGTCGCCATTCGTGATGTTGCTGTCTCTGGCGGGGCTCTCGGCCGTTCCGAAACATCTCTACGAGGCAGCCGAGATCGACAGGGCAGGCCCGTTTTACACATTCTTCCGTATTACGCTGCCGCTGGTCGCGCCGATCCTGATGATCGCGATAATTTTCCGAACCATGGAAGCATTCAAGACATTCGACCACGCCTACATTCTGTCGTCGCAACCGACAACCGAATTGATCGCGATCCGTCTCTACAAGATGGCGTTCCTGGAGTGGCAGACGGGGTTGAGTTCGGCATTAGCCTATATCGTCCTGATCATGGTCGTGGCGATCACCAACATCTACGTGAAGTATCTGAACAAGGCAAAGGCGCGCTGAGATGGCCGAAATCAAAACCAAGGGCGAAGTTGCTCTCAATCGGGTGGCAATCGTCGCGGTATTGGTCGCGCTCATGATCATGCTGATGCCGATCTACTGGATCGCGTCAACCGCCTTCAAACCACGCAGCCTCGCCACCACTGTCCCACCGACGGTGGTGTTCGAGCCCACATTGACGCCGTTCGCCAAGCTTTTCACAAAGCGTTCGCAGCTACGCCAACCGGTCGAGGAAGATGTCTACGAAGCCGCGCCCTGGTGGGAGCAGCTGATCTATGACGACGGCGAACAGGTCGTGAAAAATCGAAAGACCGGAGCGATCACCTCGTCCGGTTACTGGGACCGCTACAAGAACTCACTGATTGTCTCGATTATCTCGACGTTCCTGGCGGTCTCGATGGGCACGCTCACCGCCTACGGATTTTCGCGCTTCAAGGTGAAGGGCGAGCAGGACTGGCTGTTCTTCATTCTCAGTACGAGAATGCTGCCTCCAGTGGTCGTCGCCATTCCGATGTTCCTGATGTACCGAACGGTCGGCCTGTATGACACGCATCTCGGCCTGATCATCCTCTATACCGCCTTCAACCTGTCGTTCGCGGTGTGGATCATGAAGGGGTTCATCGATGAGATTCCCAAGGAATACGAGGAGGCAGCGCTGGTCGACGGCTACACGCGGCTGCAGGCGTTCTTCAAGATCGTGCTTCCGGAAGCCCTGACGGGCATCGCAGCCACGGCCGTGTTCTGCTTCATTATAGCCTGGAACGAATACGCCTTCGCGCTGATGATGACGTCCCGCAATGCGCAGACGGCTCCGCCTTACATCCCGTCGCAGGTAGGCTCCGGCCTTCCCGACTGGAGCGTAATCGCCGCCGGTGCGTTTCTGTTCCTGCTTCCTGTCGCCATCTTCACGTTTCTCCTTCGCAATCACTTGCTGAGGGGCATGTCCTTCGGAGCAATCCGCAAATGACCTTTCGCGAACTGAACTCGCAATATCTTGAGCCTTCCGCGCAGTGGGTGATGATCGGCGGCCTGGTGTGTCTTTGCCAGCCGTGGGTCGAGATCCTGCACCGTTACGGGCTGACGATCACCATTCTCGGGCTGATCGCATTTCTCGTAACCAGTCACATCCCGCCCGAACCCGAGGCTGAGGAAGAGGAAGAGGAAGAACTCATCTGATGGCGCGGATCGAACTTAATAACGTACAAAAATTCTTCGGCCCCGTTCAGGTGCTCAAGGATGTAAATCTCGTCATCGAGGACGGCGAATTCGTCGTGATGCTCGGGCAGTCCGGCTGCGGCAAGACCACCACACTGCGCGCGATAGCCGGTCTGGAAACAGTATCCTCCGGCACCATCACGATCGACGGCAGGGAGGTCCAGGACCTCAAGGCCGCTGACCGCGACATCGCCTTCGTTTTCCAGTCCTTTTCGCTCTACCCACACATGACGGTCGAGGAAAACATCGCCTTTCCCCTTCGAGCCGTGCGCAGCAAACAGGCGGAACGGAAAGCCGAAGTGAAGGAGGTCGCCAGGTTCCTTGGAATCGAGCAACTTCTGTCGCGCCGGCCGTCGGCCCTTTCGGGCGGTGACATGCAGCGCGTCGCCATTGGCCGGGCGCTGGTTCGGCGGCCGAAAGCTCTTCTCATGGACGAACCGATCGGTGCGCTCGATGCGAAGCTGCGCGAACAGATGCGCGCCGAGATCAAGCGGCTTCACATTGCGCGGGAATCGACCAGCGTCTACGTGACCCACGATCAGGTCGAGGCAATGTCGCTGGCGGACCGCATCGTCGTCATGCATGACGGCTTGCTTCAGCAGGTCGGCGCACCCGACGAAGTCTACCTTCATCCGGCCAACCTTTTTGTCGCGCAGTTCGTCGGGTCTCCGGTCATGAACGTTGCGGATGTGACGGTCGAAGGGGCAGGCACCGATACGCTGCTTCGTATTGGAGGCTCGGATGGGTTCCCGGTGCCCCCTGAAACGGTATCGCACCTGAACGGAGCGCCCACCAAACTTGGCGTTCGGCCCGAAGCCGTGATGCTCTCTCACGATCCGAAGGACGGGTACATAGAAACACAGGTAACGAACGTCGAGCCGCTCGGAAGTCACGATATCGTCGATGTCCGCGTTGGAGAACAAACGTTGCGTGCCCGGAGTGAATCGGGATTCACCGGAGGGGAAGGCCAAAATGTCTGGGTCGCACTAGATCCGCATCGCGCACATTTCTTTAACGCCGAAACCGGAAACGCGATGAGGAGAACCGTCTGATGGCGCGAATTGAACTTCAAAACGTCACGAAGCGCTATGGCGGCACACGCGCCCTCAAGGATCTCAGCCTGACCGTTGAGGATGGCGAGTTTTTCGTCCTTCTCGGACGAACCGGTGCTGGCAAGACCACAACGCTGAGGATCATGGCCGGGCTCGAAAAACCGGACGAGGGTAATGTCTATATCAGCGATACCGATGTGACTGGCTGGAGTGTCGCCGAGCGCGACGTCGCGCTCGTCCTTCAGCAATATTCGCTTTATCCGCGTCTGTCGGTCCGTGGGAACCTGGAGTTCCCGCTGCGCCCGAAAGTGCGCAACATGAATGCAGAGGAAATCGCGCGCCGCGTGGACCGTGCGGCAAAAACGTTGCAGATCACGCACCTGCTCGATCGCAAGGTCGAGCGCCTGTCGGGCGGCGAGATGCAGCGTGTCTCAATCGGGCGTGCCATTGTGCGCGACCCGCGCGTGTTTCTCATGGACGAGCCGCTTTCGGCGCTCGATGCGAAGTTACGGGAGTCGCTCCGGGTCGAACTCAAGAAGTTGCACCAGGATCTCGGCGCAACGTTCCTGTTCGTGACGCATGACCAGGTCGAGGCCATGTCGATGGGCGACAAGATCGGGGTTCTGAGAAGCGGACGTCTGGTCCAGGTCGGCACGCCATCTGAAATCTACGAACGACCGCTGAACACGTTTGTTGCGCGGTCCGTCGGAACGCCGCCGATGAACCTGATCGAAGGCCGGCTCCAGGGAGACAGCGCTCGTGTGAGTGACTTCAGCCTGCCGGTGTCATCTCCGGCAAACTTGGAGCAGAAAGTCACTTTCGGGGTCAGGCCCGAGAATCTGATTATCGAATCCGGAGCCCCGGCTGAAGCACGTGTTTTCGATATTGAGGACCAGGGCGTCATCAAGATCCTGGCCCTGGACATGGGAGACACGAGGCTGCACGCCACTGTCCCGGCAGGCACACGTATCGATCGGGACGAAGTCGTCCGTTTCGGGTGGAAGCCCGAGCGCGTACTCTCGTTCGATCCGGAAACGGGACGGGACCTGGCGGTCTAAAGCGCTCCAATCTGGACGGAAAATAATCTGTGGCAGGGTCTCATGAGGCCCTGTTCCCAGACCGCCGGTTTAGACAAACCTCTTGCGATAGAGATCAAGCGCTTCCGGATTGACGAGATTCTCAGGCAGATCGCCGGCCGCGATGCGCCGGATTTCAGCGGCCACAACCTGACCCATGCGCAGCATGCTCTCTTCGGTTATGCCGGCCATGTGCGGCGTCAGAATTACATTCCTCAGATCGAACAGCCGGTGACTGTTCGGCAGTGGCTGGTGATCGAAAACGTCGATCGCAGCGCCACTGAGATGGCCGCTTTCGATCGCATCGATCAAGGCGTCTTCAACCACGACCGGACCACGCGCGACATTGATCAGCAACGCGCCGGGCTTTAGCCGCATGAGCGCAGCGGCGTCAATCAAGCCACGAGTCTGCTCGGTGAGAGGGCAGCACAACACGAGGACGTCGGCGGTGCCGAGTACTTGATCCAGCGACATCGCCCGAACGCTCTGCGGAACACTGTCAGGCCGGCGCGTGTGGCAGATTACCTCCATCCCGAAACCGTGTTGGGCCATCCCTGCCAGTTTCCTGCCGACATTGCCCATGCCGACGATGCCGATTGTCTTGCCGGTCAGTTCGCGTCCATGGTCCGCATGGGCGCGGCCCTCGACCCACCCGCGCGCTCGCAGATCGTCGTTTACGTTTGGGTATCTTCGCAAGAGCGCCAGTGCCGACCAGATGACGTGTTCCGCCACGGTGATCGCGTTGGCGCCTGGAACGTTGGCGACAAGAACGCCTGCCCGGGTGGCCGTTTCGACCGGGATCATGTCGAGACCGGCGCCATGCCGAACCAAAGCCCGCAGCCCTTTTTCGCGTTCAATGACTTCCGGCGGTATCGGGGCTCTTACGACGATCAGTTCGGCGCCTTCGCTTTCAGACGAAATCGCCTTGGCTGAGGGCGCGCTGGCGACGCGGTAGTCACCGATAGCGGACAGCGCATCGGTTACTTCCGGGTGCAGGGGATGGGTCGAAAATATCATCAGTCCGGCCATTCATTCAGACGGATCGGCGGGTTCCAGGAGCTCGGTCCAGTAGCTCATCGCGCCCCGGAGATGCGACACCATGAGCGCTGAAGCCAGCGCCGCGTCCCGATTCACAAGCGCATCATAGATCTGCTTGTGCTCCGCGTGGGATTTTCGATTGCGTTCCGGACTTCGGAAATAGATCTGCAACCGTTTCTCTCCGATCTCATAGAACGCAGTACAGATATTGAGAAACATCGTGTTCTGGGTAGCCTTTACGATTTCCAGATGGAATTCTTGATCCAGTCCGTCGAGGCCTTCACCGTCGCTGATGCGTTTCTCGGACCGGTCAAGAATATCGCGCAGGCGATCGAAATTCTGTTCGTCCGCGCGCACGGCCGCCAGTTCGGCGGCCTTGATCTCGTGGATCTTACGCACCTCCACCGCCTCGTAGATTTGGCGGTTTTCCAGCGGCAGGCCGGTGCGTGCAAAGAAGGCCATGGCCTCGATGCCCGTTCGATCCACATTGACATAAATGCCGGATTTGGCGCGGCGCTCAATCACCTGCAGCGCTTCCAGGATCGCCAGCGCCTCGCGGACCTGACCCCGACTGACCGAGAAATGCTCGGCCAGGTCGCGTTCCGAGGGCGCTTTGCCCCCGGTGGTCCGCGCGCACGCCAGAAGATGGGCGGCTATCGCTGGAAGTATTTCCTGTCCTTGCATGGTCTGTTCGCTCTCGTCAGTTTTTCGAGAAACGCGTAATGATATCGGTGTTCACGTCAAGACCAATTCCAGGCGCATCCGGTACTGCAATCATTCCGTCTACCACGCTGACCGGCTGCTTCGAGAGATCGTGGATCATCGGGTTGGCGCCCAGGGAGTATTCGATGATAAAGCCTGCGGGAGCCGCTGCGACAATATGAAGGCCGGCGAAAAAGGCCGGGGCACCGGCCCAAAGATGAGGAGCAAGGCGCAAATTGAAAGCCGAGGCCAAAGTCGCGATGCGCATTGCCTCCGTGATGCCGCCACAATAGGCGGGATCGGGCTGCAGGATGTCGACCGCGCGCGAGACCAGCAGGTCGCGAAAATCAAACCGTGTGCACTCGGATTCGCCAAGAGCGACCGGAATGTTCGTCGAACTCCGGAACTCTGCCAATCCGGGCAGGTCGTCCCCGGTGACGGGCTCTTCGAACCACGTGAGATCGCAGTCGGCGACCATTGCCGCGAACCGCTTGGCTTCCGAAACCGTGTATGTGCCGTGGGCGTCGACCATCAGACCGATGTCCGCGCCAATCGCATCCCTTGCGGCGTGGACACGTTTGGCCGACACGTGAGCAGCACCGTCCATGGCACCGACTCGCATCTTCACCGACCTGAAACCGCCGACATCGATGTAGGAACGCAATTGGTCGCCAATGCCGTCAGCATCGGCCCAGCCACCGGACGCATATGCAGGAAGACGTTCTGCCGAACGACCACCAAGAAGCGCCCAAACAGGCTCTCCCAACGCCTTGCCTTTGATGTCCCACAAGGCGATATCGATCGCGCTAATGGCGGCTAGCGTCAGCCCTCGGCGGGCAAGCACCGGAAACACATGTCCGCCGCTCGCGGCGCTTTCACTCCGTGTTCCGTTGTACAGCGCTTCCCAGATGGGCGTGATCTGGGAAGCATCCCAGCCGATGAGAAACGGCCCGAATTCGTGATTGATGAGATGGACCAGCGCGCCATACTGGCCGGCACTGCCGGCGGCGTTCTTGCCTTCCCCCCACCCGACGAGGCCGTCCTCGGTCTCGATCCTGACAATGGCGGCATCGAATGTCCGCAATCGACCAAAGTCGCTGACATGCTGGCGCGATTCCTCGATGGGAATTTGAACCCAGCGGGCTTCGATCGATTTGATGCGCATCGGACCTCCTCCTGCCGCGTCGGCGTGATCATTTCATCAATGGCAAGAGGGTCTCAGCGGTGATCCGCATCTGGTCGGCATAGAAGTCCTCCGTCAGCAGCGAAGATCCATGATCCTGGATGAACTTCAGCTGTTCCGGCGATATGTCGACCGGGCTGGTCTCGACCATTTCCGGATACATCGCCGCCGGCGTCCGGTCGACTGGCGCGACGAATTCGTTTGTGAGCGCACCGTCATAACCAATTTCCTTGAGCGTGCCGACGATCTTCGGCCAGTCCAGATGTCCGAGACCGGCTGCGAAACGGTTGTTGTCGGCAACGTGGAAGTCGAACAACCGGTCGCCCGCAAGGCGAATGGCTTCATAGATGTCGCTTTCCTCTATGTTGAGATGGAAAGCATCGAGGCAGACGCCGCATTCGGGACCGACGGCATCGGCCAGCGCGAGCGCCTGGGCGCAGCGGTTGAATAGATAGGTCTCGAAGCGGTTGAGTGGTTCGACCGCGATCTTCACGCCCTTTTTCTGTGCGTGGTAAAAACACTCCCTGGTGGCATCGACGACCCAGCCCCATTCTTCCTCGGGCGTACCGTCGGGCACGACCTTGCCGACGGTTGCCGGAACGAGAGTAACAATTTCGCCCTCCAGTTCAGACACCATGGTAATCACCGACTTGACATAGTCGACGGACTTCGCCCGCTGGCCTTCGTCCTTCGCGGCCAGGTTCCGGTCGCCCAGGGTCAGCGTGACCGCGCCCCAGCAGCGCATGCCGGTGTCTTTCAGGAGCGCTCTCGTTTCCTTGACGTCGTACTGCGTCGGCTCGCCGGAAATCTCGATTGACTCATAGCCGTATTGCTTGATCCGGCGTACCGTCGTTTCCAGCGGTTCCGCGCGCATCCAGTTGTGGGTCGATAGATGCATTCCCGTCCTCCCTGACTTCGAAGCTTCGGTTGGAATTCATTTGCCGTTTGTTGCTTCTGGTTATACCAGATAGCGCCTGGTTGCATTAGCGGTCAAGAGGAGGATAGAGTCGATCTGGACTTTTATATTACGGTATCGCAATTGGAAATTGCGTTGCCGGCCGGATATCTCCCGCTTTACGCTGGATCATCATTCGGCATACTGGTAGTACCAGATTGGCGGTGGGAGATTTTAGATGAAGATCGGCATGTGCATGTTTTTATGGACGACGCGGGTCGGAGTGGAGCATGAGGCGCTGCTTGCGGATATTCGCAAGACCGGTTTCGACGGCGTGGAGATTCCGGTCTTCGAAGGGGAGCCGGCCGACTATGCACGTCTCGGCAATCTGCTCGATTCCCTGGGCCTCAAGCGCACGGCGGTTTCGGCTCTTGGCGATCCGGAGTTCGATCTGATTTCCTCCACGGCGGAAAAGCGAAAAGCTGGTATTGATCGAATGCGCTGGGTGCTTGAGTGCTCAAGCGCGCTTGGTGCCGACAGGGTGTCCGGGCCGCTGCATTCGGTGCTCGGCCAGTTTTCCGGCCAGGGTCCGACACCGGAGGAGCTCGAACGGGCCATCGATAGCCAGCAGCGCATCGGCGAGCACGCGCAAGAGTTTGGCGTTACCGTGGGCCTTGAGGCGCTCAACCGGTTCGAATGCTATCTGGTCAACACGATGGACGATCTCTGCGATTTGGTCCGCCGGGTCGATCATCCGAACATAAAGGCCATGTATGACACGTTCCACGCCAATATCGAGGAGACCGATCCGGTAGGGGCGCTGACGCGCAACCGGGACGATGTCGTCCATATCCATATTTCGGAGAATGATCGGGGGGTGCCAGGCAGAGGCAATATCGACTGGTCTGGAATCTTCGCCGGGATCGCGGAAATTGGCTATGATGACTGGCTAACGATAGAGGCGTTCGGGCGCGGGCTGCCCGACCTTGCCGCCGCTACGAAGGTCTGGCGCGATTTCGCTGAAAGTCCGGAAGCTGTCTACCGCGAGGGCTACGCGCATATCGTACAGGGTCTGCGGGACGCGGGCCTTCCGAGGGGATAACCCCCGGCCGAAGTGTGCCCCTGCCCCGGCGCCGACTGATGCCGCAGCACTGCTCGCTTCCGACCGCCTGAGCGCGGTGACCGCTGCAGCCCTGAATGTAACATGTGGACAGATAGCGGATTGAGCTGGCCGGTGAGCGCGGCGACGTAGAGTGGCATGATACCGGGGATCAGCGCGCCCGCATGCGCAGCGGGTGCGAAGCGCAGACCTTGGGCAGCGACCAACGCATAGGGTTCGCCCACGCCTGAAACCAACAGCACGAGACGCGGCCAGCCGAGGCGGTCCAGCGCCCATCCAAGCCGCCAGACGAAAGGCAGCCGGACGAGGCCAGCGAGCTCGAAGCGCAGGGTCGCGAGCCAAAACTTCTTCTCTCAATTCAATTTTCACGAAAGCTTCGGCGAGCGCTGTCGAGTATCGGGGCCACCAAGTATGAGAACAGTGTCTGTTCGCTGTCCATGAGCAGAATTTCTGCGGGCATTCCGGGAACGAGTTTCACCTCATCCAGATCTGCGAGTTCCTCCGGCGCCACCTCGACTTTTGCCAGAAAATAGCTTTCGCCGGTGCGCTCCTCGATCAGCGCATCCGCGGATATCGACCGCAACCTGCCGTGAATCTGCGGCAAGTTCCGCTGCCGGTATGCCGTGAGAACCACGCGGGTGGGCATGCCGGGTCTGATCCGCTCGATGTCGGTCGGGCGAACCTTTGCGTCGATGATCAGCCCGCTTGCCTCCGGAACGATGTCGAGCAGCGGCTGCCCCGGGTCCATGACGCCGCTTTCGGTCGTCACGCGCATGTTCATCACCGTGCCGGTCACCGGCGCGCGGATGACCGTGCGCTTGAGGATGTCTTCGCGTGAAGGCAACTGGCTCTTGAGCTCAGCGAGGATCCGGCGCGTATCGGCGAGCTCCGCACCGATCTTCTCCTGCCGCTCTTCGGTTATCGTCAGCAATTGCAGTTCGGTCTCTCCGACCGCTTGGGCGTTTTCGGCGATTTTGGCACGGTTGCTCGCTTTCTGGGCCGAGATGTCGGCGCGATAGCGCTTCAGCGCCAGCACGCGCGGTTTGCGTTCAAGGCCCTTGTCGAGAAGGGCCTGCGCAGCAGTGATTTCTTCATCTATGAGGGCAAGCTGTTCGTCCTCAGCCGCAATAACGTCCTTGAGGCCTGCATTCTGCTCTTCCAACTGGCGGACACGGGCTTTGAAGATCTGGATACGTCCCTTGTGCGCTGCTTGCCGGTTGCTCAGCAATTGTCGCTGACCCTCCATGACCCGCTGGAGTTCGGGCGAATTCGCGGCATGGAGGAGATCGGGAAAGACGATATCGGCGGCGCCGGTGCGTTCGGCCTCCAGTCGGGCGGCAGTCGCCAGAACGTGCCGGAGACGCTCGCGGATCTCCGCGTCAAGCGCCTTGGCCCGCGTATTGTCGAGAGAGATCAGCGGATCGCCGGCCTCGACCTTCTCGCCTTCGCGCACATGGATTGACCGGATAATGCCGCCTTCTAGGTGTTGAACGGTTTTCCGGTAGCCGTCGGGGCTGATGATGCCCGGGGCAAGTGCTGCGCTCGCCAGAGGCGCGAGAGCCGACCACCCGATGAACACAAGCACGAACAGGGCGACGGCGGCGATACCCAGGCGCCGCGGATACCGCGTCATTGCCTCCAGCGTCGCGGAAGGCAGCACGGCGCGACGTCGAACGACCAGTCGGTAGAGCCGGAAGAGGACGAAGACTGCCACAAGACCGGCCGCACCGACCGCGAGCATGGCATTTGTGTCGGTGGGCTCGATCCCGGCAAACGCCAACGGCACTCGTGTCGCCTCGACGAGTTCGTCGAAGCCTGCCCGGGATGCCGCCACGGCCATCCGCAACAGGTCTTCGGCCCGATCCGCCGTTGTGGAGAGAATTTCCTGCAAATCGTTCATCTTCTCATTCCGCCGCCATAATCAGATTTCCGCGAGCCGTCTGTGGCGGCTGCTTTCCATCTAGGTTTGCCTTGGCAGGTTGCACGGTTTTCGAGGCGACTGGCCGTACCGGCCGCACCACCTGGTCGCGTGGTCCGAAGGCGGCAACCGTACCGTCTTTCAGCGCCAGCACCTTGTCTGCGCATGCCATCATCGATACCTGGTGCGTCACGATGACGACGGTCGCGCCAAGTTGTTTGAGCCGCGTCAGCACATCGATGAGAGCACGTTCCCCTGCCTCGTCCATGTTGGAATTCGGTTCGTCGAGAACGACCAGCGCGGGATCGCCGTACAGCGCCCGTGCCAACCCCAGGCGTTGGCGCTGGCCGAGCGAAATGCGCCGCGAGTGCAAGGTGATCTCGGTTTCGTAGCCATCGGGTAACGCGAGGATGAGCTCGTGGACACCGGCCAGCTTTGCCGCCTTGATAACGCCCTCGCTGTCGACCTCCCGGAAGCGGGCAATATTCTGGGCGACCGTGCCCGGCAGGAGTTCGACCTGCTGCGGCAGATAGCCGATATGCGGCCCGAGTTCGTCCGGATCCCAATCGAAGACATCCGCGCCGTCGAGACGCACATGGCCTCTGAACGGCTTCCAGGCCCCAACCGCCAGACGGCAGAGGCTGGATTTACCTGCACCCGATGGTCCGACGACCGCACAATTTTCCCCTGGTTCTATCTCGAAGCTGACCCCGTTGAGAATGGGATGCTCGGTACCAGGAGGGACGTAAAAAACACTTTCGAAGGCAAGTCCGCCTTCCGGACGCGGCAGAGAAACCGCGTCCACGCTGCGCTGCTCCGCGTCGGCAAAAAGCTCCGTCAGGTTTGACCGTGCGCTTCTCGCCGCGACGTAGGAGTGCCATGCACCGGTCGCCCGCTCGATCGGCGCCAGCGCACGGCCCATGACGATCGAGGCGGCAATCATCGCACCGGCCGTAATTTCGCCCTGCAGGACGAGACGGGCACCGGCGGCGAGAATCGCAATCTGCAGCACCAGTCTCAGTCCGCGCGACATCGAAAGGATCTTTGCCGTCCGGTCGGCAAGCAACTGCTGTTCGGCCACGACCTGGCCCTGCCCATCGCGCCAGCGGTCGAAGACGGCCCGTGCCATGCCGAGAGGATTGATGGTCTCGCCCGCATCGACATAACGCATTGCGGCGTCCTGATGGGTCTTCGTGGCTGCCGCTACCTGCTTCTGCCGGTTTCGCGTCAAGGCGTCATTGGCAAGTGCCAGGCTGAGGAGGATCAGGGCGCCAGCCGTGGCAACCACACCAAGGATAGGATGCAGCACCCAGATGAAGGCGATGAAAATGATGCTCCAGGGAGCATCGAGAATGGCCAGGATGGCATCGCTCGCGTAGAATTTCCTCAGGTCGGCGACATCGCGCGTGCCGGCGCGCCCGCCTTTTCCCGCGAGCCGCACTTCCATCGCGCGCCTCAGCATCGGAGCATTGAGCTCACTGTCGAGCCAGCCGGCGGCCCGGGAGAGGATCATCCTCCGGGATTGCTCCAGCACGCTGTACACCGCAACCGCAAACACCGCAATCACAGTCAGCCAGAGAAGCGTATCCATCGAACCGCTCGACAGCACCCGGTCATAGACCTGCAGCATGTAGATGCTGGTGACGAGAAGCAGCAGATTGACCAGACAGCTCAACACGACAAGTGCCGGGAACTGCCTGCGCACCGCGCTCATGACCTGAGCAAGGCGATTTGAGTCGGTCTGTTGGGACATGAGAAATCAATCCGTGAACAAGGACTCCATTGACAAGAGACGAGCCCGCCGGTGGTGGCGGGCTCGCCCGGTCGCTCACACGATGGCGTCGGGATCGACATGGACCGAGAAAGTGTCCTCGGAGCTGTCGCCGTCGTCATCGAACAGGGTGGCCGTGAAGTCGAGGTCAAGCGGCGCCGGATCGAATTCCGTCTCGACAGTGAACTCGATTACCGGGATCTTGACTGTCCCCGAGCCCATCGTGAGTTGAACTGCCTCGATCTGCTTTTCGCCTCCGTCAATATCGAAATAGGTGCCACCCTGTGCCACGTCGGGCCACTCGTCCGCAGGATCCGATTTCGGGACTGGGGAGACGGCGGTGACGTCTGTCGGCCCACTGACGGTTCCATCGGTGTAATAGACGACGTAGTAAAGGTCTTCGGAATCCGGATCATATCCGCCGACGGAGTTGTCGATGTAGACCCTGACCGCATCAACATCCTGCTCGGGATTGACCACGAAGCTCTCGTCACCGGAGGTAATGGACGTTCCGGCGAACAGACCTGTTCCGGCACCCTCATCGGCACCGTCCAAGTTGTTGTTATTGATTCCGATACCCGAGGTTGACACGTTCATCTTTGTGTTGGCATTGATCAAGTTCGGAACATTCAGCCCCTCCAAAGTAGCCTCCGTCGGATCGTTCTCGACCAGGTCCTCAAGGTCATTTGGATCCCCGCCGACAGTCCCGTTCTCCAACGGTGCGGTCGCGACGGCGCCGAAGAAGATGACGTCGTTATCGTGACCAGCCGGCGGGAACGCCAACGTCCGTACCGCGTCGGGACCACCAGCCGCGAGAGCACCCTGAGAAGTGTCGAAGGTCGAGATCGTAGTCGGCGGCGTCGTGAACTGTAGGTCATAGGTGTCGGCAATCGTGTCGAAGGTCAGCGTGAAGCTCACCGTGTCGTCCATGCCGTCGCCGTTGAAGTCGTCCGTGATCGACCCCATGAAGCTGAAGTCGCCGGTCTTTGAGAACGTGCTGTTGCTCAGGTCGGTAAGAACGGTCCCATGAGCGTCGATTTGATAACTGTCGAAGCTCACGCTCAGCAGAATCGAAGTCATCGCTGCCGGGATCGTCGGCCCAGTCCCCTTCGGCACCCGTCCCATAGGTCGCCGTCGTGTCGGCGGAATTCTGGGAAGTATCCTCGACCGTGACCAAAGGCCCGTCGTCTTCGAACTCGATCAGGCTACCGAGCTCGATCTTGTCGGAGGCCGTGTCGGTATCGCCGTCCGTCAGCGTCGCCTCGAGTTCGACCAGCCCGGCGGCCATGCTCACCGCGCTATCATGGTCGTTCAGGTCCGGGCCGTGGTCGAGCGATCGGTAGAGGGTCGTCGTCACGTCGCCCGTGTTCGCATCGACCTCGATGGTGAACACCAGATCACCACCGGTATCGGTGCGGCCCTCGATCACACCACCAGTCTCGGACAGAACGACCGCCTCGCCCGAGGCGGTGTCGGTCAGGCCCGTCGCTCCGGCATTCAGAACCAGGGCATAGACCTTGCTGTCCTCACCGTCAGTTCCCGCATCGGCCGTCTCGGAGAACAGCGACGCTGCGCTCGTCTCCGCGTAGCCGATGGCGTTCCCCGGCGCATTGGCGTGGGTCTCGTCATCAGGTGCCGCGTTCCCCGGCTCGTCCTGGCTCGACCCCGCCGTGCCGACGGACTCGTCGACCGCGATCGTCGGCGACAGCGCCGTCAGATCGATCGCCGGCCCGTCGTCCTCGAACTCGATCAGGCTGCCGAGCTCGATCTTGTCGGAGGCCTTATCGGCATCGCCGTCCGTCAGCGTCGCCTCGAGTTCGACCAGCCCGGAGGCCATGCTCACCGCACTGTCATGGTCGTTCAGGTCCGCACCGTGGTCGAGCGACCGGAAAAGGGCCGTCGTCACGTCGCCCGTGTTCGCATCGACTTCAATGGTGAACACCAGATCACCGCCGATATCGGTGCGGCCCTCGATCACGCCGCCAACCTCGGACAGCACGACCGCTTCGCCCGAGGCCGTGTCGGTGAGGCCCGTCGCACCGGCGGTCAGCACCAGGGCATAGACCTTGCTGTCCTCACCGTCAGTTCCCGCATCGGCCGTCTCGGAGAACAGCGACGCGGCACTTGTCTCCGCGTAGCCGATGGCACCTCCCGGCGCATTGGCATGGGTCTCGTCATCAGGTGCCGCGTTCCCCGGCTCGTCCTTGGACGACCCGGCCGTGCCGACCGACTCGTCGACCGCGATTGTCGGAGACAGCGACGTCAGATCGATCGCCGGCCCGTCGTCCGCGATAAAGAAGATGCCGTTGGACAGGTCCAGTTCGGTTACCAGGCTGTCACCGTCTCCTTCGACAATCGTCTGCTGGAGAACGATCGTTCCGGCGGCAGCGCTGATCCCTTCCTGATCGTCCGGGTCGGCTGTGTCACCGTGCCAGATGTTCAGAAGCCGGGTGAACGTCACATCGCCCACCCCGTCCACTTCGATGGTGAAATATGTATTGCCCGCGTCAACGTTTCCTTCCAACAGCGCTGTCGACCCGGTGATCGTCTTTTCATCGTCGCTCAGATAGAGCCTTATCGGATCGCCCATACCGGTGTTGGCCGGATTCAGTGCGTAGAGACCCGTCAGCGCTCCTTCCGCAAAGGGCACGAAGACATAGGTGACCGACGCCTCCCCATCGGTGCCGAAGTCCGGCGTGCCGAAACTGCCCGCCATGCCTTCCGTGACTTCCCAGAGACCATCTCCGTCAGGATCCAGTGGGCTTTCGTCCAGTTCGAGAATTGGTACGGCTTGATCGCCGCCGCTGTCCGGCCCGTCGTCCTCGATGACAACCTTTGAGCCTATCTCTTCAGAGGCGGTCGAGACCTGGATCAGGGAGAAACCGCCGAGGTCGAAGCTGAGGTTCGATCCTTGCCCCGATGTCGGCTGGGCATTCTCGATCAAAAGACGCTGGTGAACGCCGTCGGTCGTGAAGCCAACGACATCCCCGGACTTCACGCCGTCCACGATGACGCTGTCCCCGTCGACTGAGAATGCAACGGCAACACCGTTGATCGTGATGCCCGAGATGGATACGGCAACATCATCTGAATCACCGAGGCCGTCGACGAACCCGGTGCCCGGTTCGTCATCCGTCGTATAGGCGGTAATCCTTATGGCGACAGTCGTGTTGGTATTGCCAGGGTTCACCTGCGATATGCTGAAGGTGCCGCCAGTTGCATCGGTCAGTTCATCGAAAGTGATGTTGGCCTCGACGTCGGCCTCGGTCTGATCGAGGTTCGGAACGATGAATTCGTTGGGGTCCGGAGTGGAGGTCGAACCGCTGACATAGGTGAAATACATCCCCTCGCCGGCCTTCACCTGCTGTCCGTTGGTTCCCAGGCTGGTCACGGCCTGACCGCTGGTGTTGACCGTATCGCCGGAGGAGATGTTTTCTCCCTCGGACTGGTTGGCCGGATCCCGTCCCGTCACGATGATCGCCTGGTCGAGGTCGCCGAACCACATGAAGAGGTTGTTGCCCGGAGGCGCTCCGCCAAAGTCGAAGTCAACCTCCGACGTTGCCGCGACGAACAGCTTGTTCGTGAAGTCAAGGCTATCGTCGCTGTCCGCGGTATCGTCGTGCGCCAGCGTGTAGCCCTCCATGAGCACGGTCCACATCTTGGCGGCGACGATGTCGCCATCAGTGTTCAGGACTTCTTCGAGATAGATGGCCAGGACGATGTCCGTTCCGTCACCGTCTGCGGTGTTTCCCGCCACGCCATAGACAATGTTGCTGTCCGTCGGATCGGCGAAGAAATAGATCTCATCGCCGCCAACGGTGAAGTGTCCGCTTGAAAATGTGGAGACGGCGTTCGCGCCATATGCCGTGAACGCATCTCCATCTGAATTGGCAGCAAGCGAGAGGTCGGTGACTTCCGAGTCGACCGTGACAATATAGTCTCCTTCATCGCTCGCCGCATCGGTCATTGCATCGCCGTAGCCGCTCAGCGCAGCCTCATCCAGCGTCAGGCTGTAGAAGCCCAACCGACCTGAAAAAGCCAATGGCAACCGATCGGTCGCAATGTCGTTGTCGTCCTCATCGCCGACAATGCCCATACTCTCGTAATAGTTCTGCAGTTCTTCGGACTCATCGAGGACTACAAATTTGCCTGTGCTTGTGACACCCATGACCTTGTCTCCCAAATGTTCTTCTTCAGCCGGGATGCGATATCCGTGCATCCGGGCCGCTTGCGCATGAATTCGTTGGAGAAAGTCGGCGTGGCATTTTTGACGGTTGTTTGTCCGGGAATTCCCTCGCTCGTGGAGGGGCGGTCACCGGGCTGTTCCGTTTTATTTCAAATGCGGGTTCCTTTACGGCGTGCCGCTGCACCCGTGCGGTGAATTAGACAATCAATTAGCAGAACCCATTCCGGCACTTCCTCCCGTTCGGCCCGCCCCCGCAGAATAGATCTAACCATCCGCTCCGATGTCTTTACGAGCTCGTGTCTTTAGGAACTCGCCAACAATATTTTGCGCTCAAATGACCTCGGAAACCCCGACACGTGTTGTTTCATGCCGCATTGTATTTCACACAGAAAGTCTTTTCTTGTGCGTCTTGAAGAATTTATTGAAACTATCATTCAAAAATCTGATCTCTATTTCAAATAGACGCTCTGATTTAATCAGCGCATTTATCCACCTACAAATCATACTTTGTTTGCCGAAGCTTGAAATAGATAATTCTTGGTATAATCAAAAGGGCAGCTTCAAATGGTATTGTGAATATCTGACAGGAGGAGATGAATATATGGAGCAGGCAGAAATTCTTCTCCCGGCAATTTGGCCAATGGTTGGCGCATCCGTTTATTGGGATGCATGGCCGCGGGGATCGATTGCCGACAAGTCACTATATGACAGTTTACGCGCACATCGTTATTTGCGAGGCATGTGCACCAAATCGATAGGAAGATAATCCATGAAAAACAAAGAAGCTCACTCAAAGGCCAACTGGGAAGCTTCTGTTGTCATGAAATAAAAAATGCGGGATCATAATAGGTTGAATAACAATTACCAAAAAATGGGATAGATATAGTCATGTATTGCTTAATTTCTTGCCTTTTCGAGAAAATTCTGCAGATAAAATAGAAAATAATCATATATTCCTACGAATTTCTAGTAAAAGTTTGATTTTTTTAATATATAACTTAGAATTTTAATATTGATATTTAGATTAATACCCTATAGATTTCTATCTCGTTTGATATTAATTTGTAAACAATAAATCTTACAACAATTTGTGCTGGACAACCTCTCTTTTGGCACTTCGGCGCAGCCAAATTCCCCTAGGGAAATTTGGTTGCGAGTGAAAGAGGCTGGAGAAATTGCATGTCGAGCCATTTGCGTCATTTATGTTTTATCGGGCCAGAGGAGAGGTTGCCGAAACAACTTCAAAACTCCTTGCTTCGCGAACTTCCCGACCTCGTTGTTCATATCGAAGATGATTGGCGCAGCCTGGTCCGTTCCGCGAGCAGCAAGGGAATTCATCCCACGACCATTTTGATAGATGCAGGCTACGGTGCCGCCAACATCACAGAATTCAGGCAAATCGAGGAAATGTACTCCAATGCGAACCTGTGCCTGACGCTTAACGGTGACTGCAACTCCACACACCACATTCGGGAATGCCTGAAAGCCGGCGTCATCCACAATATTCTGCCAATGAACCTCCGGCTGGATTTGTGGCTGTTTGCAGTCCAGATCCTGCTGCACGGCGGATCCTATATGCCTCCGGAGCTTTTTGAGCTGCTGGAAGTCCACCGAAATCCGCCCATGACAACCGCGGGCCAGACGGTCGGCGGTCATACATCAAATGGTGCATGTGCAAATGGCACGCACGTAGTCGACGCTTTGACTCCCAGGGAGAATGAGGTGCTCGCGCTAATCGCTCAAGGATTGCAAAACAAGAACATTGCCGCAGCCCTAAGGCTCTCCGAACATACTATCAAACTGCACATTCACCATATTATCTCGAAAATGGGGGTATCCAATCGAACGGAAGCTGCAGCCGCTTTCATTCAGCACGGTGAGGCCGCAGACAACCATACGCGTTGACCCAAGCTCAGGACCGGAGAGCGGAGGACTTTCGAGATCGTCGATCCGGTCGAAGACAGTGTACACCGGAGCCTGTCGAGATCAGTCTTCCCTGCGCTGTTTTTCACTCACGCGTGATCGAATGCCCCGCGCGATTGGCACCGAATTCCGCCAATCAACCGGCTCATGACCGGAAAATTCGAGATATACAGCACTAATTTCGCATTTCTGCAACCTGTTGCGATCGTCCAGCCGGGATGGCAGGCCGACTGCCTGGGTGCGTCGAGCCGGCACATGCGACATGGCAGGCCAAAGGAAATATTCCTTGCCGAAAAGAAGCTTGTCCGAACATCGGTCCAAATGCACCATTTTTCAGCCGCGCACAGATGACCGGACTCATCAATATATTTGATAGGAATTGGCGGGAATATTAAGCGCCTCATATTGTCGGCTCACCATAATGCAGCCATGAGTCTATGGACTGTCCCGTTGCGGCTGCAGCATCGTCTGCACCAATTTCGGAAATTGGGGACCTGATTCGTCAGGTCGTCCAAACCTTGCAACGAGAGGGCTCATGCACCCGACAGATTCTTTTGGTCAGAAGGACGGTCCTGGTATCGTAGATACGTTCAAAGCTTTCACCGTGCCAGCGTGGTTCGCACCGGGGCTCCAGTATTCGCAGATCCCGACACTAACGCCTGTGGATCAGGAAGTACTGGTAGATATATCCTCAGCTCAAGAGAATGCCGCCAGTCGGATACCTTCGGAGGGTGAACCTTCCGCCCGGTTTTCCGGAAACACCCTTTCGGATGCACAAGTCAGCGGACGGCTTGCATGGGTGGGCGATGCGGACGTTTCAGAAAGCGACGAAGCAGGGCTCACGACCGAGGGCGACGGTTCGACGCTTTTGTCTTCCTTGCTTGACTCCCTTTTCGATGCATCCCGCAACGAAAGCGGCAGGGGACCATTCAACACCGTTGCAGCAGACGCCTTGGCAGATCTTTCGTCCGATGAAGGCATGGCGACCGGATCCGCTCCCGGCTTCACTGCGTTTGCTCCCTTGCACGACACGGACGGTCTCATCCTGCACGACGAACAATCCTGCCCCTGCCTGGCATGCGGCATGCGCGAAGAGGATAGTTCGGATGCGGCAGGTGACGGGACGACGAACTCGTCGGAAACCTCCTTTGCACCGTCACCACTCGGAGACCTCGCCGATTACCTGACCAGCGGATACTGGGCCGACAAAGGACTTGTGGTCAGCAATCCCGAAGGCACGCTCTCGCACAATCTGGGTACGTCCGGGGCGGATCCGAACAACGGCGTTCTCTATTACAATATTTCCGGCTACTCCTCGGATGCCGACGGTTTGACCGCCGACCGGCAGTTTCTGGTCCGCGAGATCTTCAAGCTGTATGAGGCAACGCTCGGCATCGACTTCATCGAAACGACATCCACGGACGCCTCCGTCGTAGACTTCTTCTTCAGCGACAATTCCTCCGGCGCCTTTGCCAATTACAGTTATTATTCGAACGGGGAACTGGCGGCCGGCTATGTGAACATTTCCACCACATGGTCGGGCGGCACATCGACTTACAACGACTACACGCTGCAGACCATTTTCCACGAAATCGGTCATGCGCTCGGCCTCGGCCACCAGGGCAATTACAACGGCTCGGCCATCTACGGGACGGACAATACCTTCGAGAACGACAGCTGGCAGGCATCCATGATGTCGTATTTCAGCCAGACCGAAAACACGTCGGTCGACGCCTCGAGGGTCTACCTGCAAACACCCATGTCGGTCGACTGGATGGCTCTCGACGATCTCTATGGCTCTCAAGGGTATGGCGTAGCCAACGCCTTTACGGAAGACACCACCTGGGGCTTCAATACCACGATTACTTCCGAGGTCAGCGATATCTGGGCCCAGTGGTCCACCTATGCGGGAAATACGGCGTCCACGATCGTCGATAGCGGCGGTACCGACACGCTGGACCTTTCCGGCTTCAGCAACAACACGGTGATCAACCTTGCCCCTTCCGACAGGACCGCGACGTCTCCGTCGGTCTCCAGCATCGGTGGCAAGGTAGGCAACCTGACGATCGCCGAAGGGACGATTATTGAAAACGCCATCGGCGGCGCAGGCTCGGAAACCTTCTACGGCAACAGCGCGGACAACACGCTGACGGGCAATGGCGGTGACGACACGTTCCATGACAGTCTCGGGTCAGACACGTATCTCGGCGGCTCGGGCACTGACTGGGTCTTGTTCGCAGGCAATTTTTCCGACTATTCGTTCTCGGTGACCGGCAGCTTCCTGCAAGTGATCAACGCCGCCGTGGATCTGGTCGAAAGCACGGTCGACTGGCTCGGATTTGCGGACCAGAACTTGACCTTCGAGAATATTGTCGACTCGCTGACGTCGGAGCCCACGCCCAATACCGCTCCGGTGACTGCCGATGACACTTTCGCGGTGGACGAAGACGCCGTGCTGTCAGGCGTGAGCCTTCTAGCAAACGATGCGGACGCGGATGGCGACACCTTGAGCATCGCAACCGTCAACGGATCGGCGGCAAATGTGGGCAACCTGATCCAGCTGGCATCCGGCGCCATCTTGACTGTCAATCTGGATGGCACCTTCGACTACGATCAGAACGGTGCCTTTGACGCATTGGCGGATGGTGAAACGGCGACAGACAGCTTCACCTATACGGCTACCGACGGCGTCGAGGGATCTGGCACTGCAACGGTTACCATCACCGTGAACGGCACTTCGGTCAATGCTGCTCCCGTGGCGGCCAATGACGCCTTTTCGGTGGACGAGAACATCGTGCTGTCAGGCGTGAGCCTTCTGGCAAACGATGCGGACGCGAATGGCGACGCCTTGAGCATCGCAACCGTCAACGGATCGGTGGCAAATGTGGGCAACCAGATCCTGCTGGCATCCGGCGCCATCTTGACCGTCAACGCGGACGGCACCTTCGACTACGATCAGAACGGTGCCTTTGACGCATTGGCGGATGGCGAAACGGCGATAGACAGCTTCACCTATACGGCTACCGACGGCGTCGAGGGATCTGGCACTGCAACGGTCACTATCACCGTAAACGGCGCTTCGGAAAATACCGTTCCCGTGGCCGCCGATGACAGCTACAATGTCGCTGAAAACGAAACCCTGTCAAACAACTTGCTAGTCAATGACGACGATGGTGACGGTGACAGCCTGACGATCGTCGAGGTCGAAGGGTCGGCTACGGACGTCGGTAATCAGATTACGCTTGCATCCGGCGCAAGACTGACTGTAAACGCCGATGGCTCGTTCGATTACGATCCGAACGGTGCATTCGACTATCTGGAAGCCGGCCAGACGGGGACAGACAGTTTCTCCTACCGCATTTCCGACGGCCAGGGTGGCTATGACACCGCAACCGTATCTCTGACGATCGACGGGTACTCTCCGTCCGTCACGACGGAACCTGCATCGGTAACAGTCGATTTCGAAGGCATGGTCCCGGGCACCTATTCAGGACAGGAGGGCCTGGAGTTCGCCGGTATGAACATAACTTCCGACAGCCCCCTTTCCGGGTCGCTTTCGGGAATCTCGTCAGGGTTTACGATCACATCGTCGGACATGGACTTCGATCTGGACAGTCTGATGCTTCAGGCAGTGAGCGGGCGCGTGCGTCTCCAGTTCGAAGCCTATGACGACGGCGTGTTGGTCGGCAGCACTACAGTGAACACCCGCAGCAACCGCGTTAGTGAAGTGACCTTCGATTCCACATTCGACAGCGCCGACCGAATTGTCGTTTCCGCAAATGGTGAATTCCTGGTCGACGAAATCGGTCTGGTGACCCACGCGGAAGGTCTGCCCGGTGGCAACACAGCACCTGAAGCTGCCGATGACAGCTTTGCGACCGACGAGGGCACGCCTGTCAGCCGCAACCTTCTTGCCAATGACGGTGATGCAGATGGGGATGCGCTCACAGTTACTTCCGTTGCCGGCCAGACCGGCGGAACAGTGACGCTGGCAACCGGCGCAATCGTCATTTTCGCCGAGGATGGATCGTTCACATATGATCCGAACGGTGCATTCGACTATCTTTTCGACGGAGAGAGTGCAACCGACAGCTTCGTCTACGAAATCTCGGACGGAAACGGCGGCGCCGATACAGCAACAGCGGTGATAGCCATCAGCGGCATCGGAACCCCACCTCCTGAGCCGGCGACGGCCGTCATCGGTTTCGAAAGCGGGACCATCGGGGAAGCATTCACTTCCGAGGACGGATTCGTATTCACCGATCTGGTGGCAACCGACCGGTCCACAGGTGTGGCAGCCGGATCGCTGGCCGGACAAAGCTCCGGTGACAGCCTGACAATTGCCCGGTCGGACGGGGAGGCTTTCGACTTCGAACAATGTTTCTTTTCTGCCGTCAGCGGCAAGAACGTCGAAGTGACAGTCGAAGGATACTTTGACGGCCAACTGGTCGGCAGCGACAGCTTCCGGACCTGGGACAACAAGGAAAGCCTCGCCACGCTGCCGGATTCCACCTTCGATCAGGTCGATGAAGTGGTGATCACCGCAACCGGCGGTGTCATTCTTGACGAACTGACGCTGATCTTCTGACGGATGCCC
Organism: Roseibium salinum; assembly: GCF_026240905.1. NCBI lineage: Bacteria > Pseudomonadati > Pseudomonadota > Alphaproteobacteria > Hyphomicrobiales > Stappiaceae > Roseibium > Roseibium salinum. The sequence goes on from NZ_JAPEVI010000001.1 coordinate 96,581, forward strand.
GAGAGGTGGGACACGTTGGCGCCGGCAGAGCTGGCGCCAACGCTCAATGCGGACCGAATTGTTTGCGCAGCAGTCTCCTTGCGACCGATCTCGCTCAATTTGTGAGCCTGCCGTCGCTGTTGAGAAATGGTGGGCATTTTCGTCGCGCGGGGTAAGAAAGCGCGCAGTTGCTTTTCCGCTTAGAAAAACCTGCCGGTCCGTTTCGGCCCCATCTTTGATCTCAGGTGTTCTCCAAACGACCAATGGTCAAAGGAGAAGATAAATGGGTACTGCGCAATATAATTCGAACGCATTGGGAGCGTCGGGCTTGGAATGCTGACCGAAAGGTCGGTGTGAAGAAATTCAGCATCAAGTTCACCAAGCAGGTCCAGGCCGAACTCGTGAGGGCGATCAAGGAGCGCAAGTCGGTTCGCATCTTTCGCCGACAGGAAGCCATTGCGGAGTGAGGTTTTTATCAAATGGTCAAAAAAGTTCAGTATTTACGCGCATAGACTATGCGCATTGAGTCTGCGCGTCTTCTGTTGTATCGTCGTCGCGGCAACGTATCTCGGGAACGAAGTGAAATGGCACCTTCAACGGCAAGAAGATCAACCAACCTGACAATTGATGCATCGCTTGTTCGCTCTGCGAAGGATCTGGGCATCAACATCTCCAAGGCTGCAGAAGAAGGTATTCGGACAGCTGTTTCCAGAACCCTGGCCGATCAGTGGAAACTGGAGAACCAGGCTGCGCTGAACAGTTCCAATTCCTATGTTGCAGACCATGGACTGCCGCTAGGGAAAAACCGGCTGTTCTGATGGCCAGAAATCGTCTCTACCGGCTTGAACCCGATCAAGTCCTTGTCCTGGATGTTCAGGCGGACCTTCTGGAAAGCCTCAATACACGGGTTGTTGTGCCGCTGTTGCGGAAATCGGAGGCCCCTGCCCCGGCGAAAATCCTAAATCCGATATTCACCATAGAAGGTGAGTCGTTCGTTATGGCCACTCAGTTCCTGTCAGCGGTTTCGGTCTCTCAACTGGGGGAATCGATCGGGAGCCTGGATGGGTCTTTTCCAGAAATTACGAGGGCCTTGGATATGCTGTTCCAAGGTTTCTAAGGCCGCTCGCCATGCTAGCAACTTTTCTGTCAGCCGAGCATATCGGGCCACGGAACGTTCATTTCCAGGACGGCATGTGAATCAGCGAAAGGCCCCGCTCGGGGGCACTCGGTTGCGCCGATTCACAATTCGGTGGCGTCTCGTTCAGTCAGGATGCAGTCGATCAGTCCCCACTCCAGCGCCTCTTCAGGCGTCATGAACCGGTCCCGGTCCATCGCAAGCTCGAACTCCTCATATGTTCGGTTGCAGTGCTTGGCATAAAGCCGCGTCATGCGCTGCTTCGTGCGCAGGATTTCCTCAGCATGGATTGCCATGTCCGAGGCCTGGCCCTGGAAGCCGCCGGAGGGCTGATGGATGAGGATATTGGCATTGGGCAACACCGCACGCTGCCCAGGTTCGCCGGCCATCAGCAGAAATGATCCCATCGAGCGGGCAGTTCCCATGCACAGCGTATGAACGGGTGCCCGGATATAACGCATGGTGTCGTACATCGCAAAACCGCTGGTGACCATGCCGCCGGGTGAATTGATGTAAAGCTGAATCGGCTTCTTGGGACTATCAGCTTCCAGAAAAAGCAATTGCGCGCAGATGAGCGCCGACACCGTATCGTTCACCTCACCATTGAGAAAGACGATCCGCTCGCGAAGCAGTCGGGAATAGATATCGAAAGAGCGTTCACCACGGCTGGATTGTTCCACCACCATTGGGACGAGCTGCATCGCTTCGCGCATTTGGCGAACTCCTGTGTCTTGATAATTTTGGTTGATTGAGGGGCGGTCAGGCAGCCAGCATCAGAACCGGCTCATTGTTGTTTGCGGCCTTGGGCATCCGCGGCGCCAAGCGGCCATCGGCAAGGTCATGGACGATCCTTATAACCGTGCCGCCATTGCTGTCGGGCCGAAGCTGAAACGCCACGACGCTTTCCAGAAATGGCGGGGCCGTGTCCCTCATTCGGTAAGAGATTTCCTTGCCGGGCACCTCAACGACGGGCTCCGCCTCGGCGAGATCCCGTCCCGGTAGCCACCTCTCCCTGAATGCGGGGATCGTGATTGCCCGCCAGACCTTTTCCGGCGGTGCTTCGAGTTCGTATTCCAGCACTAGGTCCGCCGCTTCAGCATCGGTTCCTGTCGTCTTAACAATCTCTGCGTCGGTCGTCTGGTCACTCATTGGTCCATGTCCTTCAGCAGTGCCCTCAATGCATCGATGCGGGCCGGCCAGTAAGCACGGTATTTCGAAAGCCAGCCGGCGATAAGGGCCAGCCCATCGGGATCGACTTCGTAGTTCACGAACCGGCCCTGCCGTTCCTGCCGCACAAGCCCTGCCTGGCACAGAACGGCAAGATGCTGCGACATCGCAGGCTGGCTGATATCAATGCCGTCGCGCAGTGAACTTGCGTTCATGCTGCCATTGGCCAGCTTTTCGAAGATCGCGCGCCGTGTCGGATCAGCCAGGGCCTTGAAAATCTCGTTCTCAATCATGAGGTCACATAAGCATGCGCTTATGTGAAGTGCAATACTGATTGCGAAAAAATTCTGTGAAGGCAGGGCAAAAGACTCTCTGGCAACCTTCTGGATGCCGGCAGCTTGGAAAGGACGGGCTTTGACGTCTTTTTGAGAATCGACCGGACCGGAGCAGCGAGCACACCGCGCTCGGCTTCGATCCTCGATGTCGTCGGTTATTCGGTTATCTCCGCACGTCCTGTCGTGATCTGAAAAGCTGCCTGATATCTGGCAGTTTCTGAACTCCGATAAAGGTTGTGACGCAACCTGCTAATCAGTGATGGCCTTCCAATGGGGAATGCCAAGACCGCCGGGGTGCCGGTTTCGCCTTTGAAGAGTTTTGCGACAGGTCCGAGCAATAAGCGGAAATGCGGCGCCCACGCTCCTAAAGCCACCCCGCCAAAACCAGTTGACGGTTCCAGTCCAGCAACTCCATGAGGTATGTCGCGAAGTCATCCCTCTCTGGCACTTGATCGCCAATCATATAGACGCTATATTGCGTCAAGATTACCGTCAATATTAGGTGAAGCCATGGACCTCGCGCAATATTCAGACCACGGGCTATTTGCACCGAACAAGATCGCGAGCGCTTTTCGGACGACGAGCGAGGAAATCGCACGGACGGTCGGCCTCGGCAAGGATGCGATCCAGCGCAAGGATCGGGTGCGATCGGACAAAACACAGCGACGGCTGCGCGAGATGGTGGAGATCGTCAACAAGGTCGAGCCGCGTTTCGGCTCGGCGTTGATAGCTTACGCCTGGTACCGATCCGAGCCGCTGCCGGGGTTTTCCGGGCAGACGGCCATGCAACTGGTGCGAGACGGACGGGCGGGCGAAGTGCACGACTTCATCGATGCTGTCGACGCCGGCGTGCACGCCTGACCGTGGCTCTCACCTATTTCGGAAAACTCTACAGGGCCCTTAATCCGGTCTATGCACGCGAACCGATGTCGGGACGCGGGGCGGAGCTCTATGGCGGCCGGTTTAATCCAAAAGGTGTGCCGGCGCTCTACGCGTCGACTTCCGTGCTGACGGCATTGAGGGAAGCCAATCAGGTTGGCAATCTTCAGCCGACGACACTTGTCTGCTATCGCGCCGAGATCGAGATGGTCTTCGACACCCGCGATACGTCGGCTTTGGCTGCAGCAGGCTTCGACGAAACCGCGCTGGCAGACCCGACCTGGCGCGACCAGACGACGACGACAGGCGAAGCACGAACGCAGCGTTTGGCCCGCCAACTGATCGCGGAGGGTTACAACGGCCTGCTCGTGCGCAGCTTCGCCAAGGGAGCCGGTCCAGGCGATACGAACCTGGTGCTCTGGAGATGGGGAAGAGGCGCCTCGTCTCGCCTGACATTGATCGATGATGAGGATCGGCTCGGCCCGGCCAAGCCGTCGTAGATCGCCCTCAGATAACAAGGGTCGTTCCGGCGAACTCAGCCGTCCCATCATCGTTGCAAATCGTCAGATGCAACCACGATTCAAATCCTTCATTGGAGGATTGGGGCGTCTGTGCCGAACAGTGGCGATATGGAACTCATGACGAAACCGTTCTTCTGACGCGCGTTGACCCGCGCCTCAACATGGCCCGGTTCTACTCGTTGTCCATAGAACCGACGATGTTCGGCGCCTTTGTTCTCAATCGCTCCTGGGGTCGTCTCGGCACTTGGGGCCAATCGCGTCTGGAATATTTTCCGGATCTGAGCGCGGCCCGTGCGCGTAAAGAGCAGCTGACCTGTGAACTGGCGAGGGGTCGCGACGCCGATCGGCATCATAAGCCGTTGAAATTCCGTCATCTGACAGGGTCACATCCAAATGCCGTTTCACAGCCGCCGTCAAACGACGCTGGATAAAAGCATCACGGTGGTAGCCGTCAAAACACTCAGAAGAATCTTTCGAAAAAGCATTTCGGATAGAAGGCGCGAGATCACCCAGCCGGCCGCGATGCCGAGCACCAGAGGAGGAGTCAGGAAAACGGCCAACTTCAAAGTCTGAGCATCAAAACCGGACACTGCAGTGTATGACAGAACATTCGCGCCATAAGCGAAGACAAAGAAGGCGAGAATTGTCGAGCGCACGGAGGCTTTCTCGTAGGAGCGGATCGACATCCATGTCGCGGCCAATGGTCCAGGCATTGCCAACATACCGCCCATGATGCCCGACAACACTCCGACAGACGCAACTTCGATCCCGGGTTCTCCGAATGTGGAAACTGCTGCGCTTTTCCGACGCATGTCGGAAACAAGCGTCAGTGCGACAAATGCCACCATGGCCGCAGCAACGAGCTTCAAAGCGACAACACTTAGTTCTGCCTGCAGAAACAAGCCGAAGGCAATCCCGGCGATACTGCCGGCCGCCAGAAATCCGAGAATTCTTTTTTCGACACCGCCGCGCAGCATCGGCACGAGTATGATCGCGATCAACAGATTATGCAGCGTACTGATCTGGAGCGCTTCAGTGCCGTTCAATGCGACTAGAAAGATCGGACCGGCAATGACGCCATAGCCGATTCCTGTCGCAGCCTGAAGAATGGAGGCTCCGAAAACCGCAAAGCCAAGAAGTGCAAGATACGCAGGATCCATTCCGTGTGTCCAAGAAAAAGGGCCGGACCACGGGGATGATCCGGCCAGTTGAGGAGGAGAAGACGATCAGTTTATGGAAACGCGGCTTGCATCGATTTCGGCAAGAAAGCTGCTGTCAAAGTAAGCACCGATCGAGTCCCGTGTCGGCACATCGCCTTTGATGGAACCGCGTTGATTGATCCAGACGCCTTCATCGACCATCAGATCGATCAGGGCCTCGTCCAGGCTGACATTGAAGCTGTAGTTGGCGGAGGCTTCGGCCACCTCCTCAGGTTTGAGCGTTCCGCTCAGCACGCGCGACACGGCTTCGTGTGATTCCGTGGGATCGGCTTTCACTACCTCTTCGGCTTCGACCAAAGCCGACAGGACGGCAGTTACCGCGTCGGGATTGTCGTCGATCAACTCTTGGGTGGCCACGAGAATGAAATGGGTCTCGTAGCTGGAAATCGGGATTTCCTGATACTTGTCTCCCAAGATCTCTTTCGCGCCGCCGTAGAAGGACGGGAACATTGCCCCGGCAAAGATATCGCCGCGCGCCAGGGCCGGAACGATGTCCGGGGGGCCGACAGAGACGATTTCGGCCTCGACGCCGGCGTCCCTCAGCTCGTTCTCTAGCCAGAAATGCACATTGGTTCCGGCCGTGACCCCGATCGGCTTGCCCGCCAGGTCGGCCACAGAATCGATTCTGGCATCGCCGGTATGGATGATCCGCGTGGCCTGATACCGTGACAGGCCGGCAATGACCTTGAACTCCTGATCGCGCATCGCACCGACAACGGCGGGGAATTCGGCCATGACGGCAACGTCAAGCTGGCCGCCAAGGAGCGCTTCGAATGCCGCACGGCCGGACTGAAACGGAATGACGTTCACATCCAGACCGTGCTTTGCAAACAGGTCATGATCCATCGCGACCGACAGTTGCGGAATGTCGAGATAGGCGCCGCCACCAAACGTGATTTCGGTGTCTTGCGCCATCGCGGCTGTCGCCATTGTGGCGAGGCCAGCGGCGAGAAAGGTTGATTTGAGCGGGTTGTACATTGTTACCTCCGGTTAAATTGAGTGTGCATCAGTGATCGTCGGCACCGGGTTGGCGCAGCAGACTGATGATGTGATTGCGGTTCTTCAGGAAGCTCTCGGTCACCTGATGCGCCCGGCGCGGCCGCTCGTCGGTGATGTCCATGGTCTCGATGATGCGACCCGGTCCGGCGCTCATGATATGGGCCTTGTCGGACAGGATCAGTGCTTCATCGACGTCATGGGTGACGAAGATTACGGTGGCCTTGTGTGCCTCCCACACGCGCAGAAGGATCTCGTGCATGACCACACGGGTCTGGGCATCCAGCGCACCGAATGGTTCATCCATCAACAGAACCTTCGGCGAGGTCACGAAGGTCCGGGCAAGTGCCACCCGCTGCCGCATTCCACCCGACAACTGGCCGGGATAATTGTTTTCGCGTCCTTCGAGCCCGACTTCCTTGAGAGCTGTCATCGCACGCTCCCTGCGCTCCTCTTTCGTCATCGGGAACCGCTTGAGCGCAAACAGGACGTTGCCGAGCGCAGTGAACCACGGGAACAGGGCGTATTGCTGGAACACCACTCCGACATCCGGATTGATGCCTGTCACCGGCTCGCCATCCAGCTTGATGATACCGCTGGACAGAGCGACAAAACCGCCGACCGCGTTCAACAAGGTGGACTTGCCGCATCCCGACGGTCCGATCAGCGAGATGAACGATCCTGGCTCGATCACCAGATCGGTCGGTGCGAGAGCCTCGATCTTCTTGCCTCCGGGGCCCTCGAATGTGACCGCGGCGTTTTCCACGTCAATTCTGCCGACCTCGGTGTTGGACATTGCCTGAGTTTCCTCGACTATTTTCAGTGCAGCTTCCATCATGCGCTCTCCCAATGGACCAGCCGGCGGCTGATGATGACAAAGACCGAGTCGAGCAGCGCGCCAAGGATGCCGAGCTCGATGAGCCCCACGAACATGCGGTCGGTCTGAATGAACTGGCGGGCATCCTGAAGGCGGAAGCCGATGCCCGACGAGGCGCCGCTAAGCTCGGCGGCGACCAGGCTGAGGAACGCCAGCGCCGCACCCAGCCGAAGCCCAACGACGATATGTGGCGCTGCGGCAGGAACGACGACTTCGAAAAACTCGCGGAAGCGATTGGCGCCAAGCGACCGCGCGGCGCGGATATAGGTGCCCGCGACGGCAGAAGCTCCGGCATGGGTATTCAGCCAGACGGCCAGGAATACTGTGTAGGAGATCACGAAGTATTTCGATCCTTCGCCGATGCCGAACCAGACGATGGCAATCGGCACCAGCGCAATGGCAGGGATCGGTCGCAACAACGTCAGGAAGGGTTCCAGAGCCACCGAAAAGGCAAAGACCCGTGCGGTAAGCAGCCCGATCAGCACCCCCAGTGTCGAGCCGATCGCAAAGCCGATGCCGGCGCGTTTCAGCGATATCTGCAAGTCACTGATCAAGACTCCGTCCTTGTAGAGCTCCACCGCGGCAGCCAGAACCTGGGGAGGGGTCGGAAAGAGGTTCTGGTTGACGAGCCCGAAGCCCGACACGATCCACCAGATCGCCACCACGCCCATAAGCGACATGACAAGCTGGCCGTATTTTTTCAGATGCGTTTCCATCGCTTTGCTACCCTTTCATCTGTTCCGAAAATCGCCCGACCGGCCATGGCACCGAACAATCGGCGCAGCGCTGACGACGTCATGCGCGCGGTCCCTGTTGGTCTTGAGGAATTCTTCCGCATCCCAACCGACGGGCCGGGAATGCTCCATGACGGTCCTGCCGTCGATGATCACCGCTTCGATCTGGTCGCGATTGTAAAGCCGGACCAGTTCCCATTCGAAGTCCCAGGAAGGATTGACCTCGGGCTGTCGACGATCGAGCACAAGGAAATCGGCGCGTCGGCCGACCCTGATCTCCCCCGTCACCCCGCCAAGCCCTGCAACATCGGCACTGCCGCGCGTCGCGGCGTCGATCCAGGTCCAGGCCGCACCACACGAGAAATCCGCGTTCTGCATGCCTTGGGAAAACCGCTGTGCGGTTTCGGCGGTTTCAAGCAGGCGTAGCGCGTCGGACCGCGTGCTGTCGGTGCCGATGCCAAAGCGGACACCGCGGGCGGCAAATGCCAGGGCGGGCGCGGCGCGATCGCCTTTCCAGGCGCTGGCCAGCGGGTTGTAGCTGACCGCGGAACCGGTCTCGCGAAGAATTTCGATCTCGTTATCCGTCACCAGCGTGCAATGGTGGTGCAACGTGTGCGGCCCGACCGCGCCATTTTCGGCGAAATACTCCAGCGGACGCTTGCCATATGTGCACACGCTCCAATGCACCTCCACATGATGCTCGTTGGTATGGATCTGGAACAGGACGCCTTTTTCGGCGCTGTAATCCGACAATGCGCGGATCAACTCGCCGGGTGCACCTTGCACCGCGGGGATGCAGAGCGAAGGCGTGATGAGCGGCTGGTCCTTGCAAGCCGCGATATGCGCCTCGACCCGAGTCAGCGACGAGTCTATTGCCTTCGCAATGTCGCAAGCTCCCGGCAATTCCCGGCCGTCGACAGGCAGTGCCGCACCGGTGCTGGACACAAGGCGAATGCCGACATCCGTTGCCGCCCGGTGAAGAGCCTCTGTCTTGGCCTCATTTTGAATCGCAAAATTGACGATGCCGGTAAAACCGCCGCGCAGCGCTTCGAGAAACATCCACTTGGCAGAAACATAGACCGTTTCCGGATCAAAGCTGCCTTCCATCGGGGTCCAGATGCGGCGCCAGATCTGCGCAGGTTCCCCCCGGTGATCGCCTTACCGAACGCCTGGCCAAGGTGAGTATGTGCGTCGATGAAGCCCGGCACGATAGCGCGTTCAGGCAAGTCGGTAACCGGGGTATCCCGAAATTGAGTCTCGAAGTCGGTCCGGAAACCGACAAAGGAAATCGCGCCGTCGCGGACTTGCAACACCATGCCGGGCTGCGCTCCCTTTGGCGTCAGCAAAAGGTCCGGTGCAAGAGCAAAACTGCTGCGTTTCGTAAGTTCCGGCAATCCAGTCATGGTCTGTGCTGCGTCCTTGTTTCGCGAGCCGCGTTTACTTGCAAGGATCGTAGACAACAGAAGCAATAGAAGATAATAATATATATTGCGGCGCTCATAGCTTTTGACTATGGAGTTGAATTTTGATCAATATTCGTCAGTTGCAGTGCCTTCGTGCGATCATGATGAGCGGAAACATGACGCAGGCGGCCGAAATATTGGGTATCGCCCAGCCCTCGGCCAGCAGTCTGATCGCCAACCTCGAACATACGCTGGGGTTTCGGCTCTTCGACCGCGTGAAGGGCCGACTGGTGGCCACACCCGAAGCGAAGTTCCTGATGCCGGATGTCAATCGCACATTGGAAAGCGTGGAATTAACCGAACATCGGGCCCGCCAGATCCGCGACAACCGCCGTGGAGATCTCACGATCGTGTCCTATCCCGACATAGCTATCGATTTCCTGCCCGAGGTCCTCAGCGGCTTTCTGGCAGACAGGCCGTCGGTACGGGTTCAGCTTCAGGCGCGCCGCTCGGAAATGATGACCGGCTTGCTGCAGACCCATGATTTCGATCTGGCGATTTCAACCCGTCTGGCTGAGGATCAGACCCTCGATGTCCAGGAGTTCTCGATCCCGTGCCTGATCGCCTTTCCGCGCGGACAAGCACCACGGGACAAACCCGTGCTGAAACCCGCCGATTTGTTGGCAGAGACCCTGATATGTGTGAGTTCGACACACCCAACCACGATTCAACTGTCGGAGCGCTTCGATCAGCGGGGAATCGCCTTCCCCGGAGCCACTGTTGAAGCGCAAACCTTCGAGTCGGTATGCGGCTTTGTCCGACGGGGTTTCGGAGTGGGAATCATCGACGCCATTACCGCTCGACGCTATGCGAACGCGCTGGATCTTGCCCAATTCGCGCCGGCATTCTGGCAAACTTTGTATGTATTGCGCCCCCTTGATCGACCAGCATCAAAGATCACGCTAGAATTTTCCGAACGTCTCGCCGACAGATTAAAGACACTTGAATGTCCATTCGACCAAGCTATCAGCTCAAGATAGCTTAGCCAAACCGGCGTTGTGATGTTCATGTTAGGCACTTGGTCGCTCAGGCATTACTGCCTTGGCCTCATAATCCAGAAGCGAGAAAACCAAACAGAACTGATCCTCGTGCCGTTTACCACCAAGGAACCAGTTGCAGGATCTCACCTCGTTGAGGTTCCGCAGATCGAAAAAAGGCGGGCCGGACTCGACGAGCAGTTGCGGCTCTGAGTGATCCGCGACGAATTCAATTCAGATGTGCCCGAACTTGCTTACTGCTTTGAACCGGGTAGCCGGATCGGTGGATTCAGCATCAAGTTGACAGGTTCAGTTTTCCGGCTGCACACTCCTCGTTGCTAAACGTCTTTTGGCCTAAGCCGATTTCTCACGCTGTTCTCGAGTATTCCAGTGATTTTGAATGGCGGTGATCACGACTAACTGGAGACGATGAAGATCGGCAATGTGGACCTGCGGAAACCTCCCGTCGATCAGCATCGGCACCTGGCACCGGTCCGGAACAAGCGCTGGAGGCTCTACGCGAAGGCGCCGTTCGCCGGGCCGTAGGCGGTGCCCGCTTATACGCAAACGGCGGCTGAGCCGTGCGGCCTTCCAGCTTGACGCCCCTTCAAGCTCCAAGGGAGAAGGTCGTGGAAGGCGGATTGCGGTTGGCCGATCACTTCGCCACGAGGAGCGCCACGCGGGGTCCTCCGAACTGGATCACCAAAGCAACACCCGTTAGCATAAGCAGGGCGATGACGGAACTGGTCTGCTCTTGATATATCAACAGCAGGCCGGACAAGGCCATCGCCCCACGTCCTATCTGGTTAAGGCTGCGCCGGAAATACCCCACGACCGCCGAACTGATGCAAAACACCGCCAGCAACCCGGTCATCACCGCCACTGTAACGTTCATGCCTGAACCCTGCATCAGCAAGGCCGGGCTGAAGAAGAACATGAAGGGCAGGATGTAGCTGGTAATGCCATAGGTAAAGGCGGTCCAGCTCGTGCGGTTGATGTCGCTGCCCGCGATCCCCGCAGCCACATAAGAGGCAAGCGCCACAGGTGGCGTAATGGTCGAGATGCAGCCGAAGAAAAACACGAACATGTGCGCGGTCAGCAGCGGCACCCCCATCTGCACCAGCGGCGGGGCGACCACAGTGGCCAGGATCAGATAGGCCGCCGTTGTGGGCAGTCCCATTCCCAGGATGATCGCCAGAACGGCGGTCATGGCCAGCGCGAGCAGCGGCTCGCCCGCGGCCAGAACGATGATCAGGCTGGAGATTTTCGACCCTAGCCCGGTCATCGACAAGACCCCCGCCACGATGCCCGCCGCCGCGCAGGCCACCGCGATCGACAGCACGGCCAGCGCCCCGTCTTCGAGGGATTTCAGGGTTTTGTGCAGTACGCCCCGCAGATCGCGCCATTCATACAAGGTGCAGCCCACCAGCAGCAGGATCAAGGCAATGAAAGAGGCGCGAAACGGCGAGTAGCCAGCCAGCATCATCCCGATCAAGGTGAAAAACGGAACCATGAACCGGGTGCCAGCCAGCAAGGAGCGTCGCAGGGGCGGTGCATCGGAGGCGGCCTCGGTCCGGGGCAGGTTTACCTTGACCGCCTGCAAATGAACGATGAAGAAAATGGAGCTGAAGAATAACAGCGCCGGGATAAGCGCAGCCGTCATCACCTCGGAATAGGGGCGGCCGATGATCTCGGCCATGATAAACGCGGCAGCCCCCATGATTGGCGGCATGATCTGGCCACCGGTTGAGACCACGGCCTCGATCGCCGCAGCCTGGTTGGGCGTGTAGCCTTCGCGTTTCATCATCGGGATGGTCATGGTGCCGGTCACGGCCACATTGCCCGCAGCCGAGCCTGAGATCATGCCCAGAAGGGTGGAGAATATGACGGCCGTCTTGGCAGAGGCCGCCCGTGCGCCGCGGGTCAGGGAATGGGCCAACTGAAAGAAGAAATCGCCCGCGCCAAAGTTGTTCAGAAAGGCGCCGAAGATCGTGAAAATGATGATGTAGGATGCCGACACGCCCAAGGGGATACCAAAGATACCCTCGCCGCCGGTGGCCAGGAAGATAGATACGCGTTCCCATCCATAGCCACGGGTCGAAATGACCTCGGGCAGATAGGACGACACGAACGGATAGAGCAGAAAGACCACCGCGATCAGGCTCAGGAACAGGCCTATTCGGCGCGATACCGCGATCAGCACCAGCGCAATCATGACCAGGCCCACGCGCGCATCCAGATCCGTCGTCACGCCGCCGCTGAACGCAATCGGCCGCCAGCGAAAATAGGTGTAAAGACCGGCGCCGACGGCGATCAGCGCACAAACGACCCGCAACGACAGGCCAAAGGCAGCGCGTTTGGGGCTTGCGCCGTTTTCGACCGAATTGTCGCGCGGCAGTCTTACCAGAAACACCAGCGCCAACAGGACCGTCAGGTGAAGAATGCGGATGTCGAGCGTGGAATAGGTCAAGAACCCCGCTACAATCGCCAGGTGCCACAAGCTGAGCCCAATGGCGACCACGGTCACGACGTAGCTCAGGCCTTTTTCAATGGTCAGCACCGCTACACCCCTTTCTGCCAAGCACATCTTGGCCGCCGGCGCCGCATGCGCCGACGTCCGATTTACAGTTCAGATCATGCTCATTTGCGATTGGCGAAATACCGGGCCGCACCTGGGTGCAGCGGGATCGGCAGGTCGAGCGACGCTTCGGGCTCGATCGACGCGGCCAAGGCATTTTCCGCGATCAGCGCATCCATGTGGTCGTAAACCGCCTGGGTCAGGGTAAACGCCAGGTCTTCGTCCATGTCAGCCGGAGCAATCAGCAGGTTGGCCGAGCTGATGACCGAAACCGGCGCGTCGGTGCCGTAAACATCGGCTGGAACGACAACCCCGCCATAATAGGGGAAGCGCGCCTTCAGCTCGGCCATGTTTTCATCGCTGAGTTCGATGAATTCCAGATCATTGGTCGCAGCGGCCTGCACCACGGCAGAAGTCGGGAAGCCCGCAAGCGCAAAGGACGCATCCACGCTGCCATCGGCCAACTGACTGAAGCCGTCAGCATACGACAGGAAGCTGGGGGTGATATCCTCCATCGTCATGTCATACATCGACAGCAGGTCGTTCAGAATGTTCAGCGTGCCGCCGCCAGCGGGGCCAACGGCAACCGTACGGCCACGCAGGTCGGTGACGCTTTTGATCCCCGAACCGGGCAGGGTGACCATGTGCAAGACGCTGGAATGCAAAATGCCAAGTCCCGAGATCGGAAGCGCCTCGGGGTAGGGAGTGCGGCCCTCATGGGCGAAGAACGCAAGGCTTGCGGGGGCAATTGCCACGTCCACCTCGCCCGAGGCGATCAGCCGGGGGTTTTCCGCCCCGCCGCCCGTGACGATGGGCAACATGGTGTAGCCTTCGGCGAAATTGTTGATGGAATTGGCCAGCGCCTGCCCCATCGGGTAATAGGCCCCGCCCAGGCTGGCGGTGCCGATCCGCAGTTCGCTTTGCGCTGAGACGCCTTGCGCCGGAAGCGTCGCGCCTAGCGCCAGAACCGCTGTGACGACGAGTTTCGTTAGCGTTTTCATATGTACCTCCCTGTGTTGCACCTGTGCCGGCCGAACCCGATCTCCTCATTCGTGCACGGCCGAATGAAACCAGATTAATCAAGAAAAACTATTTTGCAACTTTTTATCGATTTTTTCGTCGTTCATCAGAACGGCAATCAGCCTGTCGCGGTCAAGGGGCAGGTCGGTGATCGGCTGGCCCAACGCCTGGCTGATGGCGTTGACGATGGCAGCAGCGGTCGGGCCGACCATGCACTCGCCCACCCCAAGCGAAGGCACATCGGAGCCGGGATCTGCGAGTGAAACGTGCAGCTTCGGCACGCCGTCCCATCCAAGTGTGGGATAATCGTCCCAGCCTTCGACCTCGATCTGGCCGTTGCGCAAAAGCGCACGCTCCAGCAAGGTCCAACTGGCGGACTGGATCATCCCGCCCTCGATCTGGTTCAACGCCCCATCGCGATGCACGACATGGCCAGCATCGACAACGGCCCACAACTCCAACAGGCGCGGCGCGTCCTCCAGCCGGATACGGGCGGCAACCGCCGCATAGGCAGCCTTGTTCTTGTAGCGCCCAAGGCCAATGCCAATGCTATCCTCGGGCATGGTGGACAGCGCGGCCATGGCAGGGGCGCAGGTGGTGGCAAGCTTATCCAGCACGGCGCGCGCACGCGGGTCGTCCAGATGACGGTCGCGACACGCGAATGGCGTCTCTCCGGCCCGCGCGGCCAGTCGGTCCATCGCAGCCTCTATCGCGATCGTGTTGACATGGGTGCCCAGGCCGCGCAGCGACGAAGTGCGTACAGGCAGATCCTGCACGATATGCGTGGTCACTTGCACCTTGGGTATGGCATAAATTGGCACGGCGTTGCGCGCAGCCCCTGCCCCGACCTGTTCTGGCAGATCGGGTATGTCGACCGGCCGCAGGTCGGGATCGCGCTCCATCGCGGCCAGAAGGTTGACATGACCAGCCCCGCCGGGACGCTGGCCGTGCGGAGCGCTCCAGATCTCCTGTTGCCAACCGGTGATGGTGTGGCTTTCATTCGTGGTCACCTTGGCTTCGGCCAGCATGGGTGCGCCAAGGGGCGCCAGGCGGATGTCGTCTATCCTCGGCCAGGCCACACGCACGGGCTGCCCTATGGCCTGCCGCGCGATCAAGGCGGCATCCATTGCCGCATCATCTGCGCCGGTATGACCGTAGCAACCGGCAGAGGGCACGTGATGGACCAGCACCTGATCCGCGCCCAGTTCCAGGACGCGGGCAATCTGCGTGCGCAGCGCGAACAGGCCCTGCGAATGGCTGTAGACGGTCATTTCCGCTCCGTCCCAGACCGCGACCGCACAAGAGGGCGCGATCGAGCCGTGCAGGATGAACCCCCGACTGGCAGAAACGCTGAACGTGGACGGCGCATCTGGTATGCTGCCCGTCCGGGTGCTCAACACCCGTCCCCATCTGATCCAGCCAGACACCGGACCATCGCAGCGCGTGTCGCCCGGCGCGGCGGGCTCAACCAGGCGCGCCCAGAGCGCGGCCAGCGTGGCCTCATCCGGGGCCAGGACAGCGGCATAGGCCTGATTGACGATCAAATGGCAGGTGTCGGGCAAAAGGGGGCGCACGTCATCAACCGCCCTGCCCCGCAAGGCGCGGGCATGCATCATGCCGGGCAACGCCATGTCTTGAAGATAAGCACGCGCGCCGATCACCGCATCGCCGACCAAATCCGTCCCCGCGCGCAGGTCGGGCACCGTGCCGATCTGCGCGCACTCCAGCCCTGCTAACAGGTCGAACAGGTCGCAGGCGTTTTGGCCATGGGCAAAACACAGCGTCGAGGGGTCGAGCGAGACCTTTTCGGCGGATACCCCGAGCGCCTGTGCGGCGGCGTTGCGCAGGTTGGACAGGACCGTCGCGGCTTCGAGCGCCAGCGCCGCGCCTGTCACCTGCACCGAAAGGCTGCCCGCCGTCAGCCCGTCATCTGGACTGTCCTTGGTGCTGACGGGCAGAACCCGCAAATGGCCCGGATCAATGCCAAGAGCGTTGGCGGCCAATGCCTCATAGGCTTCGAAGATGTGCTGGCCCAATTCCACCTTGCCAACGCGCAAGCCAATCCGGCGTGCGACGGGATCGAACACGAACCGTTTGCCAATCCCGGTCATGCCTCTGCCCCTGATGCATTCTTCACCCGTTCAAGCGCCCCTAGAATACGCGCATGCGTGCCGCAACGGCACAGGTTGCGCGACAGCGCCGCGGGCAGGTCCGTAGCTGCCCCGTCCCGCGCTAGGGCGGCGCTGGCGGCGGCAACGATACCAGGCAGGCAATAGCCGCATTGCGCCGCGCCTGCCGCGATCAAGGCTTCAGCCACCGCGCGCCCGGCGGGGGTTTTCACCAGCTCCTCGATCGTCTGCACATCGGCGTTTTGCAGCGCCGCGGCGGGCACCTGGCACGCTTGCACAGCAGCCCCGTTCATGACCACCGTGCATGCCCCGCAAGCCCCGGTGGCGCATCCAGTCTTGGTACCTGTCAAACCCAGATCATTGCGCAAATGGGCAAGCAGGGTCAGCCCGGCGCGCGGCGTCACGGTCACGCGGGCTCCATTGACGGTCAGCGACAGCGGCGGCACGCTCATGCCAGCACCATGGCGCGCGGGTCGAACAGGCTCTCTACGTCGAAAGGCAGCGCCTTGCCCGTATAGGTCTGGCGCAAATCCATCACCCGACGCGTGCCCGAACGCGACACTGGCAGGCCAGGAGCAAGGATGCTGTTCTGCCCCGAAAGCGCTTCGGCCACGCGCACGGCACGGGCGGGTGTCATGTCGCCCAAATGATCCACGAGCGCCTGTGCGATATGTTCGGCATTGGCCGGGTCAAGCACGAAATCCACACCGCGCAGCACAGCCCGCATGAAACCATCGACCGCGCCTGTGGCCAGAACCGCTGGCTGTGCGCAAAACACGTTGCCCTGGTAGCCGTCCCATGGGTCAGGATCGCTGATCAGGGTGCGGCAGCCTTCGCCATGGGCCAGGCTCTCGAAATACGCGTTCAACAGCGCCCCGGCCGCGGTTCCGGCTTGCACTGCATGCCAGCGTTCGCGAGGCCCCCCAGTGGGCAGCAGCTCATAACTGCCGAGGGGCAGGCCGTTCAGCGCCAACATTTCGCGCAGCAAAAAGGCGAATCCCGTGGACAAGGCATCGACCGCGATGCGCTGGCCTCGCAGATCCTCAAAACTTTGCACTCCCGGGCCGACGACCAACTGCAGGCGATAGGCCGCGCTGCCCATGAACACGACCAACTCTGACACCCGCTCTGTCGGCGCCGCCCCCTGCCCCGCATTGTAGGCGATCAGATTGTCGATGGCGGTGGCGGCAATGTCATAACGGCCATTGATTACGCCCGTCATCTGTTCGACTGAACTGGTGGTGCCAACCACGGTGACAGCCAGGCCCTCGTCAGAGAAAAATCCCCGATCTTGCGCAATTTCCAAGGGTACGGTCCCGGCATTGGTGAAAATGCTGACACGTAGTTTCATGGCCGTCTCCTGTCGTCTCGCAGGCGCTCCTTCCCCGCATCCTCATTCTGCCATAACCGATCAGAACAAGGTATCCGATAAAATCGATTTTTATTGCGAAACTCGACATAGGCACTATGATGCCCTCATCACAGGAGGCAAAGGAGAACCCCCATATGTCCCGATATGTCCGTCGTGTCGTGACCGGTCATGACGAAACCGGCAAGGCGATTGTCGTATCCGATGGCCCGGCCACGAATATCCTGGAGCGGCCCAGCCGGCCCGGTGTGGCGCTGATTAACCTGTGGCAGAATTTTGAAACTCCCGCCGCGTGGGATGGTCCCGACGAAACCGTGGAGGATGCGTTGATCCTGCACCCCCCGCACAATGGTGCCGTGTTCCGGGTGATCCACTTTGAACCCGAAAACCCCGAAGTGCTGGCCACGCTGGACGGCAAAGCCGCTTTCAGCGCCATGGGGGCTGGGAACAACATCATCGAAGGCGCGCGCCACCCCTTCATGCACCGCACCGACAGCGTGGATTTCGCAGTGGTGCTGAAAGGGCGGATCATGATGCTTCTGGACGACACCGAACTGGAGCTGCGTGAGGGTGACACGCTGGTGCAGCGCGGCAATAACCATGCATGGTCCAACCGTTTTGACGAAACCTGTATCATGGCCTTCGTGCTGATCGACGGCAAAGGGAGCGTCGAGCGCTGGAACAAGCAGAGCTGACCGGCGCATGTGGGATCTGGCCGAACCGGTGCTGTTGATTGCGGTTGCCGCATATTTCGTGGGCGGCATCCTCAAGGGCGCAATGGGGTTCGGCCTGCCCATTCTGGGTATTCCGGTGATGACAGTCACCCATTCGTTGCCCATGGCCTTGTCGGTGGCCATCCTGCCCACGATGGTTACCAATATCGCGCAGCTTTGGTCCTTCCGACAGCATCGGGACCAGCCGTTTTTGCGCGGGTTTCTGAGCTTTGGCGCGGTCGGGCTTTGCCTGGGCGCGGTGGCACTGTCACGCATCAACGACGCTTATGTGGAAATCGCCTTGGGGGCGATGGTGCTAAGCTACCTGGCCACCCGCCTGCGCTCGAAACGCATCGCCGCGGTGGCCCGTCCTGACCTCGCGCCTGGCTTCGGGTTCCTGGCCGGGCTGGTGCATGGGGCCACGGGCCTGTCCGGGCTGGTGGGGCCGCCCTACATGCATTCGCTTCACCTGCCGCGCCCGGCATTTGTCTTTGCCGCCGGATCAATGTTCGCCCTGTTCTCCCTGATGCAAGCGCCGGTTCTGGGCGCATTGGGGCTGTTGCAGCCACAGGCACTGGGGATCAGCATGCTCGTTCTGCCCATGGCCTTCCTCGGCCTGTGGATTGGCGGCAAGGCCGGAACGCGCATGCAGTCGCAAACCTTTTCGCGTGCGGTTCTGGTGGTGCTAGGTATCACCGCCGTCCTACCCATCATCAATGGCCTACGTGCCTTGGCCGGGGCCTAGCCCGCGCTGCAACCTTGGAGAGCAGCATTCATGCTGACACTGTACCATGCCAACCATTCGACCTGCAGCCAGAAGGTGCGCCTTTGCCTGGCCGAAAAGGGCCTGGAATGGGACGGGCGGCTGGTCAATCTGGCCACCAATGAACACCTGCAGCCCGAATATCTGGCCATAAACCCCAACGGAGTGGTGCCAACCCTGGTGCATGACGGCCGCATCATCATGGATTCGGGTGTAATTTGCGAATACCTGGACGAGGTTTTTCCCACACCGCCCCTGCTGCCCGCCGACCCTGTCGAGCGGGCCCGAGTGCGCGCCTGGATACGCTTTCTGGACGAAGTGCCGACAGCCGCCGTGCGCGTGCCTTCATTCAACATGGCCTTTCTGCCCCGGTTTGACGGGCTGGACGACGCGGCCTTTCAGAAGGAACAAGCAGACATCCGCCCCTTGCGAAAGCACTTTTATGAAAAGATGGGCCGCAAGGGATTTGATGATCAAGAGGTCGACAACGCCATGGAACGGCTTGGCGCGGCCATCAAGCGTATGGAAGCGGGCCTGGCCGACAAGCCCTGGCTGTCGGGTGCGAGCATCGGGCTGGCCGATCTGATCGCTGCTCCGTTGATGGACCGGCTGGACGATCTGGGCTTTGCTGCGATGTGGCAAGACGGGTCGCCGCGCGTGACCGGCTGGTTCGACCGCCTGAGGAGTCGCCCCGCCTATGCAACCGCGTTCTATCCGAAATCGCGCCTGTCCGAGTTTCTACCCATCGGTCCCCTGCGCCGCCAGGCCACCCCCGGCTGAGCAGGCCTTCTTGCCAGGCGCGAAAATCGATTTTTATTGCGCTTGGCCGATGTGCCGGTTAAAAATGGCCCGAAGGAGCATTCTTATGGACGCCCACCGCTCGCTAACTTCTTTAGCTCATTACAAAATCCGCGAAATGGTGCTGTCGGGTGAATTGATGCCCGGAACCCGCATCCAGATCGATGCCTTGCGCAAGAAGCTCGACATGGGGGCCAGCCCGGTGCGCGAGGCGTTGAGCATTCTGTCGTCCGAACAACTGGTCATCCGCAACGAACAGCGCGGGTTCTGGGCCCCCGAAATCAGCGCCGAGGATTTCGCGGTGTTGCTGGATACCCGCTGTCGGATCGAAACCATGGCCTTTGCCGATGCCATTGCCCATGGCGGTCCCGCGTGGGAAGAACGGATCGTCTTGCTGCAATATCGCTTGGGCGCATTGGACCGTCAGGCCGACGCAAAGGGATGGGAGATTGCGCATCGCGAGTTTCACACGGCGCTGATTGCGGCCTGTCCGTCTGTCTATATGCTGAACTTCTGTTCCCAGCTTTACGATCTGGCGGTGCGCTATCGCAATGTGGCGAAGTTGGCGGCGTATCCCAAACGCCAGATCACGGATGAACATGCCGCCATATCGGCGGCGGCCTTGGCCCGTGATTCCGAAAAGGCGGTAGCGTTGCTGGCCGATCATTATCGCACAACAGGCCAATTCGTGTATCAGACGCTGTCAAACCGGGAACGCCCCGCCACCGCGCATTCGGCGGGTTGATCGCCCACGGCGCCGTGGGGCCTTAGGTCTTTGACGGCACTAAGTGGAAATCGATCTTGGTGAAATCATCGCGCAGGCGGTCGTGCGCCAGAATGTGCGGGCCGCGCCCATGTGCATGAGTAGCGCGCGAAACGACAGCCCAATCGCTCGCGCCAGGCTCGCCGAGTGCTTGCCTTGCAAAACGCGACCGCGCATCGGTCAGGATCAGACCCGGCCCGGCTTGGCCCGACCCTCCGGTCCGGGCGAGCAGGACAGAAATCTCCCTCTGCGCAGTGCAGCGCCGGTCATTCTGCGGCCGCCCCCTGGGCACCAAGATCGGCCTCGGCGATAATGGGATTGCGGCAAATGCCGATGCTTTCGATCTCGACCTCGACCACATCGCCCGCCTTCATCCACACTTGCGGCTTGCGGGCATGGCCCACGCCGGGAGGCGTACCAAAAGCGATCATGTCGCCGGGTTCCAGCGTCATGATTTCCGAAACGATCGCAATCGTGCGCGCCACAGGGAAGATCATGTCCGAGGTATTGCTGTTCTGCAAAACCCGACCGTTCAGGCGGGTGCTGATGGCCAGCCCATGCGCGCCGGCAGGCACTTCGTCAGGTGTGACGACAACGGGACCCAGTGCGCCGGTGCCGTCAAAGTTCTTGCCTGCCGTCCATTGATGGGTCTTGCGCTGGTATTCGCGCACCGACCCGTCATTGAAGGTGGTATAGCCAAAGACGTGGTTCAGCGCTTCCGCTTCTGAAATATGGCGCCCGCCCTTACCGATGACAACCATCAGCTCGGTCTCATAGTCGAAGGTCTGCGAGGCCAGCGGCAGGATCATCGGGGCGTTTGCCGGGATCATGGATGTGGCCGCGCGCAGGAACATGGCGGGATAGTCGGGCACCTCATACCCGCCTTCGCGGGCATGTTCGGCATAGTTCAATCCAAGGCAAACGATCTTGCCCGGCCGCGCCACGGGCAAGGCGGGCGTAATATCCGCTACTGGCACAGTGACGGCACCGGCCGCGGGCTGGGGCAGCGCGCCGCCCTCCGCAATATCCGCGATCAGAGCGGACAGGTCGCCCGCATTCTCGCTCAGCAAGGTTGCAGTGTCACCCGAAACACTGAAAACGGATGGCGTTGCATCCCCTGCACGGGTTCCGGTCAACAGCTTCATAGATTTCTCCCTTGACTTGGATATACCACGCTATCCCATAAAAAAAGATTTGTCAACATAAAGTCGATTTTTTGAGATAGAACCGAAATTTAATGAATATAATCGATGGAGCTGGAGGCTGACCAATACTTCGCCAGTTCGGAATCCGCACGCTGAACACCCGCCTCGGGAATGCCGGAGATCGCCCTTCGGATGCAAGAGCTCTCAATATGGGGGTCAATGCGCGGGAGCATGCCCAACTTGTCCTGATCGGCCTGGAACACCCCGAAATGCCCTGCGCAACCGTCTTCGGCGTGTCACGCGTGCCGTCCAGAGGAACAGGCCGAGCAGAAGCAGTTCGACAGCGACAAGGGCTACAAGGCTGCCCTGCTGTCCACGCTGAAGCGCACCCGCGAGATGCTCGCCGAAGGCGAGCTCTGATCCTCGCGCCCCACCGCATCCACGAACTCAGGAGAACTCCCATGACCGATCTCTGGTCCCCGATTGCGATCGGCAATCTACGTCTGCCGCATCGCCTGGCCATGGCGCCGATGACCCGCAGCAGGGCCAAGCCCGATGGCACCCCCGGCGACCTCGCCCCCGAATACTATTTACAGCGCGCTGCGATGGGCCTGCTGATCACCGAAGGGACCCAGCCGTCCGCGGACGGGCCGGGCTAACCGTTATTGCCGCCTTGCTTCAGCACAGTCGGCAGATGCCGGCACCTTCATTCCAAAGGGCTGCGTGCCCGCCGAAGGTGGCGAAAGCATTATTCAGTATGAGAAACGCGAGGACCCTATCGGGTCGCCCTGGTTAATGGTCTAACTGGAATTAACACAGGCCAGCCCCGTCCGGGATGCGCAACCACCCGCGAATTTCGAGGTTTCCGTCTAACGGCGGATTAACCAGGCTGTACAAAGCTCAAGGATGCAAACGTTGCGCGCCTTGTCAGGCACAACCCAAACAGGCAGACTTCCCGGAATACAAATTACCGGAGATCCCGCCGATGTTCCGTTCCTGCGCCGCCGCGTTCCTCATCCTGTTCTCCGTGAACGCTGTCAGTGCACCGTCCGGAACCTCGGACCTCCCGCTTCCTTCCGAACTGCCGCTGCTTGATTATGAGGCCAAGCTCTATCCCTTTGTCGCAAAGCGAACCTTTGCAAAGGAAGGCTGGAAGCGCGACAAGCGCTGGCGTGACACGGGCCCCTTCCTGCTCGACACTAATTATGGCACGCACCCGGCCGTGCGGATCTACTATTCGCCGGGGCTGATCGACTGGCTGGAAGGGGGGCGCAAAGGCAAGGTTCCCGACGGCGCGATGATCGTCAAGGAAATGGTCAGCCCGCCGGCTGCCCGCTACGTGGAATACCAGAGCATGCTGGAAGTTCTGCATCCGGAGGATCCTGCGAAGGTGGAAAGTGAACTGCTTGCCTTCCTCTACACGATCGGCGGGCTCAACTGGACGGTGATGGTCAAGGACAGCTCCGTCTCCCATGGTGGCTGGTTCTTTGCCTCGGTCGAACCGTCGGCGGAAATCGATTCCTTCGAGCCGCCATTTTCGCCTGCATCGGGTCAGGCCGGCATCGGCACGTGCATGCGCTGCCACGCCTCCGCGGAAAACCAGCTGACCTTCTCCTCCCTCGACAACATCGAGGGCTATGACGGCGAACCGCTCATCTTTCGCGTCGACGAAAGCTGGCGCGACATGAAGAGCTTTCCCCCCGGTCCGTTCAACCTGCCTGCCGTGCAGCGGCCCGCAGCGGGTGCAAGCGAGGCCACGCTGGTCGAAGACTTCTTTCACAACGACGATGCCCTGGAGCGTTCCAACGCGACTGCAGCCCCCTCGCCGACGGCGATCAATCCGGATTTTGCAAGGACCTTTCCCCCTGTGGACGGCATCGCGGTCCAGGCGGACAAGGTCCAGACACTGCCCAGCCAGTGGCTGGACCACGTTCCGTCCCGGCCGGACGGGCCGCAGCATTTCCTGACGTCCGACAATTGCGTCGGCTGTCATGGCGGCCTGGGCGGCCCGCCCTCGGGCAACACCATGTTCCTTCAGACAGGCCCGAATTATGGCGACGGCTACAACATCTCCGAATATGGCGAATGGCGCTGGTCACCCATGGGGCTGGCGGGTCGTGACCCGATCTTCTTCGCCCAGCTCGAGAGCGAATTCGCGCTTCTTGAAAAAGCCGGCGCGGGCGACCTCAGCGGCGATCTCGGCACAACCTGCCTGTCCTGCCACGGTGCCATGGGCCAGCGACAGCTCCAGATCGATGCCCAAGCCAAACCGGACGCGGGGCTCAATGCCAACGAATTCAAGGTGGAGTACACCCTTCTGCACGCTCCCCTTACCGAGGCGGAGAAGAAACAGCAGACCGCAGACGGCACCTATCCCTACCACACCTATGGCAACCTTGCCCGCGAGGGCATTTCCTGCGCCGTCTGCCACCATATAGCGCCGCCTCAGCGTGCCGAGGGCCAGCCTGACTACAACACGCTCGACACATTCCTGATGAACGGGACGACGGGTGTTTTCCGCCTCAACGAGGCCGACAAGCTGGTCGGACCCTATAAGGACGTACGCAAGGTCCCGATGCAGAATTCCATGGGCATCACGCCTGTCCACGACGACTACATCAAGGACAGCGAAATGTGCGGCACCTGCCACACGATCAACCTGCCCAATGTGGATGCCAATCTGAAAGTGCCGCTCGAAGGCTATACGGCCGCGGACCAGGAGGTCTTCAATCAGGCCGCAAGCAATGCGGCCGCCTATCTGAAGTCCGAGTATGGCGTTACCTATTCCGAGTCGCTGACGAAATTCCAGCACTCGGTCGAGCAGGCAACCTATCTTGAATGGCAGAACAGCAGCTTCAGCGCCAAGGCAACGGGCCGGACCTGCCAGAACTGTCACATGAAGTCGGACTTCAAGAGCGTCGACGGCAGCCTGAACGTACCGTCGATCACCACCCAGATCGCGTCCATCCAGGACAACACGCTGCCCGATGTCGCCAACCGTCTGCCTTCAGAGGATCTCGACGTGCCATTCCGGGAGGATTACCGGCGGCACAATTATGTTGGCCTGAATGTCTTCCTGGTGGAAATGCTGCGCCAGTTCAGCGCCGAGATGGGCATGAGCAAGACTGACCCGATGACCTATGCCACCAACGGCGCGCAGCTGGCCATCGACACGATGGCGCTGCAGGCGGCAGAAGAAACGGCGGACGTCACCCTTGATCTGGCCAAAGGCTATGACGGGCTCGTCGCCAGGGTGCGCGTTAGCAACAAGACCGGTCACCGTCTGCCCTCGGGCGTGGGCTTTCGCCGCGCGTTCCTGGAAGTCCGCGCGACCGATACCGACGGCACGGTGCTCTGGTGTTCCGGCTGCACCAACGGTGCCGGTGTCATCGTGGATGGAACGGGAACGCCGCTCAAGACAGAGTTCCTGGATGTCGTGACTGCGCGTGCCGACACGGCGCTCTTTCAACCGCACCACAGTGTCATCACCGATCAGAAACAGGTCCAGATCTACGAGGAACTGACCCTGAACGCAGCTGGCGAATTCACGACGAGTTTCGTGCACCGTGTCTCTCACCCCAAGGACAACCGGCTCACACCGCACGGGTTCCTGAGCCCGGGCACTCCCGAGTTCCAGGCCAGGTTCGGCGACAGCAAAGTTACGGAGGCCTTCATGAAGGCCACGGTGCCCGAGGGCGCCGCCGCGCGGGATCCCGACTTTGTAGCCGGCTCCGACAGTCTGGAATACCGGATAGCGCTGCCCGCAGGGATCGATCCGGCCAAGGTCACGGTAACCGCGACACTCTATTCGCAGGCCATTCCACCCTATTACCTGAAACAGCGTTTCGAGCTCGCGCCGGATGGTCCGGCCACCCGGCGTCTTTATTACCTTGCGAGCAGGCTCAAGACGGAAGGCACGCTGATTGAAGACTGGAAGCTCAAGACTGCCTCGGCGTCGGGGGCGCTGCAATAGGTCGACAGGTGTCGAGCCTGGGACAGGTGGAACGGGCGCGCAAAGGAGCGCTGTTGTGGGACCACCTGTCGGGCCGCTCAAGCCAAGACGTCAGCATGGACCAAACGCGATCCAGGAACTCAAGGACTCGTATGGTAAGTAGGGCGGTTGCATCCGCGTCATATGATGGAAGCGAGGTGTCGGCGAACGCGCGCGCACCCGGGGTCAGCCCCTGTGCGTGGTGGAACAGCAAGACCTCGGTCATACGGAGCCTCCGGGCGGGACGGTTGGGGGCATATTCAGCCACTCTACAGCGTCATCGCCTCACCGGGAAGAATGCGCACACGTTTTAGGAGTAACCTCAGCGACACCGGTGGCGGCCACTGTTGATTTTCACCGAGAACTGACCCGGTAAGGCCAGTGAATGGGAGGTGCGCTTCACCGCCGAGACGGCCGAGCGGACCTGCGTCGAGCTCGAACACCGAAACCTGGAGCGTCACGGCCAGGGCTGGGAAAGCGTGCGCAACGGTGTTGCTGGCGATCAGGGCTGGCCGCTGTACGTCCAAAGGTACGCCGACGCCCATGCGGGGTGACGGATGCTCGTAGGGCGCCTCATTATCTCTAGGCACTGTCATAATCTGGTCCGTCCAGCAATACCATTGCGGAACCGACAGCGCCGGGACGGCTATGGTTTTCGAAGATTGGCAGCATGGCGGTTGGATCTCACTAGTTTCGAAAGGAAAGACCGTCCGGCACCAATGTGCCGGACGGCGCCACGGTTCTGTCGCAAAATATGCCTGCAGCGAGTAGCGAACACTGTGTTCCCCAGATCAGGCGGCAAAGTTCGCGAACTGCTGAAATGGACAGACTTCTTCCCTGAACTGTCCCTTGCGGATCATGCCGGCAACCTCAATGCCAGCCAGCGTTGAGGCGGCTGCCTCGAACGATTTGAAACCAAGCATGGGCCGGGTCCGGCGCTTGATGAAACGGTGATCTTGCTCAACGATGTTGTTGAGGTGCTTGATGCGCGCACTGTCTCGATCGGAATTGGGCAGCCGAAGCTCCGCAACATTCGATTGATCTCGTCGATCCCGGCGGTATTGGCGCCGCTCTTGTCGACCACGATTTTTCGCGGCATTCCGTTCGCTTCAAGGGCACGAGCGAAGAACTTCGTGGCAGCCGCCTTGTTTCGACGTCTGGACAGCATGAAGTCCAGCGAAGAGGATCACATCCTTGGGGAAATGAGCGCCCTTAAAGGAAATTGCCATCGTCACGTCTCCACATCAAAGGCAAATCCATACTCCACATCGGTTCACGAAAACTTTGCGATAGTTCCTTCTCAACCTGCCGCATATGCTGGAAGGCCGGATCGAGGCGGTAACGCTGGACTAGCAAATGCACGAGCAAATTCGACAGACGCAACCATGACAGGTAAACCGCTTGACTTGACGTAAGGTCGCGTCGCCAAATACTGGTTGGGCATCAAACGCCCAACCTGAAACCTGGAGATCCCTGACGTGGTTCGCGCCCTTCTGGCCCTGCCTCCGTTGCCGCAACCCATGAATTCGCCCTACCTCGGGCAGCAATATGTTGCGGCCGCCTTGCTGTCGGCGGGCCACACGGTGCGATGCCTCGATCTTGCGAACTGCAGCCAAGCCGAGGCCCGGACTTGTCTGGCGGAAGAAGCACGCAGGTTTCGGCCGGACCTCGTCGGCATGACGCTTTTCACATACAACGCCCTGGCCGGTTACCGGTTGACTGAAGTTCTGTCCGGGACCGGCGCGCTGCTGATTGCCGGCGGACCGCATCCAACTGTCGTGCCAGAAGAACCCCTTTCCCACGGTTTTGATCTGTCGCTTGCAGGCGAAGGCGAGCATGCAATTGTTGCTGTTGCCAAATGCCTGCAATCAAGCGGTGACTTTGCCTCGATACCCGGCCTTTACACCCCGAACGGTCACGGCCCGCCCTACCATGCCATCGAAGACCTCGACGCTTTGCCTTATCCGCATCTGGCCGCCGGGTCGACGGGAGACGGCACAGTGGCCGGAGGCATCGTCAGCAGCCGTGGGTGCCCGGCCAGGTGCACCTTTTGCGCCAATTATGTCACCGGCCGAACCTATCGCTGGCGCAGCCCGGAAAATGTTGTTGCCGAAATGCGAACCTTGCGGCGCGAATTCGGGCTCTCTCACGTGCCGTTCTGGGATGATGCGTTCACCGCACGCCGTTCCAGGCTCGAAGCCCTGTGTGACGCCATTGCGAGCGAGCCAGACCTTGCAGGCGTGACCTGGACGTGCATCACGCCGGGCAACATGGTGCTTCCGCGCGATCTGGACAGGATGCGACACGCGGGTTGCGTGGCGATCAATTTCGGCATCGAGAGCGGCGACGCCACCATTCTGCGCGCGATCAAGAAAGGCCAGACACCCGACCGGCTTATCGCCTCCGTTGAAGCCGCCAAGGCAGCGGGAATGATCACGATCGTGAATTTCATGTTCGGGTTCCCCGGCGAAGGCGAAGCTGAACTCGCCAACACGCGGGCCTTGATGAGTCGGCTCGCACCGATCACCGATTTCTTCAACAATTTCGGCGTTCTCGTCCCATTTCCCGGCACGCAAATCTACGACCGCTACCACGCGGAATACGGCTTTACCGGATGGTGGCTCGACCCCGGGCGCATCCCGCAATCATCTCAGCAAAACCAGGGCTACGATCTTGAAAGCGACCCGGCCCTGGAAAAGGACTTTTTCGCTTACAAGCCGCATCTGCGGGCATTGATCGCCGACCTTGTCGGATGGAAGGCGCGGCACAATGCAGCCTGGGCAAGCCGTCAGGCCAATAGCGGCTAGCAAAACACGCAAGACAAGGAGATCTGGATCATGAAGCCAAACCTGCGCCCTACCAGAATTTCAAAACATGCTGCTGAATTTGCCGGAGCTGCCTCGAAATCAATCGCCAAGCAAGCCGCACAACAAAGCAGTGGCGCCGCATCCATGGCGACGAAAGTGGCAAGCGCAGCCTCCAACGCATTTGAAAAAGCAGGGGGCGCTGCGTCCAAGGCAGGCGGGGCGGCGAAAACGGCCGGAGGCCCAGGCTCCCCATTGACACCGGCCTGGAACAACGACATCGCCAAGACTATCGGCAAGGCAGGCGGGACGGGCAAAAAGAGCAGTGTCGGTGCGGCCCAGGCCGAAAACTGGATGGCAGTTGAACTCATGAGCAGCTTGGCAGGTGGCGGCGGCAGCAGCCAGCCCGCGTTCACGGCTGCGGACGAAACCGCTGTGATCGAGGCCATCAAACCCGCAATAAAGTCCGCAGTCGACCTTTGGAAGTCGACCGCGCATTTCACGGACCTGAAAATCATGGCGGTCAGCGCGATTGGAACGCCCGGCTGCCTCGATGGTATGTCGCTTGAACCGCATATCCGCAGCCACGCGAAAATCCAGGCTTTGACTGGTCCTGCACGAGAGATGGCCAACGGCATTGCAGAGGCTTTCTCCGACAGTTTCTATCTGTGGCAGGATGCCGTCACTGTGCCGGGATTGCCCTGGTATCCCGCTTTTGCCGCGTACCCGGGACCTGCTGCACCACCCATGCCGAATGTCCCCGCGCCGCTTGTTACCTGTGTCTCGAGCAAGTCGTCCAAACTCGTGCTTCCCTCGGAACTGGCCAGTACGATCACACAGGCACTGCCAGCCTCCCTGAGCAGCAAGACAGACTTCATAAACCGGGTTGCTGGAGGACTGGCCATCAGCGCTACCACCTGGCTGGCCTCGGCCCAGGTCATGCTTGTTATGGGGTTCGGGCCGGTTCCCTCCTTCGCGCCTCCCTACGTGCCGGTCGGCCCGGTTATCAATGGCACAAACATTGCCGCCCCGGGCCACCTTGCAACAGCGCCTCAGTTCAATCCGTTGATATTCTGAGAGGCTGAACCTCCTGCCGCACACCCGTGTAAAGCGCCCAGGCCTCCCACCGCCAGGAGGCCGTATCGAGGCTGCTCGCAGCCCGACCAACGACGGCTATCCGATCCTCCGGCGGTAGCTGCCCAAGCAGGGTGTCGTTGACTGGCGGCAGGGTCATCCAGTCGCAATAGGCTGTCTGGCTAAGGCGTTGGCGAAGGGTTGTCCGGATCACCGAAAACCCGCTATCGGCAAATGCCTGCGTCAACGCCAAATCATTCAGGGGCGGCAAGGGGTCGATTGGGGCTTTGCCCAGCTTCATCCCCGCAAGCACCTCCGGCAGCCTGCCGAGCCACGGATCAGAGCCACCGCCTGGCACGTCCGGCTCCCCCAGATAAGCTGCAGGCAATGACACTGCCAGCGCACCCCCCGGCGCCACATGCCCGGCGAGGTCTGCAACAACGTCGGCCACAGGTCCCAGTGCCCAGATCGCCGCCCCGCAGATGACCCTGTCGTAGTGCTGTCCGGCAGGTGTTGCAGGGCACCAGTTGACCGGCAAGTCCCTTGTGCGGACCGCTCCGGCAAGGCGCATGGCTTCGGCCGCTTCCACTGCCGTCACCACGTCGGACTGTCCCAGCTGTTCAAGACTTGCCAGCGCGGTGCAGCCTATCCCGGCCGCGAAATCCAGAACCCTGTGCCCCGGTGCAATGGCAGCCGCTTCAACGAGAGCCCTGGCCGCCCTGCGGTAACGGTCATGGCGCCCGGTGAAGTGGCGGTAGCGGTCCGCGGTAACCGGATGGTTCCAGAGCGCCAGGCTCATGCTGCCGTCACTCCGCTCTCGCCTTGAGACGTTGCTTCACCGAAGCGCAGGTCCAGTGACAATCTCGGCCGCTCAGCACTTCGGTTGGGTAGGCTCCTGTGCGGAGTCAATCCGGAGAAAAGCAAGACATCGCCCGGTCCGCAGGACGCGGGGCACCAAGTTGTCCGCAGATCGCCCGCCAATCCGTTTTCATCATGCGCGGCAAGCGGCAGCTCCCGGTCCGCGATCTCCAGTGTTCCCAGCCGTCTGGAGCAGGCAACCAGCGGGATCCAGGCAATCCAGAGCCGCGGCACCTTGCAATACCAAGCATCCTGATGTGCCGGGGTGCCACCCGGTTCACCCGGAAATGTTATCCGGCAGATGTCTGCCCTGAGAGGCTCCAATGACTGCCCGCTGGCTTCTGCGACGGCGGAGCGCAAGCTGCGGTCGGAACGCAAGGCATCGACTTCCGGCAACGACAGGATTTCGGCAAGAAACGCCACATAGTCGGGATCGTCTGCGGCCAGCCGCGTGCCGTGCATCCGGGCGGAAACCCGGCCGTCTTCCTTGAGCCAGCCGCGCCGGCACGCCGATTGCCGGACCCGTGCCGCCACGGCCAGCACAAGGTCACGATCAAGAACCCGCCTCAACAGGCGCGAGGCAGCCAAGCGATTTAGCATAACCAGATCGGGCATCGGCAACTCACCCGGATTCTTCAATAAAATCAGTAAATAGCACATTTTCGCCCGTCGGCCACGTTATCCGTAAGGGCGTCCCTTTCCCGCTTACTTACTTAAGGGTAGAGAAACCTCAGTTACAACCAGAAGCACTAGTCAGCAAGAAATCGACCGGGTTCTACCTCCGGTCGCTACTTTGCTCTTGGAAACCCGTGTTGGTCGTAGGACCAGTCGGAAAAGGCGAACTCGTAGGGATGACGCACCGACAGATCCATGCGCCAGGCGTTTGACCGCCCGAACCGGATCGCTCTTTGCATCATAGTGAGGTCGAGCTGCCAGCCAGAGGCCGATTGGTTGAAGAAGAACGGTGCGCACCCTCGCTGCCCAACCGGAAAGCGAATGACCGCCAATCGTCCCTCGACCCGCGCTGGCTCGGCCGTGCATTCGCGGTAGCTCTTCACCACCATGTCCATCTGCGCCGGAGTGATTGTCCAGCCCGCCAGCATGGTGCGCGTGGCAGGCGTATAGAGAGAAAGGTCGGGTGCGCCATTGCGCTCTGCCATCGCCGCCAGATAGCGCTGCAAGGTCTCGGCCGGCGAGTTGCCGGGACTGACGTCGGCCTGCCGTTTTCGGGTGCGGGCGCCCTCCTTGCCGATGAGCGCCGTAGAGGTCGCTCCGCCGCCGCCGCTTTTCGCGGCATGTTCATTGTCATCAAGCGAATTGAGGCGTTCGGCGTCCTGGGCCTCGGCGACGATCAGTTCCGTTGTGGCGAGAATTCCATCCGCAACCCGGCCCGTCTGGAAGAACGGCACCATCTGGCGGGTCTCCACATATTTGGTGAAGGCATCCGTGTAGACGGGTTCGAGCGAATGGCTGACCTCCATCCGAACCAGGTCCTGATCGACATTGATTACGAGCAGAAGCGCGCGGCCGCTGTCGCTGCGCATGCTGCCGGCCAGAACCGCGAACTTCTCCACGGCCGCGATGTTGATGTCGCCGGGCTCGCGGGTCGTGAAAACCCGGTAATCGATCCCGTGGTCGCGGAGCAGGAATTCATGGAATTCGGAGATGCGCTCGCTTTGATCGGCTGTCAGCACCGACGCGTCGTCTTCGACCAGTGTCGCCGAAGGCAGCGCGCGAAGGTAGACAATCGCCAGGACCGCCACGAGGGCTGCAGCGGCGATCGCACCGGCGACCAGCCAGCTAGTTGAGGTTGAGCCCGGGTGCATCCTTGGCTTCCTCGTCAGAGCGGAAATAGGCCTTGCGCTGGAAATTGCCGGCTGACGCCACCACGCTCCATGGCAGCATGCGCATCTTCTCGTTGAAGGCGCCGACCGCGTCGTTGAAACGCATGCGCGCCACATTGATGCGGTTTTCGGTCCCCTCGAGCTGCGCCTGCAACTCCAGGAACTGGTCGGATGATTTCAGCTCAGGGTAGTTCTCCGCAATGGCGACGATCTGGCCTATGTTGCCCGTCAGCCCCCGTTGCGAGCGGACGAGTTCCTGGAAGGCTTCGCCGTTCTCGATCAGTCCCTTGCTCTCGCGGCTAAGCAGTTCGCCCGTCGCCCCTTGCGCCTCGATCAGCCTGTCGACCGCGGCTGCCATCTGGTTTGCCGCTTCGGCGCGCTTGCTGGTGACATCGCTCAGCGTTTCGCGCTCATGCTTGAGATAGCGGTTGACCACTTCCACAAGCGCCGGAACAAGATCGTTGCGCCGCTGAAAGTTGCTTTCCACCTGCGCCCAGTTGTTGAACACTTGCTCTTCCCTCGACACCAGCGAGTTGTGCAGCCAGACCCAGATCAACAGGGGCAAGACGAGCAGAAGTGCAATACCGAGCAGCCATGAGATCGATCTGTTCATTTCGCCGTGTTCTCCGGGTTGATTGATGGTTTCCGACACGTCCTGAATGGCAGTGGGTTCGCCGCCTCCGGTGGCGATCCAGAAGGCACCGGCTGCAACGCCGATCAGGACGAGGATGACTGCCACCACAGCCGGGTCGAAAGGCCAGGTCCGCTCGGCCTTGCCGCCGGCGGATTTGCCCACGCTCTCATGCAGCATTGCCGCCTGGGCTTCAGTGATGAGCCCCTCCGCCACCATTCTTGTGATGCGTTCGCTAGGTCCCACCGTTCATTTCCCTGATCTGGCGAGCCGCCGCTTCCGGCATCGTCTTGCCCGCTTTGACATCGTCGAGGATCGCATTGGTCCGCTCCTCGTCTTGCTCCCTGAGGGAGTTGAGCCGGTCGATCAGCGCATCCAGCCGCTTGCGCAGCGTCGGATAGCTGATCTCCATCGAGGCGGCCACGTCCTTCAGATTGCATCCGGACAGGATGATCCGTTCGACAAGCCGCTGGTCGTCTCCCTCCAGCCGCATCAACCGGGGTAGTGCGAACACACCCGAATAGGTTATCTCGCAGCGCGGGCAGCACAGCTGGGTGATAGCCAATGAAGACCCGCATTGGGTGCATGCGAAGCTAGACATGGCAGCCTTTCATTTTGACACTAAATTCTGACATGATTTTACATAATTCGCAACATATTCGCGAAATATAACCAATTTATTTAGTATGGGACTGGCTGGCTTTTCGGGCTTAGGGCCGGAACTTGACGATCCTCTGTTGGCAAGAACGCATTAGGAAGTGTGTGGGATTGCGCCCGCGGCAGCTGCTGCCTAACTCGGCAGAAATCTAACTAGGTTGCCCGTCGTCCAACTGTCTGGGAGTTCCGGGTCGTTGTCTTAGAAACCGAACCTCCAAGACATCCCTCGATTGCCCGGCAACTATCCGGCGAGGCTCCGCCGCCTCGTTGAAATAATTCCTTGGTAGTTGGTCTCTGACCCAAATGGAGGTTTTCACGAGACACGCAAACTCAACGACAAGCGACGCCGATCGGCGTCGGGACACCTCGCCGGTTTACGCTGAACCCATCATTGTTCTGAATCGCGGGACGGTTTTCGATTCAAATCCTTCATTGGACCATCGCCGCGCGCACCGGCACAATGTTGGCATGGAGACCCACGGTCATCTCACTCTTCTGACGCGAATAGAACCGCGCCGCAACATGGCGCGGTTCTATTCGCTGTCGATCGAGCCGACGTTTTTCGGCGGCTTTGTTGTCCATCGGTCGTGGGGACGTCTCGGCACGTGGGGGCAGTCGCGTCTGGATTATTGTTTGGATTTCAGCGCGGCCCAGGCACGCAAAGAGCAGTTGACAGAACGGAAGCTGAAACGCGGCTATACGCGCAAATAGAAAGCCCACCCCTTCCCTCGCGTCGACCGGCAGGAAGCACAGCACCGGCGTCCCCTCCGACCTGTGCCGCCGCATCCAGAAGTGTCTCACGGAGCCAGTCCGAACCTGCCACCCCGGCCGGAATAGAAGGTTCAGGCCTGGCAACGGAAAGGTTTGCGGCAAGACCTAAAATGGTGACATGTCTGCCGTCTAGACGTCATTTCGCCTCGATTATTTGGCCCCTGGTGAAATTAA
This sequence comes from Roseibium salinum, assembly GCF_026240905.1. Taxonomy (NCBI): domain Bacteria; kingdom Pseudomonadati; phylum Pseudomonadota; class Alphaproteobacteria; order Hyphomicrobiales; family Stappiaceae; genus Roseibium; species Roseibium salinum. The sequence continues at coordinate 130,946 of NZ_JAPEVI010000001.1, forward strand.
CCGCATGATGCATCGATTTCCTGCCGGCAATACGCCATTCGGATTTGGGAGCTCCAAGACCACCGCAAAGGTACCACTCGCAGCGTCGAAAACCCGGTCAACGACGGTAACAGTCGCGGTGTACTCGCCCGACAACGGAGAAACGGGCACCACCGTTACCTCATCGCCTATCGCGATTTTTCCGTAAATGGAAACAGGAAGAAATGTCTCTATCTTGAGCGGATCGAGCCGAACGATCTGCACGATATGGTCCTCGCTGGAAACGCGTTCGCCGGCAACGAGGGAGCGCTCCGTGATCACTCCGTCCGCGGGGCTCTGAATTGAACGCTGTTCGAGTGCCACTTTGGCACGCTCAAGCTCTTTCACCGCAACTTCGTGTTTCAGTTTAACCTGGATCAAGATGCTCTGAGCTGCAACAAGCTCGGCAAATGCCTTGTCGAGCGCTTCTTCCGTCGCGATTCCACGATCACGCAGCGACTCGACGCGTTGATATCGCTTGTCCGCCGTCGCCACCTGCTTGGTCTGAGCTTCGATCACGGCCACCGAATTGGCCTGAGTCTCGAGCAACGCTATCGTGCTTTGCTCGGCGGAAGATTCCAGACGTGCTATAATTTGGCCCTTCCTGACTGTGTCACCGCGATCAACAAGGACTTCATCAAGAAGGCCCACAACAGGACTTCCAACCTCAATCACTTCATCCGGGTTCATAAGGCAATCAAAGTCTTCCGCGTTTGCGGCTCCGAGCGGTGGGACCGAGTGAGACAAAACCAATAAAGCGAGGCTCACCACCAGCGTCCACTGCCAGTGTACACTGGTCCGCTTGTCCTCTGATCGTGTCGCACTATCAGCTTCCTCTCCTTTGCGCCTCCGCAGCTTGACAGTTGAAAAAGAGCAATCGCATTCCGTTTCCTCGCAACAACTCGGGATTATGTTTGTCACCGATTCTTGCTCGCTTTGCTTGCTTTGGGTCGCGGCTCTTTCGTATCAGTATCCTCTGCATTCTCGACTGACGTGTGCTTAGCTCCCGGTGCGGTGGATTCCGGTTCCGCCACGCTGAACTGAGACAACATCACCTGAAAATGTCGCATCGAAAACAGATGCAAAAACGTGCATTCAAGTTCATCGTTTTCGAACATCTGGCGCAGTTGAGCCTCACCTATCTTCTTGAGCTTTTCTCGGTCGACCGCCATGAAACCCGAAAGGGAACGCCTTTCTCCGTCCGCGATGCTGAACTGGGCCTGCATAGGCTGAAGCAATTCCCAGTCCACCAGGCGTTTGCAGTACTCCTCGGTCCGGCGGAAATGACCCTGGTAGTCCTGGAGAAACCGCAAGATATTCTGCAGGTATACGGTCTGATTGCCTTCGGAATCGAAAAGTCGTTCTCCACGCCCTTCCCGGTTACATCCCTGGTAGTCTTCGTCGATATTCAGAATGAAGTTCTTGTTGTCGCCATCGATCGAAAACACGAACGGATAACGGCGGACGAACGCCGGAATGTAGGTCCCTGCCTTCCAATGACCTTCTCCATCAACGAAGAAGTTTTCAGCGTCCTTCACACCGAGGATTACCGCGGGCATGACCTTTTCCTCGGTTCCCGCGAACACGATCGGATAGTGCGCCGCCGCCGCGGCAAACTCGATTGCCGTCAAGGGGACGGAATTGACGTTTCTGGCAAATGCAAATGTTTCGCCACTGCGTACGCACAGGTCCCCGTGTGCCTTGGTCGTGACGGGAGTGGCATTTTCATAAAACAAAAGCTGACTTGCCATATTGGACCTTTCCGGAACATCTCAGATACTTGAAGGACTTCACCCTGGTGCAACGTGCTTTACAAGGGCAGGAGCATGGACGTGCCGGACACGCCATGCAAGCCATGAATTACGTAAGGTGAAGTTGGAAGATCCGCTGCCGACGCGCAAATCAATCCCGCAAGTGGTGGCACACGCTGCAGAGCAAAGGCACACAACCGTTCAATCGCAACAAAGTCACAGCCGACCAAACGATGGCTCCGCACCTGCTTGGACCGTTTCACCGATCATGTCTATTCCGGCAGCCCGGCAAAAGCGAGCAGATCGTTCCGCCCTTGATCCGTCTTCAGAAGCTGCGTGCGAATGCGAGCGTGCTCCCTTTCCAGTCCTGACTGTCCTAATCGAATGAGATGTTTTCCGAAAGTATTCGGCACGAGCCTTGCCAGCGCGCGGCAGCTCCACCGCAGCGGTGCAGGACGTATCTGATGAAGAAGGCGGTCCTCAAGCGACATGAGTGCCATGAAACACCCCGGATCGCCTTGGCGGCCGCAGCGTCCCTCCAACTGCCGATCGATCCGCCGAGCGTCATGCCGTTCTGTCATTATCACATGCAACCCGCCCAGTTCCGGCACTTTGTCACCGAGCAAAATATCCGTTCCCCGACCAGCCATGTTGGTCGCAACGGTGATCTGTCCCAACCTACCGGCCACAGCCACGATCCCGGCTTCGTTTTCAGATTCCTCGGCATTGAGCAGGGAATGTCGCAGGCCAGCTTCGGCAAGACAGCTGCTGGCTGCCATTGAATCGGCGACCGTTCGGCAGCCGATGAGAACAGGCACGCCCTTTTCATGCAGTTGGCGGACGATTTTGGTCACCGCCCTCCATTTCTTCTCGTCGGTCAGAAAGATCCTGTCTGCCACCCTGCGCCGTCTGATGGGGCGGTTGGTGGGAACGACCTCGACTTCCAGCGAATAGACGTTCCACAGCTCACGCGCCACTTCGCTGGCGGTACCGGTCATACCGGAAAGCTTTTTGTAGCGCCGGAAAAACCTCTGATACGTCATACTAGCCGCTGTGACACGGGCACGGGTCAGTTCGCATCCTTCCTTGTATTCGACCATCTGGTGAAGTCCGGAGCGCCAGCTGCGGTCCGGCAGGACTCGGCCCGTATATTCGTCGACGATTGCGACCTTTCCGTCCTGGACCAGATAATGTTCCCCCAGGTGATAAAGGTGCAGGGCCATCAGCGCCTGGTTCAGAAGGTCTTCGCGCAGCAGGGGTATCGACAGGGGCCCGCGCGAAATCTTCCGGAACTTTTCCTCAAGGCGGCTATTCACGGAATTGCTGATGCGAACGGTCCAGGCACGCGGATCGGGAACAGCGTCCCGCCCAACCTCGAGGCCCGAGGCGAACGCCATAATGTTCGCGATGACATCCGCCGTCAGGTAGTCCTCTTTTCCTTCGGACAGCAAAAGCGGCGTACGGGCTTCATCGACCAGAATACTGTCCGCTTCATCAATGATCGCAAACTGCAGGCCGGGAATGGTCTGCCGCGTCCTGCCGCGCTCCCCCTCGACGAAAGCGCCGACCCTTGAATGCAGGTCCGTCACCTGCTGGCCCATCCGCACGCGCTGGCGCAGGTAATCGAACGCCAGTTCCTTGTTCGTGCAGTAGCATATGGACCGCTGGTATTGCCGGGCCCGATCCGCCCGTTCCGTGTCACCGGTCACGAGACCGACTTCGAACCCGATAAATTTGAAGAAGGGAGCAAGTTTCTCGGCGTCCCGCGCGGCGAGATAGTCATTGACCGTCACGACATGGACCCGCATTCCGGTCAGTGCCTGCCACCCGGCGGCGATCGCTGCGACAAGGGTCTTGCCTTCGCCAGTGGCCATTTCGGCGATCTTGCCGTTCGTCACGATTTGTGCACCGATCAGCTGAACGTCATGCGCCCGGATGCCGATGGTCCGCCGGCCGACCTCGCGCAACACAGCCAGTCCGGCGCCCATGGCCTGCTGCCCCATGGAACGGTCCCGCTTCAGACGTTGCCGCAGTCCGGCGACTTCCTGCGACAGTCTCAGGTCAGAAAGCGAGGCAAGACGCTTTTCCTCCCGGGAAGCTGCCACGATCAACGGGTTCCGCTTCACGGCAACCTTCCGAGCGACGAGGCGTTTCAGCCGTCCCTGCAGGTCATGGACCGCGCGATCGAATGAATGATGATGCTGCTGCAGCCGCTTCTCGGAGAAGCCGTGAACCGGCGGCAAATGAAGCGGGCTGTTTGTGGTCTCAGACATTGAACTGGCGGAGAAAGACTTCACGGATCGAACGGAGCATCTGATAGCCCAGTGGTACAGGCTCGTGTCGGAACCTCACGTATGCCCGCTCCTCCGCGCGCCACGAGCCATGCGGCTCGGCAACATGCACTTCCACTTCGTAGTACTTGCGCAAGGGACGTTGCTCTTCACCGGGCTGAGACGGATCGACCAGCACCGAACCACCACCGTCAGGGGACAGGACCGCACTCGGCAGCCCGGTGATTGCCGACGGCTTCGCGCGCACGACGTCCGCACCCAGATCCACATTCAACGCGCTGGCGAACCTGACGTCCACGGAGCGCGTATCACGCCGGACGTCATTGATCCTTTCCTGCGGGATCAAGACACGCACGACACGCGGTGTATCGGGCAGAACGTAGCCCAAAAGGTCACCTTCGTTCACGAAGCGGCCCTGAAGCCTGCTGTCCCCGATGAGGACGAATTCGCCGGCCTGACGGGCCCTGACCACATTGAGCGCCTGACGTCCGCGCCAGAATTCCAGCGACGCCCTCGTCCGGGCTAGCCGTTTGGCGAAAATCTGTGCCTGTGAGGGGTTGAGTGCACTCACACTTTCGAATTCCGCCTCGTACTGGCTCTCCTCGGCCTCCAGAAGCTCGATCTCGTCGTCAATAAGGCGATCAGCAAGGCGCAACAGAGGCTGGCCGTTTTCCACCTGGCTGCCGGGTTCAGCAAGAACCTCTTCGACAACCCCGATCTTTCCGGCGACGACCCTGCCTCCCGAGGAAGGCCAGACAACACCCTCCCCAACGGTGGCATAAGGCACGTTGACGACGAAGAGGGCCACGAAGATACCAAGGATCGCCAATGTTGTGGCGCGGCGCGCGTATCGCTGTTTCTCGCCGAGACGGTTGGTTCGGTACACGTAGACAAGCCCCCGGTAGATGGGAAGCACGATCGTCATGGCAATCGACATTAGCGCCAGGACAATTCCGACAAAAAACAGCTTTGTCGCAATGAACAGGCTTATCGATATCATGATGGCCGTTCGGTAGACGAACGATAGCACCCCGTAGGCGAAGAACCAAATCCGCTCGCCCGGTGCCGTGACGGGGCTCTCGAGATTGAAGTTCCGGAAGAGATACCGCTCCACCAGATAGCGGATATAGCGGTTCGATCTCGTTCCCAGGTTCGGAAGCTGGAACAGATCCTGAAGAACATAATAGCCGTCGTAGCGCAACAGAGGGTTTCCGTTGAAAAGCAGCGTGGAAACACCGCCGATGAGCATTACGTAGAATGCGGCGGCCCTTGCCAGACCGGGTTCGGCCTTGCTCCAGAAAATCATGGCGATCGCCGCCAGCGCTGCCTCAACCATGATCCCGACACCGCCGACCACGGCGCGCCGGCCAGCCCGGCTGAAGGCAGACGCCGCGGATGCATCGACATAAGGCACGGGCAGGAAAACGAGAAACATGATGCCCATTTCGTGAACCTGGCCGCCCCAGGCCTTGACGGCAAAGCCGTGCCCCATCTCGTGGATCGCCTTGATGAGCGGATAAAGGACGAGAATGAAGGCCACCGTGTTCAGGCTGGCGACACGGTCGAAAATATTATGTGTCAGCTCCTCCCAGTGAATCGCCGCCAAGGTTCCGCCCCAAACAAGCAGGCCAACCCAGAAAAGAAATCCCCAGACCGTGAAGATCGGCCGGAACAGAACTATCCAACGGTCCAGAAAGGCGTCGGGATCCCACAAAGGGATGCGAACCGCGAGCGGATTCCGGATGCGGTTCAGGATCGAGCGCCGCGATTTGGAGCGAGACCGGTCGAGCAGCTCGCCAAGGTCGGGAAAGCCGTTGGCAACCAGCATGTCGGAGCGGTGGAGCTGCGCCAGAAAGGTGATGATTTCGTCCTGCGTCGGCAGGTCGCTGCCTGCACGTCGTCCGACGTCCTCCCAGAGCTCGTTGACCGTACGGGTGCCGTCCAGACCGTTCAGGAAGTCATAGCCGGCCGGGCTGACACGAAAGAAATTCCCGGACTGATCGTCCTGCAGGACATGCCAGACCCGCCCACGTACCACATGCCGGTGCGCGGTGACATGACGCCTCAGCCTGGGCCTGAGATTTTTGATCCTGTGCCAGTTTTCGCTGAAGTAGGAACCAGCCACCGTCTATCTCACCGCAACCATGTCCAGATGATCATACGCGCCCAGTTCCGGAACGAACGAGTCCAGATCCACAGGAGCGACTTTTCGCCGCCGTTAATTTTTGCCACACCCCGCATTCCTGGGCTGAGGTCGTCGGCGTCCTCCTCTATCGACGCCTCGACGCGGAAGACCGTTCGTCCATCCTTCGGTCGCGCAACCGGAATGAGCTTGGTGACCTCGAACGGAAACAGCTCTCCCGGCAGGGATGTGGATAGGAAACGGCCCTTCATTCCCGGCCTGACCTCATCGATCTGGCTCTCGTCGACCTCGAGCGTGAGCCTGAAGGCATCCAGGGGGGCGATCTCCAGCAGGACCTCGCCGCGCTGAACGGCCCCCCGATCGACTGACTCAAGTCTCCGGACGCCACGACACCGTCGATTGGCGCTTGGAGCTTCGCCCGTTCGATCCTGGCGTTGACCTGCTTGAGTCGCACTTCCGCCTGCTGAACTCGGGCCTTGAAAACGTTGAGCTCCCTCAGGTTCCTCTCACTCAAGGCCCTTCCGTATTCGAGCGCGCGCGCCTGTCGTTCCGATTCCCAGTTGAGCGCTTCCAGGGCCATGTCCCGGTCGTCCAGGGCAACAACGAGATCCCCTGCTCGCACCGTATCACCGGCGCGCCTCGGTGCTTCCATGATGAACCCGTCGTAGGGGGCGACGATCGCTCGTCTGGTCTTTGCCTCTATGGAAGCGTCGGCGTTTATCTGGTAGTCCGCCGGAACCAGTGCGAGAGCAAGCGCCGACGCCGCGAGCGCCAGGACAACCAGTTTGGTCCGCCCATAGCGCCTGCCCAACACCAGCCACGGCAACGCAGCTAGTGCACGCAGGTTCTTGTTCAGGAGATTGCGACTCTCTTCCCGCCTCAGAACGAGCAAAGGACCGGCGAATGCCGCGATTGCCCCCATCATGTCAATGTCGTGCTGCGAGGGCAGCCTGTCGCTCGCACTTTCCAGGAGCAGCGCCCCCAGGATTTCGCCATCGTCGACAAGCGGAAGAGTGAGTATTCCCGTCCCGTCCTGTTCCTGCGAAAGCCTTTCGTGGCATCGCCGGATCACGCCGCTATCCTTGTCCCGGGCGGGAAACAGAATGGCCCGTTCCTGGTCGATTGCCTCGTCCATCGCCTGCTCCGTCAGGCGGACGAGGTTCATCCGGCGGCCGAAACTCGCGCTGTTTGAGATTGTCGAGACGACGGTCGACTTTCTTTTCCGGAAACCCAGGCTGGCGCGCTCCAGGCCGAACCGGGAACACAGTCGGATGACAAACGCATGGGAGGCAGCCTGAAAATCGGTCGGCCCCAACAAGTCTGCGAGGATTTCCAGAACCTCAATAGTGGGGCCAGTACCGGTGGTGCCGGACTGCTGCAGTACGTCCCGGATCCAGGCGAGGGACCACTGGATCGACCGCATCGCGGCATTGATGTCGACTGGGTCCCTGGAGGAAATCGAAAACGCCGCCGCTCCCGGCACTGTGTCGCCGAGTATGATGGGGTAGGCAAGATGGGAATGGCCTGCGCCGGCCTCCAGCCCCGGTTCTTCGTCCTCAGCGAACGAGACAAGTCCTCTGCGCTCCTCGATCGCTTCGCGCGCAAGCTTTTCCAGATCGGCCTGACCCGGCTCCGTGACTGGCCAGGCCGCGGTCAGGCGATGATCGCCGTCCCCGATCCGGTCCACAAGCACAGCTGCATCCGCGCGCGGAACCATCATGCCGGCGGTTGCAAGCCAGGGTGCTCGTGCCTGCGCGAACTCGATTGCCGTGACGAGGCGGCCCCAATCATCCTGGGGCGCAGAAGCCGCTTCTTTCACGTCCTGTGCAATGTTCATTTCATTCTAGTGTCCGGCAGCGAGTCGAATTTCATGCACAAGCCTTCAATGGGCAACCGGACGCGTGTGTGCCGGTTTGCCCGACGGTACCCCATGCTTGATTTTCCAGCCCACGCTGGAGGCCAATCCCGCGTTCTCCTCAATGAGGGAGCCTTGTTGATCCTGGCCGGTGCTGCCCCTCTTCGTCAAACTCCCCGTAACATCATCGTAAACATGGACGGTCCTGATATCCGGCGCAGTCTTCCTGTCATCACTGCCTGCCGGTGCCGTTTCGGCCTGAGACGTTTCCAGCGTTGCCGAAAGCGTGCTGCTTCCAGCGGACAAGACAACCGCACCGGTATCGCCCTCGTTGTCGAAGGTCTGAATGACCGGATCCCATTCGCTCGGCCCACCCTTGTTGCCCGGATCGCCAGGCATGTCGGGAATGTCGTCGTTGATGGGTGGGTTCCCCGGTGGCTGCGGATCGACACCATTGCCGACACCGTTATTGGCTTTTCCGTCTCCGTTCCCCGGGTTCGGATCTGGATCCGGGTCGGGATCCGGATCGGGATCCGGGTCGGGATCCGGATCGGGATCCGGATCGGGCGTCGGAATGATCTCATTGCCGACGCCGATGTCATGGCTGGCAATGGCAGCGTCGCCATCCCCGTCCAGCGCCTGCACGCTGAAGGTGAAGTTCACCTGCACTGCCCCCTCCAGGGCATTGTTGGCGGCAAAGGTCCAGGTGCCGTCGCTTCCGACAAGCAGATAGCCGAGCAGCGTCCCGCCATCGGTGACCTCGATCTCAGTATCGAGGGCGTAGCTTATCTCTCCGATGCGCACCGAGAACACGGCCGTGTCAGCCCCTTCATCCGAAGTCCACCGACCGGAAACCGTTTCGCCGGGAGCAAGGCCATCGAACCAGGGGGTGTTGTCCGCAACAGCCGGTCCGATGGAAACCGCAGGGCGGTCGTCAATGACGGAAATGGCGACCGGCGCCATGAGTTCACCAGCGCCGATATCGTCGGCGACCACGAAAATACCCGCGATGCGCAGGACATCGACGTTCAGGTCGTCCTGGTGCGGCAGCGCTGCCAACAGTGTCACTTCAACCGCCACACTTGCCGTCTGCTCAGCCGGGATCGACGTTGCACCGGCGAGCTGAAGCCGGAGCACGTCCGGTCCACTAGAGAGCGAGCCGATCAGGACCCGGCCATCTTCCTCGATCCGCCACGTCAGGGAGGCGGTCTCGTCGAGTCCTTCGATCGTTATGGTGCCCGTATCCTGGGCAAAGCGGATAGACTCGACCCCCTCACCTGCCAGGAACTGGACAGCACCCAGTCCGGTGGCTGAAGTGTCGAGATCCTGTTCATAGACAACGATGTCGTCGCCCTCGACTTCCGTGATGACGAACAGCGGCGGACGTCCTCCGGGTGTGCTGCCGTCAGGCGTCGGCACCTTGTCGGTATCGTCTTCCTTGCCGCCGGAATTGTCGTATTTGCCCGGACCGTTACCCGGCTGCGGGTCGCGCGGGGCTCCGGTCTGATCCTGCCATTGCGGGTCACGCTGCAGGACGAGACCCAATTCCCCGCTGGGCTCCGTCAACCGCGTATCCGCGCCACTTGCCTCTCCGAGCTCCATCAGGAACTTGACGACTTGTGGCGCCGGCGAGCGATTGATGGTCGGCTGGCCGAAGCGCTTGAAGGGAACGACGAAGGTGTTGAACTCGCCCGTCCAGTCGAACAGGCGGTCGAACCCGGTGTTGGCAATCAGAACGTCCCGTCCGGCGCCGCCATAGGCGAAGTCGCCCCAGGCGCTGTGATCGGGCGAGTCGTTCGCCCCGCCGTCGGTTTCGAGATAGTCGTCCGCCTGCAGCAGGTCGTCGCCCGCACCGCCGAAGAGGCGGTCGTGCCCCGTTCCGCCAACGATCCAGTCGTTGCCGGTATCTCCGAACATGCGGTCCTTGCCGTCCTCGATGATGTCGCCGTTGGCGTCCACCGCATGGAAGTTCAGGAAGAACCCGGGGATCTTCTGGCGCGGGTTTTCCGCGTCATAGAAGGAGAGCTTGCCGGTTTCGCTGTCATAGGCGATCGGCGGCACCTCCGTCTGAGCCCGGGTGTCGAGATAGAAGTTCGCCAGAGCTTCTGCGCCCGACATGGCATCGTCGCCATAACCGCCGTGCATCCAGTCGTCGCCGAGACCACCATAGAGGATATCATGGTATCCGCGGATTTCGGCGGGCGTGGCATCGATATCGACGCCGTCAAGGCGGTCGATGTCGATGGTGGCCGGATCCAGAATGACGGCGGTCTTCTTGATCCGGCCCTCGATATCAACGACGGCGCCGGTGAATTTGTTGTGCAGGCCGATGCTTTTCTGGCCGTCGGCATAAAGATCGTAAAGCGGCTCGTCTGTGCCGTTGCGCTCGGTACGGATCAAACCGTCGTCACCGAGCATTCCGTCCTCGCCGCTGCCGCCGAAGAGCCTGTCGTGACCTGTGCCGCCGTAAAGATCGTCGTCACGGCCATCCCCGTAGAGGACGTCGTTTCCGGTCATGCCGTGGATGATGTCGTCGCCCGTGCCGCCAAAGACAAGATCGCTGCCGCCGATATCGCTCGCCGCGCCGCCGATGGTGTAGTCGACGAGGTCAATGGCGCGCGGAACGATCTTCAGCCCCTCGCCCTCCGGCAGCTCGTCACTGTAGGTATCGTAGTTGAAAGTCAGGTAGCTGCCGTCTTCGCCGACGATCCGGTAGATGTTGCCGTTGTCGGCGAGAATGACGTCGGCATCGCTCGCGTGCCCGTTGGCCGTCGTGTCGCCAATCTCGTTGCGGCCGATTCTTGTGCCGGAACCGCCGAAGATGATGTCCTCGCCATCGGGACGCTGTTCGGCACTCGTCAGCGAGAACAGCTCCGAGCTGCCGCCGACGATATCGTCCTGGCCGAAGTTACCGAAGATCGTGTCGTTGCCGCCGTTGCCCTCAATGTAGTCGCCGCCGTCACCGCTAGCATCGAAGGACGGCACGTACACCAGAAGGCCGGACGCTGACCGCACTGCGCCGACATCCGCCCCGCCGGTCAGGCTGGCATCAATCGAGCCGTCACCCTGAATGACATCGTCGCCAAGTTGACCGAAGATTATGTCGTCGTCCGCACCGCCCGCGATGTAGTCGTTCCCGCAAGCCGGTCCACCTGCGGCCTGAAGCGCTGCCGAATGGTGGAGATCGGTGACCTCCCAGTCAGCCCAAACCGATACATTATCCGGATTGACGAAGCTGCGGGTCCTGTCGACGAGGGCATCGCCGTTGTCGTCGAAAAGACGACCGTCCTGAAGGGTCCGGAACCGCGGATTGACCGGATCGCCAGACCAGTCAAGGCGAACAGCATCGCCGAAGATGAGATCGTCGCCTGCCTGCCCGTCGAGCCTGTCGCCGAGCGTGCCGCCGATGACGATGTCTTCCTCGCTGCCGCCCGTCACGATATCGGAACCGCCCTCGGCAAGATCAGTGCTTTCGATGAGGATGGCATCGATATAGCCGTGATCACCAAAGAGGATGTCGTTGCCGCTGCCGCCGTCGGCATTGTCGGAGGCATTGCCGCCGAAGACCCAGTCGTCCTGCGCGCCGGCCCGGATCACGTCCGGCGCTCCGTTTGCCGGTTCCACGGTTTCCGCGGATACGACATTGCCGGTCGTCAGAATCCTGACCGTGCCCGCCGCCTGCGTGATGATGCCATGATCGCCGAAGATGATGTCCGCGCCGCCGTCGCCGTCGATCTCGTCACTGCCCGCGATGGCCGACGTCGGAATGCTCAGGAGCCGGGTCACCGGATCGATGTCGAGGCCGGAGTCGCCATAGACATGGTCCGGCCCGTCCCCGGCTATGATGCGGTCGTCGCCGCTGCCGCCGGTCAGGTGATCGCCGATCTGGGTGCCGAGGATCACATCGTTTCCGCCTCCGCCGTGGATGGAGACACCGGCATCTGACGAACCGGCAAGTTCCGGAGCGGCAAACAGGGCGGAAGCGTCGATGATGTCGTTGCCCTCGAACCTGAACGGGTTCGCAAGCGGCCATGCGAAGACGGCTTCGCCGGAACGGAATTCAGCGGTAAGATTGCTCTGCCATTCGCGCGAATAGAATACACCGTCTGAGGAGGTGTCGCCGAAGATGACCAGGGGCGAGAGCGGACCGCCGCCTCCCGTTGCCACGATGCGGTCTCCGCCGATGAGGACGGAAGATGTGTCGTCAGGATCGACAACGGCAACCCGTCCGGACACCAGTGCGTTTCCGGCCGTGCCACTGGTGGCAAGATTAAGGACCGCTCCGTCGATGCCGAGAATTTCGTAGAAGGTGAGGCCCGTGTCGATCAGCTGGCCGGCGGCAAATCCGGCTTCCGCCCAATCGCCGCCATCGGTCCGCTCTAGCGATGCCGTCTGGCCGTTGTCGGCAAGGACAAATTCACCGGTCACCGCCAGCTCGCGGTTGCCGCCGCCGTGAATGACGGTGATACCGCCATGCTCCGCTTCAGTCAGAAGCGTGGATTCGATCAGCAGGTCGTCGTTGCCCTCTCCCATGAAGAGGTTGAAGACCTCCATCGTGGACGTACCGGTTGCCGTATTGCCATAGGTGATGCCGCCCGCGACTTGCGAGGGCTCGCCAAAGGCCGTTTCATCGTAGGTAATGCCGGCCGACATCCCAAAGCCCGACAGGTTCGTCGATGTCAGCACGCCATCGCGGTTCGCCAGCACGCCGTCGTCGTAGATGTTGAGCGTATCGATGCTGGAAAGATCCGAGCCATCCCCTTGGCCCGGGATGGCGGGCAGGTCCGGGTTCAACTCGCCCGGGAGAATGACCGCCGTAACCAGACCGCGTTCTTCGGACGCGCCGCCGATCACCTCGATGGGACCCTGCATGACACCAAGATCGTGTGGCCCCGGTCCGAAGATTTTGAAATTGCGGGCTTCTTCGGGCCGTACAAAGTAGGGATCCGCCGCGACGGTAACCGACACCGGATCGGCGTAATTGTCCGGGGTGAAGGTAATGGCCGCCGAAAGGCGCGTGATCGTCACGGCTTCCCCGGAGGACACGCCAAGGCTGGCGGCACCTGTCAGGACCAGGGTGGATCCGTCGACGGACTGGATCTTGTAGTCACCGGCATTCGACCCGCCCTCGACCCGGATAAGCTGGCCGGCTGCAAAGCCGAGCGCAGCCCAGTCTGCGGACGCAGATGCGATCTCGCCATTGGCGAAGTCCGCCAGACCGGAATAATAGCCGCCACTTTCAGGGCTGCCCGTTTCATGCAGGAAGACCCGGCCGCCAATGACGAAATCTGTCTGTCCGTCGGAGCGCAGATTGATCGTCACTGGTCCGTCGGGCCTGGCGGTCAGCCGCAAATCGTAGGTATCTGTAGTGCCTGTGCCGTCCGGATTACCCAAGGCATCGAGGCCGTCCTTTACGACGCGCGTGTTACCATCGGTTTCCATGATGAAGACACCTGGCGTCTCGTTGTCAACGACGGTGACATTGATCTCGGCCCCTTCCACATCCGCGAAGGCCGTTCCGTCGGAGACCACATCATGGGAGACGATCGAATGGAGCGTGCCGTCGACGGCATAATCGTCTGTCGCCGTCACGGTTATCAGGACCTGTTCCTGCCAGTTGGCTGCAGTAAAGCTCACATAAGTACCGTCCACATCGGAAAGAAGCCTGTCCGAAGCCAGCGAGATTTCACCGTCGTGATTCAGGTATACCTTCACGGTCTCACCTGCATCCGGAGCCTTGCTGAGTGCCAGAGCATAGGTGTCCGTCACTGCGGTATCAGTGGAACCTTCGAGGACACGGGTCTCGCCGTCCGCCTGTCCATCCGCTCCCAGTTCAGTGACGACCAGATCGGCCCGGTCATTGTCAACGATCGTGACAGCCACATTGTCGACATCAGCTCCGTTGAAATACGCATCGACGCCGACGACGGAATGGCTGATCATGACGACGCGGTTGCCTTCCTCGGCGTCGTCGTCGACGCCCATCACGCGAATGGTGCGTGCCTCGTCCCAGTTGGTGGCGTCGAATGCCAGAACGAGATCGCGGTTCGGCCGAAGCATGCTGATACCATCGACATCGACCGTACGCTCGAACCCTGCCCCGCCATCGGAGAGCCAGATCGTTTCGCTGCCTTCCTCGTCCTGATAGGCACGGGCGGCCGAAATGCGGACATAGACGATCTCACCGGGCTCCGGAGCCCTGGCCAAGCGGACCGTGTAGCTGTCGAGGGTGCCATCTTCGCCGACAATGGTTTCGCCGGAACTCTGTTCGATGAGAACCGGAGACTGATCGCCGCCGGAAGCCGCGATAACGGGAGACAGGCCGGCAAGCAGCGCGGACTCGTAATTGGTCCCTTCCGCATTTTCCACTTCATGGGCGATGATACCGCTGACGCCGTTCAGATCGCGTGAGACAACCGATTCGGTCACGTCGGATCCCACATTGATGGTGTCGTTGCCGAGACCGCCGATAATCCTCGTGTTGATGCCATGGGGTGTCGACAGCACGAAGAAAGTATCGTCGCCCTCGAGACCGTCGATCTCCCGTACTTCTTCGTTTCCGCTCAGGGCGACGTTGAGTCCGACGCCGAAAATGCCCTCTTTGGTGATGGTGAAGGCATCGTCGAATTCGGTGCCGAGAACCACGACCTTGTCGAATCCTTCACCGCCGTCGATCGAAAGCGGTGCGTTGACATTGTAGCTGACCAGGTCGTCTCCTGCCCCGGCCAGCAACTCGGAGGCCGCCGCCGTGCTGAATTCTTCCGAGCCGCCGGCAAGTGCGAAGCCGCGGACCGTGAAGATGTCGTTGCCCGAACTGCCCTCGAGGCGTAGCGCGGCCTGATTTCCGTAGACGGTGAAGCTGTCGTTGCCGGACCCGCCGACGGCGACCATCGGGAGGCTGATACCGCGGCTGAGTTCACCGGCCGTCGTCGACAGCGTGGCGAAGATGTCCGCCGGCCCGAGATTGGCCCCAAGGGTCGTGCGTTTGGAGCCGAAGAGCTGCCCGATCTGGAATCCGTCGTTTCCTTCGCCGCCGTCGAGCGTCATGATGGCGGAGGTGTCGTCGCTGGCGAAGTAGTCGTTGCCACCGAGACCGAAAACGGACAGCCGTCCGTTTATGTTGCTGTCATAGTTGATGCGTTCGACTTCCTGCGGACGGTCCGCCAGGTCGCTGCTGGCCGTGCGGGCTTGCTCGAGCGTACCGTGGAGCAGCGCGACCATTCCCGGATCGACCGCTCCCGGCTCACCCGGGATATGGTTCAGCTTGCGCATCAGGAAGATGTCGTCGCCCGAATGATCGATCGACGGGTTGCTGCCGAAGATGTCGAGCGTGTCGCTGCCGCTGTCTTCTGTCCCGGTGTCGAGAACGTTAATGACGTAGTCGCGATAGCCGCCGTTGCCATCCATTGCCTGCGATCCGGACGTGCGGATGACATAGGCATCCGATCCGGCTTCACCATCCATCGTCAATGCATAGCCGGTTTCCGTGCCATCCGGATTGCTCTTGAGCGGATCACTCATCGAGTGGAGACCGGTCACAAGGAAGGCGTCCTCGTTTCCGCCGCCGTAGACATGAGTGGAGCCGCCCAGGAAAAGATCGGTCAGCGTAAAGCTGTCGGCATCGCCGCCACCGTAAATTCTGGCCGAATATCCCTGATAGTCGCCGATGGGCCTGATCTCGCCGGTGAGCCACATGCGCGTGCCGTAGTCCGAATCGGCATCGCGGATATTTTCTCCGATCCGGAAGAAATCGCCGCGAATGACAACGGAGCTTCCCGCCTCGATAAGGCTGTTCGACCGCATCGTGACATCGTCACCGATTTCCAGTGTCACGGCGCCCGCAGCCGATACGACCGCGCGGTCGTAGGCGTCGCCGATCAGCGTTGTGCCGTTTTCGAGGAAAATGAGGCTCTCGCCGATGTTTTCGAGATACGGGAACTGACCTTCCATCGCCGGAGCAAAGGCGGTATCGAAGGTCCTGAGCCGGACATCGCCGCCGCTTGACGCCGCACGCAGCAAATGCAGGCTGTCCGACGTCTCAAGCAGATAGATATCGCCGCCGGAGCTGGCGAATAGCCGGCCGTCAGGTTCCTTCGCGGAGTCGATTTCGAGGTCGTTTCCGGAAACGCCGATGGCGCCTTCGACGGCGATCAGATCGATGCTTCTGCCGATAACGTCGGTTTCGAACTCGTCTTCGTCGAATGTGTCGAGAATGCCGCCGTCATAAGCTTCGAGGCGTACATTGCCTGCGTCCGAAACGATTTCCACGACATTCATGTCACCCGTGGTTTCGATGAGGAAAATGTCGCCGAGCGCGCCCGCCGTCAGGCCTCCCGTTCCATTGAGAGTGGAATTCACATCGACCGAACGCCACGCTCCATCGCTCTCGCCCGCATTCCCGATCTGTCCCTGGAGAGCATTGAGCTGGACGAAGGCGCCGAGAACGTCTGCTTCCTCGTCCTCGAAAGCATCCAGGATGTCGCCGTTGATTGCTCCAAGGAGGACGTTGTTGTATCGGGATTCGACCCGGCCGATGTTCATGTCTTCCTGGAATTCGACAAGTCTGACGTAGCCGCTTGCCAGGGCATCCAGCACGCCATCTGCACCGGCATCGATAGCACCGTAGACGTTCACTCGGGCAGCTGACGCAGATCCGAGCGGTTCATCTTCGAAAATTCTGACGTTTCCGCCAGAAACGATGCCGGGCAGTCCGGAACCAGCATCCTCCTCGATACGATAAGTGGTCGTGACCTTGTTTTTGCTGTCGAACGTGTCGCCGTAGACGATGCCGTCCGGCTTGGTAAGCATCAGATCGTCCCGGTAATGGGCCTCCACGTAGCCACTAAGCGCGGCGTCCTTGGTTCCTTCATCCTCCGCGCGTACAAGGACAAATCCGCTTGCCGGCTTGAACCGCTCCCGCTCTGCCACTTGCAGGACCAGATCGACGTCTCCACCTGCGTGGATATGATCGATCACCTGTGTCAGGGGAGATGTCGCGAGGCTTTCGGGCGTAAAGATCCTGTCTCGGGCCTTCAGGTCCAGGAAGACATCTTCCGCGCCATCAACTGTGATTTCCGCCGGATCGTAGGCTGCCGATGCCGGGTTCACAGGGTCATTCGGGTCGAGGTTGACCAGACTGACAAGGTCGACATTGATCGCGGCCCCATCGGCCCCGATCCGCCCGGCCGGTGCGTCCATATCCAGTTCGTTCGTGATGATCAGCGGTGTGCGGACAACCTCTAAAAGGGCGCCGTTTTCGCCGATCGGATCGAAGGTGCTTGTCGTCGATCCGCGCTTGCCCGCCGAAAGGATATCGCCGAGTGCGTTGAAGATACGCGTTTCACCACGGGCATTGTTGATCGTGCCTTCGAACGTGATCGCTGTGTCCTGCGTGTTGCTGATCTGCACGTAGGTCGGCAGGGAGGCTTCCCCTACCGCGAATTGGAGCGTGTTGGAGCCGAAAGTGGTGTCAATGATGACATCAGGTTCCTTTTTCTCAAAATCGGCCTGGACGTCGATGTTGCGGATGACGATGTCTTTTGCCGACCGGTTCTCGATGATGACCGAGGAGAAGGTGTCGAGCAGGTAGAACGTGCCGTTGCTCCCGCCGATGGACTGTGTATCGATCGTCGCATCCGTCTGCGCAAAGGTATCGAAGCGCACACGGCCGTACTGGTCGGGCGCGATATCGTGCACGATGATTTCGTCGTCGTCGATATCGGCCGTGACATTCACGGCTTGCTCGATATTGCCGTTTTCGTCGATGATCAGAAGCGGCGTTGCTCCGGCGTGAACAAAGACGTCGGAATCCCAGCTGATGGTGTCTGTGTAATTGCGGACACTGGCGATGTAGTTTTCGCCCCAGTCGATGGCACCGCGTGCCGCGTGCGGGGTGGCTGACGTCTCCCCGCCATAGCTGTTGGCTTCCACGAGGAGCGCATATTCTCCCGCCGGACCGAACGTATCTGTTCCGGGGCCTGCAATTATGATGGCGCCTTCTGCACCGGTCACATTAGCCTGGAGGTTGAGCGTCGCATTCGCGGCAATATCCGTATCACCGAAGAGGGCCCGGTTCGTTCCCCTTGCAATGGCCGTCGCCTTGTTGTCGCGGTTTTCCGCACGGATCAGCACGCCATAATTGCCGGTGAGCACGGCGTTGGCCGCGATTTCGATAACCGTTGTAGCCTTGAGAATGGCATGGGCATTCACGTCGCCGTCCGTTGCAGCACCGCCGGTGATCACAGTGGAATCCGCGGTCAGTTCCACGTTTTCCACGGCAGCCTGAAGATCAAGTACATTTGCGTCCAGAACTGCATTTTCACCGATGGTAACGCGCGTATCGAGCGTATAGCGGGCGCCGTCTTCCCCTTCGCCTCCACCGCGCTGGGACGAAGCTCCGGCGCCGAATCCGCCATTACTGACAAAGGCTTCCGCCTTGCCGACACCGGTACTGACGGCATCCGTCGCGATCGTGCCGTCAGCAACGAGTTTTGCGTCCGCGCCGATCGCGATGAGGTTCTCCTCGTCCACGAAGGACTGGCTGTAGGTGAAGGCAAAGTCGATGAAGCCGCCACCCTCGGAACGCCCGTTCGCGTGCCAGTCATGCTTGCTGTGTGTCTCAAGCAGGATGTCGCCACCGGCGGTGATCACCGCCCCCTCGCCGACCTCCACGCGCGTTGTGCCGTTGACATCGACATAGGACTTGGATTCCTTGCTGCCTCCCAGAAGGTTGATCGCAAAGGTTGAGCTGTAGGTGAAGCCGGCGGTGCTCACGTCACTGTAAAGCTTGATATGTCCCGGACCGGTTGTGGTCAGCGACGCATCCGCGATGGATGTGATGACCGTCGAGTTAAAGAGAAGGTCGGATCTGTTGGCATTGCTGCCTGCCACAGAGAGGCCGAAGCCCTGCGTCTCCGCCGAACTCTGGCCATCGCCGGCAAAGCTGGCGATGTCTTCCAGGGGAACATAGATATTCGGGGGCAGGTAGGTTCCATGCAGCGTCGGCAGGTCGGTGTTGTTTGGATCGACGCTCAGATCGATGACGAGTTTACCGATGCTCGAGCCTGTGCTCTGGAAGTCGATGCCGAGACGCGCAATGGTTTGCGATCCGTCGTATTCGGGGTCGGACAGGTGGATGTAATCCGTGGCGTCCGGTGCTTCCAGGAGCCGGAAGCTGTCGTCATCGACCTTCTGGACATAATAAGTCCGGCCGTTCTCGAGTTCACGGATCGGGAAGTCACCGTCCCGGTAGAAGTTGTGGAACTCACTGTCGATCATCCCGTCGCGGCTGATTTCCACGGTCTGGCCGTTGAGTTTAAGCTGATAGAGTTCGATTTCCTTTGTACCGGCATCCGTGTCGATGTCGACCGGGCTACTCGAAACCGTATAGGTAGCGCCATCCAGAAGGCCGGATATGGTGTTTGCGTAGGTGAAGCTGTGCGTCCCCTCGCCCGGGTCCGCCAGATCAAGAGTCAGCCTGGCATCGCGAAATAAAGCTACCGTGTTCACATACTCAAACGCATCTTCGCGGGAAGCTGCCAGCCAGAATTTATCCTGCGTGGCGACCACAACGTAATAGGTTTCGCCATCTACAAGTCCGCCGATCGGCGTGGTGCCAGCATGATATGTGAGTGCCGTCCCGGTAATGAAGCCGTGCCCGGTAATCTGGATAATGTCCTCGTTGATGGAGTCGGTAACAATGAACGGGTTGTCTTCTTCCACCGCCAGCACCTGGTTCGAGTCGAACTCGACGGTAGACGTGCTGCTTGCCAGGTAGGTCAGTCGAGTACCATTCAGAGACGTCTCGGAGGCCAGGGCGATAAGATTGCCGATGGGATTTTCGGCCAGGACAATCTCGCCGTCTTCAAATTCAAACCAGAGGTCCACGGCATCGCGCGAAACCTGGTAGCTCTCCGGCCCGATGTAGGTGACGGCATCACCATCCTCGAAACCATGGCCGTCTATGTTGATCGCCCCGCCGGAAACGGCGTCCACGGACTGGAAGGACTGTTCCAGCTTGACGATATCATCGGTGCGAAGCTTGATGCGTTGGGAATCAATGACTTCAACGGTGTAGACGATGCTCGGATCCAGAGCTGAATTCGGCGACAGATTGTATTCGTAGGCGAACTTTTCTCCGGCGAACAGCGACGCCGGCGTCCGGCCGTCCGCGGTTTGCGACAACGAAATGGTATCGGCATCGATCACGTTGACGAAATAGAGATTTGCAGACGTCTCGCCCTCGAGCCTCCACAACAGGGCATCGCCCTGGAAAAGATTGTGGTCTGTGATCGTGATGTGGCCGTTTTCGAAATCGTCTGCGTTCACCGTTACCGTTGTGGGAACTTCGGGCGCAACGCGGGTGATGAAGAACGTTGACGCCCCCTCCATCGGGCTGCCGTCAATCTTGATCAGGGAGTTGTCGACATTGTCGTCGGTCCCACCCGGCACAGGCGGGTGACGGAAACCAATCCTGACATCGTTTTCCGCGTTCTCGACGGAGGAAGCAAGCGCGATGGTGTTGTCACCTACCCGGATCACGAACAGTGTTGTTACCGGACCGCCGTCTGCTTCGAACAGCACCTTCTGACCGGTCTGCAGGCCAGGGTCGAATATCGTGATCGTTTCGCTGTTGATGTCAAACGCGGACGCCGCAACGGTCACCCTCTGCGGTTCCGGCGTCGAGAGTTCGAAGGTGCGCTCGATATCGAGCGTCACCAACTCGCTGGAATCGCCGGTTTCAGCTGCTTCCCTGGTGTTGTAGAGGCTGATGTGGTTGTCATCGACCTTGCCGACGTAAAGCAATTGCCGGGGCGCACCGTCTTCCGCCAGACGCCAGCTGATCTGGTCGCCCGTTTCCAGACCGTGGTTGGCGATCTCGAAAACAGTATCCGCAATATACTGAACGACATGCACAAGCTGGAAAGCCGTTGCCCCATCGCCTTTCGTGCCCTCGACCCTGACCGCATCCTCGCCAAGTACAGCTACTTCGAAACCGACCCTGGTCCCATTCCAGGCATCGATCCGTGATGCCGCAAGTGCGATTGTATTGGCGTCGATCCAGATCGTGTAGAAGTCGCTCTCCGTGCTGCCGTCTGGGGTAAAGCGAACCAGCTTTCCGGTTTCAAGCCCGTGCCCGGTGATGGTGATCGTCTCGGCATCCACATCGATGTCCGATGCCGAGAATGCCAGTTCGGCGATCTCCGGCCGAAGAAGAGTGAAAGACTTGGTCTGGCCGGTTTCGCCGATGAAGCGAACCTTGTCGCCGGTCTGGAAGCCGTGGTCGCCACCGAAATCGATCAGGTCGAGCACGGGGTCGATCCCTGCCGTCGATCCGGCGGTTCCGCCGGTCAGCTCGGCGTCGATGATGGCCTGTTCCTGCGCCCTGATGTCGACAAAGCCGGTATTGAAAGACTTACCGAGTTGCAGCGTGTCGTTGCCGGTCGAGATGACGTTGTAATTGCGAGCAGTGTCGACGCCAATCAGTCCCTCGACTTCCTTGAAGGAAACCGCGTCTCCCGTGCTCAGGCCCGTCTGCTGATTGAGACGGATAGTATCGGTATTGGTATTCACTTCCGCGATTGACGGATCGTAGGGTTGAGCTGTGTTGCTGAGAACCGTGCCGATCTCGATGTTCTCGCCTGCCGTAAGATCCGACCCGGATCCGACGGTGGCGGTGACCAGCGGAGTTTCCGCCGGCGAGAGCGTGACAAGTCCGAAGGAATTGTCCGTGTCTCCGGCAACCGCAATCAGGACGGAGTCAGTGCTCGGATGCACGAAGTCAATCGCGACATCATTGAGGGCATCGTCTTTCGTTGCGGCGAGCTTGAACGTGTCGTCATCCACGCGAATGATGAAGTAGGTTTTCTCCGGCTTCCCGAATGGCGTGAATTCGACTTCCGTGCCGGTCTGGAATTCGTGCCCTTCCGACGTGATCTGATCGGTCTCGACATCGAAATCCGAAAAGTCGAAAGAAAACGCGGGATCCGGATTGATCCGGGTGATCGCATATGTATAGCCGACATCGACGAGCCCGAGACCGCCTGCCTTGGCCAGGGTGTCGGCCTCCGACGTGCCCGCACCTTTGACGATAATCTCGCCGCCCGCATAGATACCCGTATTTTCGTCGATCCCCGCGTGACTTTTTGCCGTCACATAGGCTTCCGAGGACGACCCGCGCCCCCCAGAATTCCGACGCTTCCGGTAATCGTTTCGGCAAAGACGTTGGCTTTCGCGGTGGACGAAACCTTGACCGTCCCGGCGACGTCCTCCGTGCCCAGGGCCGCGATACGGGTGCGTTTGAGTTTGGACCCGCGTATTTCCGCAGACGTGCTGCTTTCCACGACCGCCTTGCCGATCATGACGCCGACGGCCACAAGACCACCCGCACCGCCCTGAGCCCGCACGGAGATGTCGGAACTGGAGTCCGCCACGACCTCGACTTTCTCGCGAACGGTCACGTAGCTTCCTGCGCCGATGAACGCCTCGGTAGAGCGAAGGTCGTACGCTTCCGCGACGCCGGCCGTCCCGGCCAGAATGCCGACGGATCCGCCGATCGCCATGACGCCGGTGCCCGCGCCCGTGCCGCCGTTCAGCGGATCGTTGATGAAGAGCTGCGACTTTGCCTTCAGCACAAGGCTTCCAACGGAGGCCGCTTCACCTTCCGCTAGTTCGGCCGCCTTCGTTCCGATGATGACATTTTCTCCGGCCGAAGCCTCCGTTTCTCCGCTCGACTTCAGATGGGTCACCGCAGCCGAACCGGCGACACCAGCGGCCAGAGAAATACCGATGGATTCTCCGTAAAGGCTGATCTTGCTGTCCGCCGTGACGAAAATTTCGTTGGCGGTCAGGATATGAACACCGTCGTCGATGAGTGCGCGGGTCGAGCTCGTATCGGTTACGTGGGCGACGCCTGCTGACAGGGCTGCAAGCAAGGCGCCTGACCCGGCGAAACTCGTCAATTCGAACGTCTGGTCGCTTACCGCTGTCAGCGAGATATCGCCACCAGCGCTCAGGATACTAACGTCGCCGATGCGGGCGGTGACATCATTGTCGACGCTGACGACGGCAATGCCGCCGCTGGCGCCGATGAGACCGACTGCCGTTCCGCCGGCGATCACATTGAAATCGACGTCCTGTCTGGCGTCGATATCGATCGCCCCTCCGGCCTTTACCACGGAGCCTGCGCTTATCAGCGCCGTTGTCCCGTCGGCGACCGTATCGGTTTCTGCGGATGGCGGGGGAGGTGCACCGGCACCGCTGTTCTGCGAAACGGTGGCGTTTGCGTCTCCGACGGCCTCTCCGCCAGGCGTCCCCTCACCGGACCCTGCGAGATTGATCAACAGGCCGTCCAGCGTGTTGTTGACAAGGGTCTGCGTATCGTTCTGGGGATCGGTTCCCGGCGCAAAGGGCGTGGACGTGTGCTGCTGGCGCCCTGAGGATGAGGAGTTCGGATCTTCACGCGTATAGCTATAGGAGAATTCAAGGTCTCCTCCGAGTGAGAAGACACCCACGGCAGCCGCAAGCCCACCCGCACCGGCGGCACCGGAGAAGACCGTACCTTCGATGGCCTGCTCGGACAGCGCTGCAACCGAAACCTTGTCGCGCGCGGAAACATTTCCGCCGAGCATTGCGGTCGTGTCGTTGTGCAGGTCGGTGATCGTCACACCGGCAGCGCCCGCGACGCCGCCAACGGCAACACCGCCGCCGACCACGAACAGATCAACGGCATTGCGCGCATTGACGCTGACGCTCTGCTCGTCGCCGACTTCGAGGCCGGGGGCGGCATTCGGATTGATGATCGCGCCATCCTCGATCCGCGCGAACGTGTCGGAATCGATGTATTGCACCATCATCGAACCGCCGATCGCCAGTCCGCCGCCAGCGGCACCGAAGGCAACCAGGTTCATCGTTTCCGAACTCCTGGCCTCCACGGCCAGCCCCTTCTGGGCTTCCGTGTCGCTTGCCTCGACGCCCTCCCCGGAAAGAACCGTCATCGCCTCGCCGTTGGCACGCGCGGAGACGGTCGCTCCATCCCCGATGATTGCCTCCGTCGACTTGTCGACGCTGGCGCCGGTGAAGACTGCACCGAGGGCCCCGGCGCCGCCCGCAAGGGCAATGCCAAGTGTGTCTACTTCCGTGCTGTCGTTCGCGCGCACCTCGACGTTGCCGGCACTGTCTACAACAGAGGCTCCAACGATCTTGGCCTGGGTGTCACTGGTAACGTCGACGACGCTGATGGCCGGTGCAACCGAAGCATAAGGAGACCCCGCGATGAGCAGCTCGAGCGACTGGACGTCCTCGCGGGCATCGGCCCGCACGACGATATTGCGTTCCGCATTCACGCGTGCGCTGTCGATTTTTGCCGTTGTCGTCAGATTTGCGAAGGCAAAATGGGCGATCGGCATGATCGCGACTCCACCGGATCCGCCGCCGGCAAGAACGATTCCGAGATTGTCAAAGACGTTGCCCGCCGCGATTTGTACCGACTGGCGGCCATCGGCGTTTTCCCGGTCGATCGTGTTGATCTGCGCGCCGCTTTTCACGAGTGCCTTCGCCGAGGACGTCACGACGGTCACAACGACGCTGCCCCCGACCGCGGCTGTGCCGCCGCCGCTGATGGCGCCGCCGACCGCGGTAATGTCGTCGACGTTCGTCGCCGTTACCGACAGTCCGTGGAATTCCTCGTTCTCGCCGATACGGCGTGCCCCGTAGTCCTTGCCTTCGAACAGCTTGCGGCCTTCGGTCTGATCGTCAGTATCAAGGTCGCTGATGTCCTTCAGGCCGAAATCGATCGAGCCGTCGCTCACATCGGACAGCCCGAATCCCGGACTGATTCCGCCGTTGCCAAGTCCGGGTTGAGAGATGCTGTCGGCGCTCGTGAGACTGCTTTCGATGGTACCGTTGCGAATGTTCTTGAGCCCGTCTCCCTCTCCGAGGGCGGTCACAATCGCGCCTTCCTCGATTTTCGCCCGCACGGTCTTGTTGAACACCGCAACGCCCACGCCGCCATTTACGGCAGCGGCGCCACCGCCTGCGGCGGAAAGCACGATCAGGTCGGCATCGGTATAATGGGCCGCATCCACCACGATGGAACCGTTGGCGAATACGTAGGCATTATCCCCGATTACCGACTTCGTGGTCGCCGTCAGGACATAAATATTCGCATTGATGCCGATCGCAGCCGTGCCGGACGCGGAAACGCCGATGACCACCGAGACGAGCTTGTCGTTGGCATCGGCCTCGATGATGATGTTGCGCTTGGCGAAAATCCCGGGTGCATCATCCGGCCTCAAGCCCGTATCTGGGTCCGGCGCGACCACGGAGGCGTCTTTGATGATCGCCTTGGTTTTTTTCGTTATCGCAGCAATGTCGGCCCCGATGCCAACCGCGGCACCGCTGCCGACGGCCAGATTTCCGGCGACATTGACGATTAGAGTGTCATCGACAGCGCGCAGGCGCAGGTCCTGCGGATCTCCCTCTTCCCCTTCCGTATTGATCGACGCGTCCTTGTCGATCTTGGCGACCGTCGTTTCGTTGATCACGGTCACCGGAAGCGAACCGGCAAAGGCAAAACTGCTGGTGCTCACGCTGCCCTGAACCGCAACGCCGACCAGCGCTTCACGGGATTCGGCCAGAATGGCGACGCCGCTGACGGGATCCTCTTCCTCCATTCCCCACTGGTTGGTGCGCTTGCGGCCATCGCCGCCGGAGGCCTTGCCGGTGACCACGGCGCCTGCGCCGACCAGCGCCTTGACCGTATCGTTCCTGACGAGCAGGAATCCGCTGCCGCCGACGCCCGCACTGCTTCCGACTGCCACACCGCCATCGAGCGACTGCATCTGTGCCGTCCCGACGGCCTCTATCAGCACCGTATCGGTCGCGGTCAGTTGCGCCCTCTCGCCGATCTTCGCCTTGACGTCCGATGTCTGGACGATGATTGCGATGGAGGCTGTGCCGGCAGCCTGACCGGAGATGCCCACGGCTGCATCCAGGATTGTCGTGCGAAGATTGTGACGGGCACTGACAACGATGTCGCCACCGGCATTGACCGAGCTGTCGGCCATGACTTCGGCGATCGTCTTGTCGGTCTGGATCGGAACCGTGATTGCACCGCCGAAGGCCGTGGATCCGACCGTGCCCGCGCCCGCGAAGACGATCGACCTCAGGATCGTATCCGAAGTGGCTGATACGATCACATCGCCGCTGGCGAAAACATCGGCATGATTGCCGATTTCCGCCCGCACATCACGGGTGTGGACGGAAACGTGCACGGATGCACCGATGGCAGCGGATGACAGCGAGGCGGACAGCGCGCCGACAACCGCCACATTGACAAGATCGTAATCTGCGCCGATGGAAACGTCGCCGCCGTTCAGCGCATTCGCCACAGCGAGCTTGGAGGACGTGCCGGAGGCAGACCCTACGGACGCCTTGACCGTGGTGTTGTTGGTATCGATCAATACCGAGCCCTGACCGGCAAATTTTCCGGAGACGGCCGCCCCCATGACGACGTTGATGATGTCATCATCCGCCTTGGCATGGACCGCGAGACCGTTGACGGAAAGTTCGGCGCCGTTGTCGGTGTTACCGTCGAGATCGATGCCGAGCGCATCGCCGAGGCTCTGGGCCGTCACGCTGGCGCCGTCGTCGATGTGCGCCTTGACCGTGCGCCCGTAGATATTCGTGCTCGATACGCTGACCCCGACCGCGTTGTTGTTGCCGACGACGGCACCGCCGGTCACGGTCACGAGAGTCACCAGGTCGTCGGCGATGATGGCGGCGTTATTGCCGGCAACGACAAGTGAACCGTCGCCAACGCGCGCGTCGACATCCTTCTTCACCAGATGCAGTGAAAACTGACCGGCGACGGCGCTCTTAAGGAGCCCGACGCCAACACTCGCCGTCACGGAAACCACGGTGTGGTTTCCGACCGCATCGACACGGAAATTCCCGTCCGCCCGCACGTCGGAATTGTCGACGTAGGCATGGATTTCATCAACGGTGCTCGAAACCCCGAAGGACGCGGCGGCGCCGGTACCTTCGGCCGATACGCCGACAGCCCCCGCAATGCTCACGAGGACCATGTCCGATTTGGCACCGACGATCACGTCGCCTGTCGAGCGGACATAGGAGTCGGACAGTTTGGCGTGGATGTTGTCGGTGTAGACATTGACGTCCACGGACCCGGCAACCGCCACGTCCGAGCGCGCGGCCGCGCCAACTCCGGCGGAAATGGCAACCGCCACTTCCTCGCGCTTCGCGTTGATATCCAGGCCGTCCGAGTGGATCACGGCTCCGTTGACGATCGCATCGACGTCCCGCTCGGCGATCCCGATGGAGAGCCCGCCCGCCAGTGTCAGGGAATCTTCCTCACTGGAAAGATTGATCGCGCCGCCACCTGTCACAATGGCAAGATTGCGCTTGTATGCCGCTCTTTCCTTGACAGCGCCGCCGGCTGTGATGGAGGCTCCGACGCCGACCAGCGCGCTGACCGTTGCCTTGGAATAATCCAGCAGTCCGGAACCGGC
This sequence comes from Roseibium salinum, assembly GCF_026240905.1. Classification (NCBI taxonomy): domain Bacteria; kingdom Pseudomonadati; phylum Pseudomonadota; class Alphaproteobacteria; order Hyphomicrobiales; family Stappiaceae; genus Roseibium; species Roseibium salinum. The sequence goes on from NZ_JAPEVI010000001.1 coordinate 158,533, forward strand.
CGCCGCAAACCCATCTCCGCTGCGGGATGCGTCGGTAGCCGAACTCGGCGATCCACCGCTCGGCGGCGTAGCCGGCGCGTTTGCCCCGCTCCCGGTCCCGTTGAACATGTTCACAGGGGAGTTGCCTGTAAAGTTGTTCGACAGGGTGTTGTCCATCGGGTTCGGTGAGGATTCGTCGGAATCGCTCTCTTTCTTGGAGGAGCCCGCGAATGCGAACTGGTAGGTGTATTCTTCCCGGTCCGCGTCGACGGTGACCGCGCCTCCCGCCTGGATCCTGCTCTTCGTGTCGTCCAGCGCCGCTTCGGCATTATAGGTTTCGCCATCGACCAGTCCGGTCGATCCGTCGAGATCGGAGATTTCTGCCTTTGTAGTCGACAGATTGACAGTCGCGCCGAATGCCGCACCGATGGCCACGCCGCCCGAGGTTTCGCTCCCAGCAAGGGTGATGTTGACCTGGGTCAGCTTGCTTGTGGCATCTATGACAACGGCGTCGCCCGCCGTAATCCTGACCGACTCGTCGACCAGTACCTCGGTCGTGACGGTATCGACATCGATCGAGAAACTTCCCGACAGACCCACGTCACCGCCATCGGAGCCGATTTCCTGGATGTTGACGTGCAACTCCTCCGTGTTGGCTAGGAGTTTGACGGATCCGGTCGTCGCCGTCAGCGAACCGTCCGCGTCGACACGCGTGCGGGCGAGGCTGTCGAAGACCCTGATGCCGATGCTGCCACCGAACCCGCCTTCCGACCCGGAAACGGAAGCACCGTCATCGAACCTGTCGGTGATGCGGGAAGCGGCAGACCAGAAAATATCCCAGAGACTTGTGAGTCCAGTGACGTTGACGCTCTTGAAGATCGCCTCGCTCTTGGCTGTCAGATCCGTTCCGGCGTCCACCGTAACGTCCTTGCCGATCAGAACTTTCGAATGATTATCGATGTTCAGAATGTTCAGATTGCCGGCAATCGCCAGTTCGGCCGACTGTGTCGCCTGATCGGCGGGCCGTGTCTGAACCTGGCCGATGGAATTGTAGGTTGCCCTTCCGTTGTCGTCGAGGACGGTAACCCTGTCGTTGGGGTTGTTGCTTGAATAGGCTCCGCCCGCTCCCGTATTGACATAGGACGTCAACAGGAGGCCTTCGACGCCGCCGGCCGTCCATCTCCGGTTGGCAACCAGGCTGAAGGGCAGTTTCACGGCATCCGCGACAGCTGACGCCATGGTCTGATTGTACTCAAGAAGCGCCTGATCTCTCTGCTCTGCCTTCTCCTCCTCCGTCAGGGTCTGATCGTCGTCGATCTCCTCGATGCGGTCGTCATAGTCGTCCTTCGCTTCGATGAAGTTGTTGTAGAACGTGTCGTCGATTGTGACCTGGTCGGGAATGTTCGCCTTTGACGTCAGTGAGACGGCGCCTGGGGCCGAAATGTCAGCGCCCGCGACAACCTCGGTCTTGGCGTGATTGTTGTATTCGGCATAGGCAATGCCGCCACCGATGGCTATTTCGCCACCTGACTCCGCAGTACCGGCGGCTCCGACAAACGGATTTTCTTCCGCCTCACTGTGGATTGTCACACTTCCATCCGCATCGATCCCTCCCTCACCATTCGCGTCTTTCGCGCTGCGAATGATGACGGTCGCATCGTTGCGGCTGACAAGAACGGAGATTCCCGCGGCAATCTCGAGTTCGCCCGGGTTGGAGTTGGTGAGATCGTTGATGGCTGTCTGCTGTTGCAGGTTGTTCTGGACAGACCCCGCGGTATCCCGGAAAAAGCCGGGGAAAGCGGAGAAGAATTTGAAGACTTCGCCGCCCGGTTGCATGACTTCACGGACCCAGGCGGAGGAATTGACCGAGTTCTTCTTAGTGATACTCTTCGCCACGACCGAGACGTCGCCGCCGCTACCGGTGCGGGTCACGAGATCGGAAGCAATGTCGGCGAAGGCGTCTGACTGGGAAACACTGACCGCAACTGCGATACCGAACCCCTGATTGCCCCCGGGCTGGAAGATGGTCGCACTGGCGTTGACGTCGTAACTCGACTTGTTTTCAGCCAGGATCGAAATGCCGCCGCCGATGATCGATCCGTTCCCGATCATGACTTTCGCGTCGGTATCGAAGACACCGACCGCTACGGCAAATGCCGGACCTGGAATTCGGATATATCCCGTGACCGGCGGAAGGTTTCCGAGAACGGTGCCGAATGCGGTTCCGTTTGTCGGGTCGCCTCCCCCGACTCGCCGGTCGTAGGTGTCGCCCAGGGCAGACGTCAACAACCTTTGCGCCGGATTGACGATCGCGCCGGACGTGACGCTTGCGCCTGCCGTCGCGCTGTGCTCCGTAGTTGCACTGATGGTCACCTCGCCGCCTGCGTCGATATCGACACCGTTGGCAATGGTGACTTCGGACAGGACTTTGGAAACCGCGATGCTGACCCCGGCGACCACGCTCGGCGTCGACGCGTCGACGCTGGCGGAGACCTGCGAAGTGAGCGTGACATCACCGGTCGCGGTGATCGTCGTCCCCGTTCCGATCTCCACCTTGCCCGATACGTCGCTTGCAATGATCCGCAAGCCGAAACCGGTCAGCACATCGAGGATCGGATTGTCGGCAAGAAAGGCGACAATATCCTCGCCCGAGATGGAGCCGCCGCCCTCGCTGAACTGCTGGTTGGCATAGGCGGCTTCCAGTTCGCCCTGTGTAAACGTTAGAGGCTGCCCGTTTTCCGCTTCTATCGGATTGCCGTTCCTGTCCAGAAGCACAAGAGGCAGATTTTCAAGGGCGGTGTCTTCCTTGACTTTCTGGATTACCAGATCCGGCGCGTCGGGCGCCGCGCGGTTGACCGTTTCACCGTAGATCTTTTCGTTCGGTCCGAGGATCAGAATCTTGTCGCGCACTTCCTCGATGACATAGTTGCCGTCGTTGTCGGCGGAATTTTCGACGACGATGCGGTCACCGGCCAGGAAGCCGTCATCGATGAAGCTGCCGAGCACATGCCCGAAGATCTTCACACCGGAACCTGCATCCAGCGTCTCATGATCGGCAAGCTGCTCTCCGGCTGCGAGAGTCATGACGCCGCCGGCCACCTTTGCGACGACATACTGGCCGTTCTTGGCACCCGCATTGGTCAGGACGATCGTCTGGCCGGCGTCGAAGCCGTCATCCTTCCAGTTCCCCTTGTTCCGGGTGATGGTTTCATCGCCGTCCGGGTTAGTACCGAAGGTCAGGGTATCGACACCGGAAACGGCGATATCGAAGGAAGCATCCGCGCCTTCGGTCGGCACAGTGCGCGCAATCACGGACCGCACGGTCGACGGGATGAGATTGCCATCACTGTCATATTCGCCCGTAATAGCGAATTCGATGGCATCTGTGCCGCTGATACGCGTGAACTCGTACCCGCGAAGCTGCGTGTTGAATTCGGAAATCGAGGCCGGCGGCAGATCCTGCCCGTCAGCCAGCACGAAGGTGATCTTCCGCGCCGTCACATCGGTGATGCGGTAGCTTTCGTTGAGGTCCGCATCCGTTCCGACGATGCCGAGATCCTGACCGGCCGCGAAGCCCTCGCCCGTGAATCCGAGGTCCCCTTGCGACAGAGGTTTGCGCTCCAGGATACCGATGCGGTTGCCTTGCGCATCCGTCGATTCCGTCAGTGTCGCCGTGCCCCAATCCGAGGCCGTCGCCACGACCGCATCTTCGAGCGCCAGGTTCATCAGCGCGAGGGAGTCGACGCTGATATAGACTTCTCGCTCGTTCGTCACGATAACTTCCATCGCGACGTCGCCGGCGGAAATCGCCGCGTTGTCGCCGACGGAGATCAGACCCCGGATGATCGGCGCACTGATCCATTCCTGAATATTAGAAGCATCAAGCACATCGTGGGCATTAACCCTTAAGAGCAGATTTCCGCCAATCTCTATGCTGGCACTGTCAACAATGGTGATCGAGGAGCCGTCATAGTCGAGTTCGCCGACAGGAGCTTCGTTGATCGTGGAGAACGTTGTGACTGACAGTCCACCCTCGAGCCCTGTGACGTCGTTCAGTGTAAGGTTAGCTGTCTCCGCGATGATGACGTTTCCGGAAAAAGCATTCGCGGAGGTGAGCGTCGACGTGAAACTGTCGTTGCCGGTCGAAAGGCCCAGTACGACCGTCTTTACCGAATTCGTGAAGATCTGGGCATCGAAGGTGTTGTTCTCGCTCCTGATCCGGAACTGGCCGTCCACAGCCCCATTTTCGAGCACGACATGATCGTCGCCGTCGGTGCCGTCGATAATCAATTGTGTATTCGTGCCGTTGATCAGGACCGGTTCCAGCCCCGAATAGGCAAAGGTCATTCCGTCCAGGTCGAGAACGGTCACGCCGCCCAGGCTCAAGGATGCGGTCGGATTCGAATAGGTCCCCTGGACATCCAGTTCGTCGAAATGTCCCGCCCCGCCGTCAATACCGCCATCGAGGTTGCCCGTTTGCAGGAGAATGAAGCTGTCGTCCGCGTCGTCGCTTCCGTGCAGGTATTCGAAACCGAAAAATGCAACAGTCATGCTCGTGTTGACGGCAGTGCCCTCGCCGTCGCCGGCAACGGTCCAGACAGTCCCCTCGTCACCTTCATATGCAATCGTGTCGCTGCCGGCGTTTCCGGCAATGGTGGTGACCGGGCCACCGTTCAGGATTCTGAAGGTATCGTTCTGGTCTCCGCCAGATAGCGTCGAGAAGCCCGTCGCAACCAGGCGGGCCGATCCGTTGGTCACGAACGTCGAGCCATCGGCCCCGACCTCCCAGTCGAAGTCGTCATTCGCCAAGAGCGTGAACTGGTCGCTGTCGGAACCACCGTCCGCGACGATGATTGGCATGCTAAAACCGTCGAAAGACGCCGCATCGATCGTGACGCGATCGTCGCCGCCGTTCAGTTTTAATTCGAGCGACCTGATTTCGTTCAGCGACTTGTAAACCAGGACCCTGTCGCCATCAGCCTCATCGATGACCTGAAGCTTGTGAACTTCCGGGCCCGCGGTCCCGTCGGGATCCGCTTCTTCGACAAGCCGCACGAGAAGCTGCTGATCCACGTCGAAGTCATCGACGACCACGACATCTAGCCCGGGTATGTCGGCGTTCAGGAGGATACGGGGCTCAAGCGGCTCAAGGGCAAGCGCCTTACGGGGCATCCTAGCCGCTGGAACAGCCTGATCACGGCGCTTGGCGAAATCCCGTCCGCCCCGCAGAAATTTGAGGAACGGATTTCTAGGGGACTTGCTAGCCGCCGGTGGTCTCACCGCAGTCCGGAGTTTCCAATCAGGAGCAAGGAACTGCCGGAAATCCTCCTTACCCGAAAGAATGTCAGCGAAATCTTCTTTTTTTCGTTATTTTTAACGGACCGCAAATTCCCGCAGTCACGGCTAAAAAGACCGTGTCGCTTAATAAGCATAAGTCCCCCGAAAAAGTTACGTAAAGTTAACACTAACATCGAGCTATTGTCGACCACGCGATTTTAAACACGCCATCGCTGAACGACAGGCCGACGAAATGGTGCGGAAATCGGATGGCTGGTCCTACTCCATGACCTCAGAATGGGCCGGGATGCGTCAGAGCATCGCTGCAGCGCGGGGCGATCTCGACCTGCTCGTCGCACTGGAGGCGGAAAAGCGACAGCACATGCAGGATTCACTGGGGATTGCTGCTCAGTTGCTGGAGATCGGGCGTGCGGCCGAGGCGCTTGACTGGGTGCGCAAACCGGGCCAGCGAGGCCGACGCGACATGTCACCTGTAATACGGCGCTGCCGAGTGCCCCCTCGCAGATGTGAATTCAAAAGCTTACAACGCCGATTGGCGTCGGGATCCCACGCCGTTTTCCAGCGTAAAGAGCATTTGATCGAACGGAAGCTGAAACGCGGCTATACGCGTAAATAGAAAGCCCGCCCTCCCCTTCCCTCACGTCGACCGGCAGGAAGCACAGCACCTGCCGGCCTCTGACCTGTGCTGCCTCAAGCAGAAGTGCCTCACGGAGCTGAACCGAACCTGCCGACCCGGCCCGAACACAAGGTTCTCACCTGGCAACGGAACGGCTTGCGGCGCGCGCCCGCGCCTAGCGGCGTCAAAGGTCCGGCGAGCGGATCTGTCGCAAAGTTTTCGTGAACCGATGTGGAGTATGGATTTGCCGTTGATGTTTAGACGTGACGATGGCAATTACCTTTAACGGTGCTCATTTCCCCAAGGATGTGAACCTCTTCGCTGTCTTCTTCTACGTCCGCTACGGCGTATCATATCGCGACCTTGGGGAAATCCTCGCCGAACGCGGCGTGACGGTCGATCATGCGACGCTCAACCGGGTCACGAAATATGCCAGCCAGGTGGCCGACGAAGCCCGTCGCCGCAAACGCCCGGTGGGTCGACCCTGGCGGATGGACGAGATCAATATTCGCGTGAAGGGTAAATGGGTCTATCCTTATCGAGCGGTCGATAGGTTCGGAAAAACGCTGGACTTCGTGCTGTCCAGACGTCGAAACAAGGCGGCTGCCACGAAGTTCTTCGCTCGTGCCCTTGAAGCGAACGGAATGCCGCGAAAAATCGTGATCGACAAGAGCGGCGCCAATACCGCCGGGATCGACGAGATCAATCGAATGTTGCGGTGCTTCGGCTGCCCAATTCCGATCGAGATAGTGCGCATCAAGTACCTCAACAACATCGTTGAGCAAGATCACCGTTTCATCAAGCGCCGGACCCGGCCCATGCTTGGTTTCAAATCGTTCGTAGCAGCCGTCTCAACGCTGGCTGGCATTGAGGTTGCCGGCATGATCCGCGAGGGACAGTTCAGGGAAGAAGTCTGTCCATTTCAGCAGTTCGTGAACTTTGCCGCCTGATCTGGGAAATACAATGTTCGCTACTCGCTGCAGGCATATTTTGCGACAGAACCGCAGCTCAGATCTTTGCCCGGCGCAGCCGCAGCGCGTTGAGGACCACGGAGATCGACGAGGCGCTCATGGCGAAGGCGGCGAACATCGGACTGATCAGGATTCCGAACGCCGGATACAGCACCCCAGCGGCGACCGGTACGCCGGAGGCATTGTATATCAGCGCGAAGAACAGGTTCTGCCGGATGTTGCGCATGGTGGCATGGGCGAGCCGGCGCGCACGAACAATGCCGTCGAGATTGCCTTTCACCAGGGTAATTCCGGCCGACTCGATGGCAACATCCGCCCCGGTGCCCATGGCGATGCCGACATCCGCCTGCGCCAGCGCAGGGGCATCGTTCACGCCGTCGCCCGCCATGGCGACCTTTCGGCCCTCGCCCTGCAGCTCCTTGATGATCCGTGCCTTGTCCTCGGGCAGGACGTCGGCGCGGATTTCATCGATGCCGAGCTTTGCAGCCACCGCCTTCGCCGTGCGTTCGTTGTCGCCGGTCGCCATGATGATCCGGAAACCGAGCTCATGCAGCGCCTTCAGCGCCTCGGGGGTCGTCTCCTTCACCGGATCGGCGACACTGACAAGTCCGGCAACGGCGCCTTCGAGCATGACGAACATCACGGTTTCGCCCTCATCGCGGCGGGCATTGGCCTTGTCGGTCAGCGCAGAGGCCTGAAGCCCAAGGTCTTCGACCAGCTTGAGATTGCCAAGCGCCACGGCCTTGCCGTCAACAGTTCCCTTGACGCCCTTGCCCGTGACCGCATCGAAATCCGTCGCCTCCGCGAGCTTTATGCCGCGCTCCTCTGCGCCCGCGACAATGGCTTCCGCCAGCGGGTGCTCCGAACCTCTCTCGAGCGTCGCAGCAAGGCGCAGCACTTCGGTTTCCTCGTGGCCGTCCTCCGGCAGGACCGCCACCAGCCTCGGCTTTCCGACGGTCAGCGTCCCGGTCTTGTCGACGATGAGCGTGTCGACCTTCTCGAAGCGCTCCAGCGCCTCCGCATTCTTGATCAGGACGCCGGTCTGCGCGCCGCGGCCCGTGGCGGTCATGATCGACATCGGCGTCGCAAGGCCGAGCGCGCAGGGGCAGGCGATGATGAGTACGGCCACCGCAGCAACGAGCGCATAGGCCAGCGCTGGCGCCGGTCCCCAGATCGACCAGCCGACAAAGGCAAGGATCGCAACGCCGATGACCGCCGGCACAAACCAGCCGGCGACCTTGTCGGCGTATTTCTGGATCGGAGCGCGGCTGCGCTGCGCTTTGGCGACCATTTCGACGATCTGGCTGAGCACCGTGTCGGCCCCGACCCGCCTCGCTTCCATGATCAGGCCGCCGGTGCCGTTGATCGTCGCTCCGGTCACCGGATCTCCCTCGGTCTTTTCGACCGGCACCGGCTCGCCCGTGATCATGCTTTCATCCACCGACGAGCGGCCGTCCGTCACAACGCCGTCGACCGGTATCTTGTCGCCCGGACGCACGCGCAGCCGGTCTCCGATCTGAACCTCGTCCAGCGGGATCTCTTCCTCATTGCCGTCGGAGCGGATCACCCGTGCGGTCTTCGCGGCCATGTCCAGCAGCGCCCGGATCGCCTTGCCGGTTCCCTCCCGGGCCCGCAGTTCCATGACCTGGCCGAGAAGCACCAGCACCACGATCACGGCGGCCGCCTCGAAATAGACGCCGACATGCCCCTCTGCGTCGCGGAACCCTTGTGGGAAAACACCCGGAGCCAGAACAGCGACAATGCTGAAGACCCAGGCCGCCATAACGCCCATGGCGATCAGCGAGAACATGTTCAGGTTGAACGTCCGGAACGAATCCCAGCCACGCAGCAGGAATGGCCATCCGCACCAGAGCACCACGGGCGTACCAAGTACCAGCTCGATCCAGAGCGTGGCGCGCTCGCCGAAGACATCGCGAACGCCGGACAGGCCCACCATAGGCCCCATCGTCAAGACGAGAAGAGGCAGGGTGAGAACGGCGCCGACCCAGAACCGGCGGGTGAAGTCCACGAGTTCGGGATTTGGTTCGTCGCCGGCCATCGCCGTACTTTCCGGTTCCAGCCCCATACCGCAGATCGGACAGGACCCCGGCTCCGTCCGGCGCACTTCCGGATGCATTGGGCAGGTGTAGACCGGACCGGCATAGCCTGCCGGCACGGTATCGTAGCGGCCTGCTGTCGCTGCCGTGCCATCGTCGTTGCCCTCGCCTTCCTCGTGGTCGTGGCCATGATGCTTGTGACTGTCATCGGCCTCGCCCTCGGGCACGAGGTGCATTCCGCATTTGGGACAATCACCTGGGTCTTCCTGCCGTATCTCGCGGTGCATCGGGCAGGTGTAGATTTTCACGGTGTCGTGCGCAGACTGTTCTGCCCGGTCGTGAGGGTTGAGTTGACCATTGTTTGACATTCACAACATCCTTCGATTCAACTGGTCAGATCGCAGTGTGCTGGAGAGCAACGCATTCCAGCCTGATATCTCAAGTATCTAGTTCAGTGCGCGTGACGGTGATGCTCGGTCGGTGGATTGAGGTGCAGGAAAACCTTCTCGCACAGGAAGACGAGCGCCATGCCGAAGAGGGCGCTGAGCACTATTGCGGGGTCGTGCTGCCATTTCAGCCAGGCGAAGGTCGCCAGGACAATGACATCCAGGCCGATCGCCGTGAGCATGATCCATCCACTTGCACCGATCTTGACCCGCAAATACCGGAAGACGCCCCAGTGGATGATGATGTCCATGACCAGATAGAAAAACGCGCCAAGCGATGCGATCTGGCTCAGGTCGAAGAAGACGGTAAGAAATCCGGCAATGACGACGGTATAGACAAGCGTATGGTCGCGGATGACACCGGGCATGCCGAAATGGCTGTGAGGGATGAGTTTCATCTCCGTGAGCATTGCCAGCATGCGTGAAACGGCGAAGATGCTGGCAATCAGACCGGAGGCCGTGGCCACCAGCGCCAGCGCCACGGTGAGGTAGAACCCGACCTTGCCGAGTGCAGGTTCTGCGGCTTCCGCGAGTGCATAGTCCTTCGCCCGAATGATCTGTTCGAGCGGCAGGCTGGAACTGACTGCAAACGCGACCAGCAAATAGACCACAATGCAAATGCCGATTGCGGCGATGATCGCGCGACCGACATTGCGATGCGGGCTAGTGATCTCAGCACCGCTGTTGGTGATCGTCGTGAACCCTTTGAAGGCAAGGATCGCCAGGGCCGTGGCAGCAATGAACCCGGTGATGCCATCGGTCGAGGCACCTTCCCCGGCGACCTGGAAGGAAAAGCCGCCTGCCCACAGAGCGGCCGCCCCGAACAACGCGATGCCGCCGACCTTGAGGATCGCCATGACGATCGAGACCAACCCGACCGAACGGTTGCCGGAGACGTTCACAAGGTAAGCGAAGACGATCACACCGACGCCGATGGCAGGGACCGGCCAGCCTTGGGGCTCGGTTCCGAATCCGCGCAGCAGATAGTTCGCGAAAGTGCGTGCCACCAGGCTTTCATTGATTACCATCGACAGGGCCATCAGCAGCGCAGCTCCTGCGGCAACGGTCGTTGGACCATAGGCCTTTTGCAGGATCATGCCGATGCCGCCCGCCGACGGGTATGCGTTGGACATCTTCACGTAAGTGTATGCGCTGAAGGCGGTGACGCACGCACCGGATATGAATACGAACGGAAACAAAGGGCCGGCAAGCTCCGCGATCTGGCCGGTAAGAGCCAGAATTCCGGCGCCGATCATGACGCCGGTACCCATGGCGATTGCGTCGGGAAGAGTGATGCTGTTCTTTGTGTATTGCGAAGCCAATGTCGGAATACCCTTGAGAGTGTCCGCTCAGGCTGCGCGCGCGATTGCGGACGTTTCGGGCGAACCGGTCAAGCCGACACGCTCCGCCCCTCGTTTGAAGTGTCGCAGGTAGCGGCCTCTCGACCAAGGGCCGTTTGCCCGGTCTCTGCCTTGGGCCTTTTTCGGGCCGCTGGCAGGCTGGCTGAAGCGTGTGACACTGGAATGCGGCTAGTCGGCCCACATGGCGGCGCGTACCATCGGTGGCAATACACTTAATCCATTGTCGACGTTCTTGACGCCAGCGGTGTTTTCCGCAGCCACGCGAATGGCGTCTTTTTCCTGCTGCGTGTCGACAGCGCCCCAAAGATGAACAACGCCGTCCGACGCGATGACGGTAACGAATGTTCTGGTTGCACCGGTCTGTTTCAAAGCCTCTTCCACGTTCTTGCGGAGTGCCTCGTCATCCTTTGCGACCTGCTCGCTTGCCGGCTTTCGCGAGGCCAGGCCGCGCAAAAGGTCGGCGCGGCTCACGATGCCGACGAGCTTGCCGTCGGTCATGACGAGAACGCGCTTGATGTGATTGCGCTCGAGTGTGTCGGCGATCTCTTCGAGCGTGGCGTCCTCGCCAACGCTGATGATTTTGCGGGTCATCACGTCTTTTGCGGTGCCGCCATGCGCCTTGATGTAGTCGAGTGCCTTGTCCGCCGGATCGGACAGGAGAGTGAGCCACCACGAGGGACGGCGTTCCGTCTGCGTCTCCGCACGGCGGATCAGATCACCTTCGCTGACGATGCCGGCGACTTTTCCATCCGTGGACACCACCGGAACTGCGCTGATCCGCCGTTCGGCCAGTATTCCTGCAATTTCACGCACGCTCGTATCGGTGCCGACCGTGACGACGGATGCAGTCATGACGTCTTTCGCGCGCATAGGATTTCCCTCCACTCAGGTGTTACCGTTGTCTTGCTACGTAACGGAGTGGCTATCGGCACGTTCCCTCGTCAGCTGTCGGGTCACCTTCCGCCAGGGCGAAATCGAATTCCCGGCAAAGGCACTCATTCGCCAAGAACGCGGCGTCGCTCCTCGAATTCCTGCTGGTCGATCTCGCCGCGGGCAAAGCGCTCCTTCAGAATGTCGAGCGGCGGGCGTCCCGAAGGCGGCTGGTGCGTCGCGGTCGGATGCCAGGGTCCGCTGAGCCAGCGGATCAGCAACACTGCCGCCGCGATGGTCAAAGCGAGAATCAGGATCATGAATATCGGTCCGAAGATCATGCCGAGCCACCCTCCGCCCCATCCCATCATGTGCGGTCCCCATTGGTAGCGGTCAATGCCGGGATTGTTCTGCGCCCATGCTGCCCCCGGCAGACACGCAGCGAGCAAACCGGCGGATGTGATCCATTTGTGCAGTCTGGTCATTGTTCTGTTCCTTTCCGGCCAAGCAACAAAAGGCCTGAAAACGCGCCGAGCAGCCTGGTTTGGACTTCTGCCCAAAAGCCAAGCTACGCGGCCGAACGGACCCGTTATCCGGCACGACAGAAGCGCCTTCAACATGCAGTGAGCATATCAGTCAATCGTCCCGGCCGGCATTGACGTGGGTCAAGGCGGGCAAGCGGGGGAAACCACATAGTTGCATCATTCCCTGGCAATTCGTTGTTACGTTGCAAGGTCGAGGACGGCAGAGGGAGCACGTCATGAACAGCACGATCTCGTCCGCAGGCGGCCGCGAGCGACAATGGTGAGAGCCTCTGCTTGCGGCCGATCATCTGGTTCGAGGAAGTGAAGCGCGGCGACATCGGCCTGGTCGGTGGCAAGAACGCCTCGCTCGGCGAAATGGTGCAGACGCTGGCGCCCGAGGGCGTCCGGGTCCCGCCCGGCTTCGCTACTACCGCTGACGCCTACTGGAACTATATCGAGGCGAATGACCTGAGCGGACGCATCGACGAATTGCTGGCGGGGATGGCGGCGGGCAAGGAAACCCTCGCTGAAACCGGAAAGGCGATCCGCACACTGATCCTGAAGGGCGAATGGCCGGAAAGGACGGCCAGCGCGATTACGGACGCCTACCGCGTGCTGTGCAAGCGCACTGGAAAGGCAGACGTCGACGTGGCCGTGCGCTCAAGCGCCACTGCCGAGGACCTTCCCGACGCAAGTTTCGCCGGCCAGCAGGAGACCTATCTCAACATCAGCGGCGGGAAGGCCCTGCTCGAAGCCTGCCGGCGCTGCTATGCTTCCCTGTTCACCGACCGTGCCATCAGCTATCGCATGGCCAAGGGCTTCGACCACATGAGCGTTGCGCTCTCGATCGGCGTGCAGCAGATGGTGCGCTCCGATCTCGGCGGCGCGGGCGTGATGTTCTCCATCGACACGGAAACCGGCTTCAAGGATATGGTGGTGATCGACGCCGCCTGGGGGCTGGGCGAGAATGTCGTGCAGGGTGCCGTGGACCCCGACGAGTATCAGGTTTTCAAGCCACTTCTTCCCGACCGCTCCCTGACGCCTGTCATCGGCAAGACACTCGGTGAGAAGGCGCAGAAGATGATCTACGCCTCCGGAGACAGTCCCACGCGAAACGTACCGACCTCGAAAGCCGAACGCACCGCGTTTGTGCTGTCGGAACCGGAAATCCTCACGCTCGCCCGTTGGGCAACCGCCATCGAGGTCCACTACGGCTGCCCCATGGACATGGAGTGGGCCAAGGATGGTGAAACCGGCGAGATCTTCATCGTCCAGGCGCGGCCCGAGACGGTCCAGTCGCAGCGGGAAGACACCACCTTCAAGTCGTACACGATCGGCGAAAAGGGAAAGACGCTTGTCCGGGGGCTCGCCATCGGCGATGCCGTGGTATCCGGCCGCGTCTGCCTGATCGAGGATGCGCGCGACATCGACAGGTTCGTCGATGGCTCGATCCTCGTCACAGGCACGACCGACCCCGACTGGGTGCCGGTCATGAAGCGGGCGGCCGCCATCGTCACCGACCATGGCGGGCGCACCTCGCATGCCGCCATCGTCAGCCGCGAACTCGGCCTACCGGCGATCGTCGGCACAGGCAACGCCACTCATGTGCTTCATTCCGAACAGGAAGTGACGGTCTCCTGCGCCGAAGGCGACCAGGGCTTTGTCTATGAAGGCACGGCAAGCTTCGAAACCGAGACGGTGGATGTGGCCGACCTGCCGGAAACGCGCACGCAAATCATGCTGAACCTGGCCAACCCGGCCGCGGCAACGCGCTGGTGGCGCATTCCGGCCGACGGTGTAGGGCTTGCCCGCATGGAATTCGTGATTTCCAACCATATCCGCGTACACCCCATGGCATTGGTGCGCTACGACCAGCTGAAGGACGAGGCAGCAAAGCGCGAGATCGCCGACTTGACGGCGGGATATTCCAGCAAGACCGAGTATTTCGTCGACCGGCTTTCGCGCGGGCTCTCCCGCATCGCCGCCGCGCTCTACCCCAGGCCCGTGATCGTGCGCATGAGCGACTTCAAGACCAACGAATATGCTGGGCTGATCGGCGGTGCCGAGTTCGAACCGGAGGAAAGCAATCCGATGATCGGCTTCCGGGGCGCGGCGCGCTATTACTCGCCGCGCTATCGCGAGGGTTTCGCGCTGGAATGCCAGGCCATCAGTCGACTGCGCAACGAGATGGGCTTCAGGAACGTCGTCGTCATGATTCCGTTCTGCCGCTCGACCAAGGAAGCCGATCGGGTGCTGGAGGTGATGGCCGGGAACGGGCTGAAGCGCGGTGAACAGGGCCTGCAGGTCTTCGTCATGTGCGAAATCCCGTCGAATGTCGTGCTTGCGGCGGAGTTTGCCAAGCGCTTCGACGGCTTCTCGATCGGCTCCAACGACCTTACCCAGCTTACGCTCGGCGTGGACCGCGATTCAGGTGAACTGGCGGAGCTGTTCGACGAGCAGGATGCGGCCGTCAAGTGGATGATCGCCAACGTGATTGCCGAGGCCCGCAAGGCCGGGGCCAAGATCGGCCTGTGCGGCCAGGCGCCAAGCGATCATCCGGAGTTCGCCGCCTTCCTTGTCGAATGCGGCATCGACTCCATCTCGGTCAGCCCGGACAGTTTCGTGGCTGTGAAGCGGCAGGTGGCGGCGGCCGAGGCCGCGCAGAAGCACTGAAGCGATCGGGCCACTTGTTGGGCACCGTCGCAAGGAAAGCAGGGGATGATGCAGAGCGACACGCGCATCGGCCATATCGTGCGGCTTGGCGGCGGGATCGCCGACATCAGATACGATGGGCAGTTGCCGGCGATCTCGAACCGGCTGGTGACGCTGACCGATCCCGAGATCGTGATCGAGGTTGCCAGCCTGCCGGGAAACGGCATCGCCCGCAGACTTGTCATGAACCCCTCACCGGAGTTGCGCATAGGATGCGCATAGGACTTGCAGTGCGCGACACCCGCGGTCCTATTGACGTGCCGGTGGGATCGAAGTCCATGACCGGTGTCATGTCGACGTGATCCGTCGCACAGCTTCCCCTCACGCATGAGAAGAATGGTCGCCTGACCCGGATCCAGTCCCGCACTGCTCCACGTCTTGGATTGCGTAGGCCAGAAGGGACGCGACCGAAATCGCGTTGCTTGGGTGGGGAATGGTATTCGTGGTGACGACCCGGGACGCTCCGGCGGCCAGTATGTCGTCATAGGCGCTGCCCGCAAAGACGGCGTGGATCACCAGACAGACGGGTGGCCGTGTGCTCGCATTGCCCAGGTGCTGGAGGGTCTGCATCAGTGTCCTGCCCGACGAGGCAACGTCATCAAGGATGACTGGGACACCTGCACACAGTGCATCTGCGTCCGGCACGCTGATATCGACGGCGTGATCGCCGTGGCGGATCTTTGCCAGCACCTGGAAGGGCCGGTGCGCCAACCTGGCGACCTCGGCGACCCATTGCCGGCTCTCGCTGTCCGGTCCCAACAGGACCGCGTCCGGGACGTGCACCCTGATCCAGTCGGCAAGCAGTGGCGCTGATGCGGCGCGGACTGCGGGCATGGGGAACAGTTCGCCCAATCGCCGGATGCGGTGCAGATGCGGATCGACCGTCACCAGCCAGTCGAAACTTTCAGCAAGGAAATCGGCAAAGAGCCGCGCGCTGACGGCCTCGCCGTCATGGAACCGCCGGTCCTGCCGCATATAGGCCAGGTAAGGCGCGATCAGCCCGACTTGCCGGGCGCCGAGGTTCCGCGCGGTCGCAGCAGCGAAACGCAATGGCAGCGCCGACCGGTCCGGATCCCGCAGGCAGGCAACGATCGCCACGTCCGCTCCATCGAGACCGGCCGGCAGGGTTACGAGGCTCTCGCCGTCGGGAAACTGGTGCCATCCCAGAGGACGGATATTCGCGTCCAAGAGCGACCCCAGTTCCTCGGCCAGGGGCGCCATATCGGGAAATGGGATCAGGAGACGTGTCATCCAGACTCCGACAAGGTCACGATATCTGGCTGGCTCTCCGCATAGCTGCGCGCATATTTGAGCTCCCCGGTGTTTCCGCGTGGATCTCGTAAAGTGGCTCGCCGGCCTCGACCCGGTCGCCGGAGCGCACCAGAAGCCGTACGCCGGCGCTCTTCTGACGTGGTGCCCCGGCCAGTTTGGCAACCCGGGCGATCAGCCGATTGTTGAAGGCGGCGACTTTTCCTGCCGTGGGCGCTGTTATTTCCGTGCTTTGAAATGCGGGTGCCGGCTCGCGAAAACCGCCCTGGGCGGCACAGATCGCCATGAATTTCGCCTCCGCGGCGCCGCTGTCGAGCAGGGACTGCGCCAGATCACGGCCACTCCGGAGCCCGGAGCCTGACGCCATATCGAGGAGCTTGCCGGCAAGATCGATGGCGCGGGTGCGCAGATCCGCCGGCGCATCCGCATTTCGCCGCAGTACGGCGAGAACGTCCATTGCCTCCAGCACGGGTCCGATGCCCCGCCCGACCGGGGCACTTCCATCGCTTCGATGCAATTCGACGTGCAAACCGATGGCCTCGGCAACCGAGATGAGCATCGACCCGAGAACCCGTGCGGCATGGGCCGAGCGCACCTTGGCTGTCGGCCCGACCGGGATATCGATCAGGACCCTTGTGGCGCCGACTGCTGCCTTCTTCGACAATATGCTTGCCACCAACTGGCCGGTGCTGTCGAAATCAAGGACATGCTCGATGCGGATGAAATGATCGTCCGCAGGACTGAGGTGAATCCCGCCGCCCCAGACAATGCATCCGCCTTCCGCCTCGACCACGCGCCTGAGTGCCGCCGTATCGAGGGCCACGGGCGCCATCACCTCCATCGTGTCGGCGGTGCCGGCCGGCGAGGTGATCGCCCTGCTTGAGGTCTTGGGAATCAGATGCCCGGCCGCTGCGACGATTGCTACGACGATGGGAGTCGTCCGGTTGCCGGGCAGTCCGCCGACACAGTGCTTGTCGAGGATTGCCCTTCCACCCCAGACGAGCGTCGCGCCCGCGGCCTGCATCGCGCGGGTCAGCGACACTGTCTCGCGTGTATCCATCCGCTCGCCAGCACAGGCGGCGAAGAAGGCTGCAAGCTCAAGATCGGAGAGCCGGTTTTCAAGAGTGTCCCGGACGATGCCGGCAAAGTCAGCCTCATTCAGTCTGCCGTCATAGGCCTTGGCCCGGATCGCGGAGGTCGAGGCGGGAGGCTCCGGGTGCGAAAAGCGTGCCCGGTCGCCCTCGCTTGCACCGAGCGCCTCCCACGCGGATGCGGAGAGCGCAGCCGCGTGTACGTTCAACCACCCACCGCGCATGACCACGTTCAACGTCGCAATCAGCCAGCGCGAACCGAGGTCAATACGGATGCGGGTCTGAGCGGCGAAGCCCTCGGAGCGGCAGATGTGGCAGTCCTCATGCATGTAGACCACCGGCTGACGGTAGGTGTCTATCGCTGCGGGAATGATGGCAAGCGTGTCGGTCATCGCGGGTGGTCCAGATCGATGCTTTCCAGATGTTCCGGCACGCGGGCCGGCCAGCCCAGTTCGTGTTCGATCCTAAAACGCATTGTGTCCGCCGCAGCCGGTTCCCCGTGGGTGAGATACGTCATGCGCGGCACCTGGTCCGCATGGCGCATCCAGGCAAGGATCTCACCCGCATCGGCGTGGCCGGAGAAGGCCTCGAGCTGAACGACTTCCGCGTTGACGGGAAAGTCCCGTCCGAACATCCGCAACTGCCGGGCTCCATCGACCAGGGACGCACCACGGGTGCCGCCGGCCTGAAACCCGGACAGCAGGATCGCGTTGCGCCTGTCGCCGCCGAAGCTGACAAGGTGATGCAGGATGCGGCCGCCGGTCAGCATGCCGCTGGCCGAGATGATGATCATCGGCCCGAACCGCGTGTTCAGTTCCTTCGATTCCTCGACCGTGTGGACGCGCTTGGCAAGCGTGAACATTGCCTTGCAGTCTTCCCACGAAACGTGGTGCTCGTCGTGGTGCCGGTGATAGATCTCCGTCGCATCCACCGCCATCGGGCTGTTGAGATACACCGGCACATAAGGGATCTCGCCCCGATTTATCAGCCGCGCGATATGATACATGAGCCCCTGCGCCCGCCCGACCGCGAAAGCCGGAATCAGCACCGTGCCACCCCGGCCGAAAACCCGCCGCAAGATGGGCGCAAGTTCCGCTTCCGCGTCGATGTCCTTGTGACTGCGGTTGCCGTAGGTGGATTCGCACACCAGCACATCCGCCCCTTCGAAAGCCACGGGAGGGCGCATCAGCGCGTCGCAGTCCCTGCCGAGATCGCCGCTGAAATGCACGACCGTATCCTCGACCTCCAGCCTTATCTGCGCGGCCCCGAGGAGATGGCCGGCGGGAATGAAGGTCGCGGCAATTCCGTCGCCGAGATCGAGCCGGCGGTTGAACGGCCGGATATCCAGGTGCGTCAGCGCCGCTTCCGCATCCTTCTGAGTATAGAGCGGCAACGGCTTTTCATGTTTCGAGAAGCCCTTGCGCTGCGCGTAGCGCGCTTCCTCTTCCTGGATGTGCCCGCTGTCGGGCAGGATCAGACCGCACAGTTCCGCCGTTGCCTCGGTGCACAGGACCCGCCCGCTGTACCCTGCCCGGATGAGCGCCGGCAGGTAGCCGGAATGATCCAGATGAGCATGGGTCAACAGTACCGTGTCGATGTGGGACGGGCGCACCGGAAAGGGTTTCCGGTTGCGGGCGCGCAACTGTTTGAACCCCTGAAACAAACCGCAGTCGACCAGGATCCGGCGCCGGCCGGTTTCGATCAGATACCGCGATCCGGTGACGGTTCCCGCTGCGCCCAGAAAGCGCAGGGTTGGGTGGGGCTGGCGGTTCACTCGACATACCTCTTCTTCACAGGCGTTGGCACTGGTCGAATGATGCCTGAAAAAAGACAGCCGGGATTTGATCCTGCGCATGCGCAGGACGGATCGGGTTAAAAGACGCCGCGGGTGAAGGTGTTATCCATCGCTTCAGGACGCAGGTGGAAGCTAGATCACGGTCGTTTGGGGCAATCTCTCCGGCTTCTTCATCTTGTGGACGTCGGCGTCCGCCGGAAACACCCAGGCCATGGTTTCGACCGTCTCGACGGACCGGTTTCTTCCGTGACAAGCGCCTGCCGTGGAGAGGAAAGCAACCATCGTTTCCAGCGCAACTATCGGTCAGTTCGCCAGAAATCGATGAACGCTGTCATCTGCAATCGGCGTTTTTGTAGTACAGCCGAACACCGACCCCCCGCAGCTGGCTGCGCTCGAAACCGCCCGCCAAGATCGGCCTGCATCACATGTGCAGTCTCGATCAGCGTCTCGCCTACGGCGCTGGAAGACGACAGCACCTGGAAACGCACGCTGACGTCGTGTTGCATCGGAAAGCGCACCATATCGACAACGCCCTCCATGATCTATTCACGGTTCACACTGAATCCATCGTTATTCTGAAACGTGGGACGGTATTCGATTCAGATTCTTCATTGGACCACCGCCGCGCGCATTGGCACAATGTTGGCATGGAGACCGATGACAACCTCATTCTTCTGATGCGCATTGAACCGCGCCGCAACATGGCACGGTTCTATTCGCTATCGATCGAGCCGACGTTTTTCGGAGGCTTTGTTGTCCACCGATCGTGGGGACGTCTCGGCACGTGGGGACAGTCGCGTCTGGAATATTGTGCAGAGTTCAGCGCGGCCCAGGCGCGCAAGGAGCAGCTGACCGGACGGAAGCTGAAACGCGGCTATACGCGCAAATAGAAAGTCCGCCCTCCCCTCCCCTCCTCTCAAGTCGACAGGCAGGAAGCACAGCACCTGCCGGCCTCTGACCTGTGCCGCCTCATCCAGAAGTGTCTCACAGAGCCAGTCCAAACCTGCCGCCCCGGCCGGAAACAAGGTTCTCATCTGGGAACGAAAGGGTTCACAGCACGCCCGCGCCTGGGAGCGGCTGCGGCCGGACAACTCCTGGGCATGCCGGGGCCGAGCTGGTGGAGCAGGCCGGCAAGCGCGGGGCTGCGCCGGAGGCGTTCGTCGGCGCGGGCGGGCGCGCGACTGGCGGCGTCTAAGGGTCCAGCAAGACTGGAGCCGGGGCAGCTCCCTGAGGTGTTTCGGGAGATCCTAAGCCGTTGAGATAGCGTGATAATACCTTATTAACCATAACAAGCAAGGCGAAAACTATCATTACATGGATAGACGTCAACTTGGATACATAGATAATGATAATTAAAGCTTATCGATGTCTATCAATTTCAGACCGATTCCGCTAAACTCAGTCCGCAATCACCCGTCCCATCGACCCTTTCGAAGAGCGAAAACCATGTCCCGAGGCCGCCTTCCCGACCGCAACGACGGTGTCAGCGCAAGAGTGGGAAAGCTCGACACCCTGTCTGCAATCCTGCCCGCCATGGGCGCGACGGACCGGGTCGAGCAACTGGCGCAGCTGTTGACCGATGACGACGTCGAGACCCTGCGCCATCTTGCCAGGGAAGGCATGGGTGCCAATTCCCTGCGCGCCCTCACCTCCGATTTGTCCTATCTCGAAGCCTGGTGTCTGGCCGCGACGGGCGCGGCCCTGCCCTGGCCCGCGCCTGTCCCGCTGATCCTCAAATTCATCGCGCATCATCTCTGGGATCCCGAACAACGCGAAAAGGACCCGGCGCACGGCATGCCCGAGGACATTGCCGATATGCTTGAAGCGCAAAAGCTGTTGCGCGGCCCGAAAGCCGGCGGCCCGCGCCAGCCGCATGCCCCGTCAACGGTCCAGCGCCGGCTGGCTTCGTGGTCGACGCTGCACCGCTGGCGCAACGTTTCGGGGCACTTTTCCGCGCCGGACGTGCGCTCCGCCCTGCGTCTGGCTGTGCGCGTCGCCGGCCGCCCGAAAACCCGCAAGAGCCGCAAGGCCGTCACCGCCGATCTGTTGGAACGCCTGCTGGCGACCTGCGAGGGGACGGAGGTTTCAGGGCCGTCCCTGGCGGATATCCGCGACAGGGCGCTGCTGCTGACCGGCTTTGCTTCCGGGGGCCGGCGCCGTTCGGAACTGGCAGGATTGCGCCTCAGCCAGATCGATTGGGAAGATCCCCTGCCCGCCGATCCGAACGATCCTGACAGCGATCTGTTGCCCGCCGCCGGCCTCCGCCTCGGCCGGACCAAAACCGAGGGCCCTTCCGATGACAATGCCGTGCTTTTGATCGGCCGTCCCGTCGTAGCTCTTAAAACCTGGCTGGAAGCGTCAGAAATCTCGGAGGGGGCGGTGTTCCGGGCGATCGATCAATGGGGCAACGTCAAGAGCCGCGCCCTCACCCCGCAGTCGGTGAATGCTATTCTGAAGGCCCGCTGCGCCCGCGCCGGGCTTGACCCGCGGGACTTCTCCGCCCACGGCCTGCGCTCCGGTTTCCTCACCGAGGCCGCCAACCGAGACATTCCCATCCAGGATGCCATGCTCCAGTCCCGCCACAGATCGCTTGCCCAGGCGTCGTCCTATTACAACGACGCCGGACGTGGCCGGCGGCGGTCTGCACGCATGCTGGGGTGAGCAGTCGCCCGGCAGCTCGGCATTGAATGCCCGGCCCCATCAAATTCCTTCGACCGAAAACTCCGGCGTGCCGTTCCAGGTCAGCTGCCAGCTGGCGCCGGGGCGGACGTTCTGGATGATGCCCGGGTCGAAGGCGGCAAAACACCGCCCGCCCCTGTGGCGCACCGAAGGGTAAAGCAGTCCGCGATGTCCCTCCCGCCGAAGGGCTGCGGCGAGCGCCTGGCCCTCCGGATAGCCGATCTCCGGATCTGCGCTCAGGGCGGGATGCTCCGGCGTGCCGTTGAGATCAGGAAAATCACCGATGAAGTCCGCCAGAAGCTCGACATAGCGCGCTTCGTCCCGGAAAACGCCGATAAACCCGAGTTCCCGGGTTCTGTGAAAGCCGACTTCTTCGGCCGAGGTCAGAACGTCGTAGCTGCAATACCAGGCCCCCCGATCGCCGCCGTTGAAACGGTTGCCGGTCGGGCGCGTGTAGGTGAAGGCCGCATTGATATGGCTTTCGCCGTAGAGTTTCAGGTCGTGAGCCCGGCGGGCGAACACCAGCTCGCGCCTGTCGAGGGCCGGGCTGCCGTCGCGCTCCGCGATCAGGCGGGCGCTGGTCTCGCCTTCAAGCTCGGCGAGGATTTCCGCTTCCTCGTCGGTATCGACGAGCCCGCGCAGCACCGGCGGCTTGTGATATGTCGCCGGAATCAGGCGGACCAGTCCCCGGTCGTTTATGCTCGTGATCTTCAAACACCGCCCCGCAGCGCATCGACATAGGTGCGCACGCGCAGGATCTTCGGCAAACCGCCGCGGATCATTGCATCGATCGGGCGCTGGCCGTCAAATTCGGGGCCTCGATTGGCCAGTTTGATCCACTGTTCCGCAACCGGCGGATTGAAATAGAGTTCGAGCGACTTGTAGAGCCCGACCAGGGCGCTGAGTCGCAGTATCTGGTCGCGTGTCAGTTCTCCGGAAAATCCGGGCTTCTTGGCACGTTTCCAGGTCGAGTCCGACATGTCGGCAAGGGCCGCCGCTTCCCGGCCGGTCAGCGACCACGCCTCGGCAATGCGGCTGAAGGCTTTGAGGGCGACAGCCTGGACATCGGCCACCGGACGTTCTTTGACGGCGCTTTCCATGGTCATGTTCTCCTTGATGGCACAATATAAGGCCATATGGGTGTAAAGACAAGGCCATATGGCCTGATCATGATAAGCCGGGCAACGGCCTTCGCTTGTTCCGTCATTCCAAACCGCGTTGGAAGCCTCCCACGCGGTGCACGTTCGTTTATATGCGCGGGGTCCCCGTAGCCTCCCTCCTCTGCTCCAGCCGGTGCGCGCCATGGCAAGTTCAGGAAACTGGAACGAAACTGATCAGTTTTTTGGTGGAAACGGCCTGGTCGGAGAATGGAGGCGCCTTAGCCGTGTCGCTCCGGATTACACCGTCGATTGTTGCCATTTCCTTTGCACCATATCTGGTCGTACCGACTTCAGGCGTTTCGCGGGTTGGATGGACTGCGCGGTCTGATGGACGGAGCGTTCATGCCTGTCGAAGCCAAGTCGGGCAATCCCCCGCGACAGCGACAGGCGCGCGACCACCAGGCGCCGCGTTCAGCTTTGCGGCCCGAGGAACGACACCATAACCTCTGTGGGCGAACGCTTTGGGCGGGGCCGTTCCGGAAGTGACGTTAGCAACCCGCGCGCCCAAGGGCGCAGAGCCTATGACTGAGCCGGCCCGAAATTGATGAGCAGCTGTTTGAAGGTCACAATGAATAGAAGCCATTTCCACGCGCCTTCACACAGGGCAATGGTATCGGTCAATCGTCGAGCCAGGGGCTTTCGGAATGCAGCTGTGTCGATGGCTGTAAGAGGTGGGCTGGACTTACCGTCCTCAGTTGTCGTGATCTGAGTTGCCGGCGATCATGGCGCGGCGTTGCATCCACAAGCACGGCTCATCCCAGGCATCCGGCCTCAAGGCCGAGCATCCACGATGCGCTCCGCACCCAGCGTTGACTGTGCGGCCGCCAGTCAGCCGAACTTCCTTCGGTGCTCCAAACCGTTCATAGGCTGTACGGCGGCGGCGTTGTACGCCTTCGAGCGGCCACAAGCGAGATCAGCGTCACGACAATGGATGGTGCCATTTGCACCCTCTGGCGAGAGACGGAAACTGAGTGTTCTGAGGTTCAGTCTCAGATGCCTTGGATATGCGGACAAGTCTATTCGGCCGAAGTGTGGGCAGCAGATGTGATGACTGCGAACAGCCCGACTTGCGCCTTTCTCCGCTGAGTAGTTTCATGCCGCCGCGCAGACTTGTGGCGCCAAGCGATCAAATTGAACCGGATGCAGTGTCGGCTTATCAGTTGATAAGTCCCATCGCGGTGGCTTCGGATCCCCCTCCTCTCCTCAGGTTTACGAGGACGGAGCTACGGACGACGATCGCGACTGTACAGAAGCTGCGAAGAGGCGTCTCTCGCACACTGGCCACATTGGCGCCGGATTGCGGCGATCGAAGGTGCGGTCGAATAGAGGTCGCATCCGCCGGTCCTTTTGGCATCCATCCTCTCCCCTCTCTCGCCGTCTGGTGCGGCACTGCGTTTTCCGCGGAGCAGGTTTCCTGGCTGTGAGGAAAGCGGAAACGCGGTGTCACTTGTCTGCAGGCCCGCGGTAGGAGCTAAGGAGCGGCCGCTGGCGGCCCTGCCTTATCAATTGATAAGTCGACCTCGATGAATGGCGCAAATCAGCGGCTCCGCGGGCCAGTAAACTGAAAACGCCGAAGGCCGCCGCGCGAATGTTCTTCTTAGGCTTGAGTCTGATGGGGCGTTTGTGAGATCGTTTGCGACGGGGCGAGGAGGGCCAGGAATGGCCGAGGTATACGACTATATCGTCATCGGTGCCGGCTCGGCCGGTTGCGTGCTCGCGGCGCGGCTGTCGGAGGAGGCCGATGCATCTGTTCTCCTCCTCGAGGCCGGGGGGACGGACGATGATCCGCGGATCACCACTCCGGCAAAAATCGGAGCACTGCCCAATACGCAATTCGACTGGGGTTATCGCACCGCGCCCCAGACCGCACTTTTCAAACGCCAGATCGGGTTTCCCCGAGGGCGTGGTGTCGGCGGTACCGGTTCGATCAATTACATGATCTACCTGCGTGGACATCCATCCGACTACGACCACTGGCGACAGATCGGCTGCGTGGGATGGGCTTGGGACGACGTACTTGCATATTTCAAGCGGGCCGAGGACTTTCACGCTCCCGGAAATGGCGCGCTGCACGGGTTCGGCGGCCCGCTCGCAGTCAGCGAACAGGCCGAGCGGAACGAACTGACGGAAATGTTCATAGCGGCCTGCCAGGAAGCAGGCATCCCCTTTAATCCGGATCTCAACGGAAGCGACATCCGCGGCTGCGGTTATTTCCCCGCAACCATTCGCGGGAACGAACGCGGCAGCACGGCCCGCGCCTATCTGACTCCCGCGATGCACCGGCCCAACCTCAAGGTCGTGACCAAGGCGACCGTCACCCGCCTGACGATCGAGAGGGGCCGGGTGGTCGGTGCCGACTACGTGCATCGAGGGAAAAGCCGTCATGCGCGCGCCGAGTGCGAAACGGTCCTTTGCGCGGGCGCGATTGGATCGCCGCATCTGCTGCAGCTGTCCGGCATCGGCCCGCCGGCATGTCTGCAAGCGGCTGGAGTTGAAGTGCGACATGGCCTTCCGGGGGTAGGTGAGAACCTCCAGGACCATCTTCACTATCGCTCGCGATGGGAGATCACCAGGCCGCTCACGCTTTTCGGAAGAGATGCGCAAGAGCTTGCCGATCTGGAGGAACGCTACGAGACCGACCGCAGCGGAGCGTTGACCACCAACCATTATGAGTCAGGTGCGTTCCTGTGCTCCGGGCCGACTGCGTCCGTGCCCGACATCGAGCTGTTGATGATCCCGTATTTCATCAGCCCGGCCGCGCCTGAATTCAGGCCGCCCGACCGTCACGGCTTTACCATTTCCGGTTTTCCGACACGCCCGCGCAGCAGGGGGCGGGTGACAATCATGACGGACGATCCGCTCGGCCGCCCGGCGATCGATCCCGGCTATCTCAGCGATAAGGATGACCTCCGTGTCATGATTGCAATGATCCGCAGGGCGCGGGAGATCGTCGCGCAGCGCGCCTTCGATTCCGTTCGCGGAGCGGAAATATCCCCAGGTCCGAGTCTGGACAGTGACGAAGCGCTTGCGGCCGATATCCTAGCCATGTCGTCAACATCATTCCACCCGGTGGGAAGTTGCCGGATGGGAGTCGATGAGTTGGCCGTGGTCGATCCCCAATTGCGGTTGCGGGGGCTCGAAGGCCTGCGCATCGCCGACGCCTCGGTCATGCCCACCATAAATACGGGCCATCCCAATGCGCCGGTGATCATGATTGCCGAAAAGGCAGCGGACCTGATCCGCGGCGCCACCTGACATTCTGAAAGGCGATGGGTTTTCTCCCGGCGATGTCGACCTGTCGGCGGTAACGGCGGGCCGCGGAGGGGAGGGCAGAGGTTTGCCGGATCCAACTGAGTCGCCGGCCAAAGAATCAGCCTTCGCCGCCATTTTCCGAGTCGAAAGAACGCCTTGGCGTGCTCAAGCTGTGGATTGAGGAAGCGGAAGGCGCGGGCGAACAAGCCCGTTTTCGGCGGTTCGGCGGTGAAATCGACGAGGCACACCGCCCGAGAATAATGCTTGGCGAAATCAGGCAATCGCCTGGAATCTCACACGAATTTCTGTAGCGGTTCGGTCTGTCTGTTGCAACGCGGGTAGATCGTCTGCCGAATATCCGGTACGGAGGCTATTGGAGTTACGCTGCACGCAGGACTTTCGTTAAACTCTCGTTAACCTAATAACCCTTGCAATTTCTAGCGAGTTCATTCACTCCTGACGGCAAATAGGTCACGACCAAGGCGTTTGCCGTCAGGAGAGCCGAATGGCAGTAAGCGACAATCCGGCACACATTCCCCCCAAGCCGGATACGGCGAAGAAGATTGAGGATTATACGCGCCAGCTCTCCGCCGAGTTGAACTCCATGCGTGCGCGGATGTATCCCCCGGAGTCGCACAAAGTCTTCGGCCGCACATTTTCGACCCTGGATCTCGTGAAGCTCCTGGGCATCCCGGAAAGCACTCTCCGGTCCCTGACGCTCGAAGGCAAGGGGCCACAGCCGAGCAGGGCGGAAAACAACAAGCGCATTTACAGTATCGAACAGGTCTGGGAGCTGCGGAAATACCTGGCGGAGCAGCGGCCGGAAGACGCGCTGCGCCTGTTGCCGCACCGCCGGGAAGGCGAGCGCCTCCAAGTGGTCGCCACGGCGAATTTCAAGGGCGGGTCCAGCAAGACGACGACCTCGGTTCATCTGGCGCACTATCTCGCCATCCAGGGATACCGCGTCCTGTGCATCGATCTCGATCCGCAGGCCTCGATGACCTCGACCTTCGGAATCCAGCCTGAATTCGATCTCGACTCGAACGAGACCGCCTACGCGGCCTTGCGGTATGATGACGACCGCAAGGCGCTGGCCGAGATTATCCAGGCCACGTATTTCCCGGGGATCCACATCGTTCCGGGAAACCTGGAACTGATGGATTTCGAGTTCGACACGCCTTCCTATCTTGCGAACAACCACAGGGATGAACTCGGACTGTTCTTTGAGCGGTTGCGCAACGCAATTGCCTCCGTCGAACACAATTACGATGTCGTCGTCCTGGATACGCCCCCATCGCTGGGATACTCAACCCTTGCCGCTCTCTATGCGGCGACCGCACTGGTGATCACCGTCCATCCGGCGATGCTCGACGTGGCGTCGTGCAATCAGTTCCTGATCATGATTTCCGAGTTGGCGGAAACCCTGGAGGCGTTCGGGGCAAAGTTCGACCACGAGTGGATCCGGTTCCTGCTTACCCGCGTCAACCCGAACGACGGACCGCAAAAATACATGAGCGGGATCATGCGGCGCCTCTTCGCGGAGGACGTGCTGGTTTCCGAGGCCTGGGAATCGACGGCGATTGCCGCAGGCGGCGTTGCAAAGAAGTCGCTCTACGAGCTTGAATCGGGTGAAGTGGGCCGGGACGCCTATAAGCGCGCCCGCGAAAGCGCCGACCGGGTCAACGAGGAAATTCTCGGCATCATCAAGCGTGTTTGGGGACGAGAGACATGAAAAAATCCATTCTCCAGCAGATGGCGGAAGGCGAGGGGAGGGACGTGGCCGAAGTCGTGCCGAAGTCGCCGCGCCATCGCCGCATGGGCTCCCCTGTCGTCGGCAACGTCGGCAAGGCGCTCACGAGCCTGTCGGCGGACACGGTCCTCTCGCTGAACCCCGACAAGATCGATCCGTCGCCGTTCCGCGACAGGTTTGAAACCGATGCGGAAGCAGCCGATGCGCTGCAGGATCTGAAAGCGTCCATCGAGGCGGAAGGGCAGAAGCTGCCCGTTCTTGTCCGCCCGCATCCCAGCGAGGAAGGCCGCTATCAGTTGGCCTATGGCCATCGGCGGACGGCCGTTCTCCAGGAACTGCACAGGGAAACGGACAAACCGGAAACCGTTCGGGTTCGCGCCTATGTCCGCGAGCTCACCGATGCCGAACTGATCAGGGAGCAGTCCCTGGAAAACGGCGTCCGCGAGAACTTGAGCTGGATCGAGCAGGCGCTCTGGGCCGTGCAGTTGAAGAACGCCGGCATCAAACAGCGCGAGATGGAGCCGATCCTTGGCCAGAAGGAAACGAATATTTCCGTCCTTCTGAAGGTCGCCAATGCAATCCCGGACGATATCGTTCACGCCATCGGCCGGGCCAAGGGCGTCGGCCGTCCTGCATGGGTCGAGTTTTCAAAGCTGTTCGATGATCAAAAGGCCGCCGACCGCATCCGCAGGATAGTGACGGAGCCCGCCTTCCTGGAAGGAGACGGCGCGGAGCGCATGCGGCTGGCTTCCAGAGCGGCCAAGGGACGGCAAAAGTCGGATGCGACAAAGCCGGCCCAGGTCGAGATCAGGTCGGCCGGAAAAGTTGTCGGCAAGTTCAAGGCGACGGCGTCATCATCGACGATGACGTTTCCGAAGGCTGAGGCCCGTTTTGCAAGATGGCTCACCGAGAAGCTCCCGGATCTGCATGCTGATTTCCTCCGGCAAGAGGACGATCAGGACTAGCTGCCGGGCTCATGGAGCGCCTGACAATCACTGAAAGGAGAATGCGAGAGAGAAAAGCCGAAAATGAAATGGGACCATCTGGCGGCAACCAGATAGCCCCGAATTCCATGGTTCAGATGGGAAAGTCCCAACGGAAACCCTAAGCCATTCCGTTGTAGTGCATCCCGAATCACCACGCAAGAGTCTTCTCGCGTGAACGGTGGATTTCTGCCGAATTCCTCCCATCCGGACCTCCGAACCCTATAGCGCCGCGTTAATCCTGCGTCGGCGAACGGAGAGTTATTATGTCTACCGTTTCGAACGTGTCTTCATTTCGGAAGGTCACGCCGGGGGTACTTGCATCCCAACGCCTGGCGATGTCGAACGATATTCCCGACGTGGGCAAGTCACAGGTCGCCATTGCGCTCAAGAGAGCTGCCCAGCCCCTGGGACTGACAGCGACGATGTATCAGATTCTGGACATCCTCCTCGGCCTTTCAAAGCCGGAAGACTGGAACGGTGCTGCCCGGCCGGTGGTCGCGATCTCGAACGAAAAACTCGCCGCCTATGTCGGCCGCAGCGAGCGCACGGTGATGCGGGCGATCAAACAGCTCGTGGAAGCTCAAATTCTCGCCTATCGCGACAGCTCGACCGGCCGCCGCTGGGTTCATCGCAACGGCAATGGCGACATTACCTACGCTTACGGCCTGGACTTCACGCCGGCGCGCATCCGCTACCGGGAAATCAAACGGCTTGCCGATGAGTGGCAGGCGGAACTCAATGCGGAGCGGGAAGCCCGGCGCACGGTGACGAAGGTTTCCAGGGCGATTGTCGATATCATCCAGGCGACCGCGACTGTGGACCTTTCCGACTTCCAGGACCGGATGACAGCCATTCTGGACGGGGGCAGGGGAGTTCAGGACAAGGCGGCAGACCTGCAGGACCTTTACGACCTGCTTGTCGAGTTCCTGTCGGAGGCCTCCAGCGAAGAGGATGTACCCTCTGAAAAGGGTAATATGTCGGGCGAGGACGACATGAATGTCACCCCTTTACTTAATACAAACTCTCCTGACTCTTGTTCTAATAATCGGACGCCCGCTCACGCGGTCGACATCAACTTACCTACTGACGCCGCCAAAGGCGGCGACATAGCTCCTGAAAGGGAGCAAGCGGAGCGCAGGGGTGGCCATTCCAGCCCGAAAACCCCGCAGAACCGCACAAGGAAGGCGGATTTTGAGCATTCCATGTCCCTGGATGCCGTTTCGATCTCTCTGCTGGAAAGCGCCTGCAGGACCGTCCAGAGCGAATTCGGCCTCTCGTTTGGCAGCTGGCTCGAGCTGATGTCTGCCGCCGAGGTCCTGCGTGTCGGCATCGGACTGTCGGAATCCGCCTATGGGGCCGCCTGTGGCAAGCTCGGCAGGCATGCCGCCGCCGCGATCCTGGCGGTGGTCGCCGAAAAGGCCCTGCGCGATCCCGACCGGATCAACAGCCCCGGAGGTTATTTCCGCGCCATGGTGGACCGCGCCGTCGAAGGCAAACTGGCTCTTGCAAAGTCGTTGTTCGGTCTGGCGGCCGGATGATTTTCCGCTGGCGCCGTTCAACCCTTTGCGGCAAACACATCAGCCTGTCTTTCGGTCCGTGGAGTGGCAGATGAAACAGCCGGGGAGGAGACATTCCGTGAAGCTTGAGACCGCCACGCTGCCGGACGGACGCACGGTCAGCTGCGTCAATGCCTATGAAGTCGGGTTCGGATGGCATGAAGTCATGTCGGAGGATTTCATCCGCCACGGACTACTGACGTTGGCGACTGGCAGCCTTCGCCGCGCTCAGGGCCGGCGGTCAGCATGGGTGGCGCCTGGAAAGATAGACACCGGATATCCGCCATCTGCTCGTGGGAAACAAAGATTAACGGTGATGACATTCGGGAGTGGTCGATCGCTCGCAATTATCCACCGGGCAGGAACAACGCCGCCGCGGTCCTGGGCCCTAACCGGCGAACGCGCGTTCGATCACGAACTCCGCGGGCCGGTTATTCGCCCCTTCGGTCAACCCGGCCTTTTCCAGCAACGCCTTCGTGTCCCTCAGCATGTCGGACGAACCGCAGATCATGGCGCGGTCCGTGGCCGGATCGAGCGGGGCGACGCCGAGATCGTCGAACAGTTTGCCGTTCGCGACCAGGTCGGTGATCCGGCCCTTGACCGGGAAATCCTCCCGGGTAACGGAATTGTAGAGCTGCAGCTTCGAGGTGTCGAAGAGTTCGTTCAACATCTCGTCCGCACGAATGGAAGCGACAAGTTCCTGGCCGTATGCCAGTTCCGCCACTTCCCGGCAGGAATGGGTCAGGATCAGTTCGT
Source organism: Roseibium salinum (assembly GCF_026240905.1). Lineage (NCBI taxonomy): Bacteria > Pseudomonadati > Pseudomonadota > Alphaproteobacteria > Hyphomicrobiales > Stappiaceae > Roseibium > Roseibium salinum. The sequence goes on from NZ_JAPEVI010000001.1 coordinate 189,661, forward strand.
CGAACCTCTCGTAGGTCTCCGGATCGCGGATCACGCTGGCAAAGGGCGCAATGCCCGTGCCGGTGGAGAACATGTAGAGCCGCTTGCCTGCAATCAGCGCGTCATTGACCAGCGTTCCTGTCGGCTTCTTGCGCATCAGGATCGCATCGCCCGGCCGGATCTTCTGCAGGTGCGAGGTCAACGGACCGTCGGGAACCTTGATCGAAAAGAATTCCATGTCCTCCGCCCACGAGGGGCTGGCAATGGAATAGGCGCGGAACACAGGCTTGCCGTCGATCATCAGGCCGATCATCACGAATTCGCCGGACCTGAAGCGGAAGCCTGCTGGCCGGGTCATGCGGAAATGAAACAGTCGGTCAGTGTAATGCGTCACCTCGGTGACGGTCTCGACGAAAGTGCCGGCAGGTGCGCGGGCTTCCAGTTCTTCCGGGCGGGTCATGACATTCATGGCAGGTTCTTTCGGTTCATGCGTGTCGGCGTACGAAATGGATGGCAAAATGCCTCCAGGAAACAGCTTGTTCGCCCCAGGGCGGGGTTCCGTCCGGCCTTGCGGCGGGGCGGCCATCGATCAGGCAGCCTTTTCGCTCAGGTGTTCCAGCTTGCCGCCGACACCGTTCCATTCTTCTGCATCCGGCAGCGCGTCGATCTTCTCGGTAATGACCGGCCAGAGGGCCGCGTATCTGGTGTTGAGATCGAGCCATTTCTGCGCTTCCGGATCGGTGTCCGCCAGGATGGCCTCAGCCGGGCATTCCGGTTCGCAGACACCGCAGTCGATGCATTCGTCCGGGTTGATGACCAGCATGTTCTCGCCTTCGTAGAAACAATCCACCGGGCAGACTTCAACACAGTCGGTGTATTTGCACCTGATGCAATTCTCTGTAACGACAAAGGTCATGCGGCCCCTCCGGTTTGGTGAACTCAGACCGTTATTGCCAGTCTTTCCCGAAGAGTCGGTCAATTAGTTGCTATTGGCGGTGCCCGGGCCGTGCTCAGCTGACTTCAGCAAATTGAAGGAGCTGACCTCTTGACCATGATTGCAGAGCACGACGCCCCGCCGCTTGCCACCGGGAAGGACCTCACGGACGGCGAAGCGCCCGATGAAGTCCGTGTCGGGCGCAAGGGCAAAACGTTGAGCCTTCACTGGCCGGACGGAAACGTCTCGACCTTCGCCGCGCCTTTCCTCAGGGACAACAGCCAGTCGGCGCGCAGCAAGAAGCAGCGTCTGAGCGGACTGGCGGTCCCCGCTGCGCCGGATCTCACCATCACGGCGGTCCGTCCCATCGGATCCTACGCGGTCAACATCGTTTTCTCAGATGGTTACGACCGCGGCATTTTTCCATGGGTCTACCTGCGGGAACTGGCCGGGGAGGCGGCCGTTCGGCCGCAAGGGCGGGCGCTGGGGCCGGAAGACTTTCTGAAGGGCAATTAGTTGACCGACCGGCCCGGCGCGGCGGCCCTACAGTTTCGATCAGACATTTGAGAGAGTGGAGAGTGGCATGGATGATCTTCGTGCAGGATTGAATGAAGTTGAGTGCGACCTGCTGGTCATCGGCGGGGGCACCGCCGGGCCGATGGCGGCCTACAGAGCACGGAAGAAGAACCCCGATGCCAAGGTCATTCTTCTGGAAAAGGCCAATGTGAAACGCTCCGGCGCTATTTCCATGGGCATGGACGGGCTGAACAATGCCGTCATTCCGGGCCATTCGACGCCAGAGCAATACACCAAGGAAATCACCATCGCCAATGACGGCATCTGCGACCAGGCGGCCGTCTACAAATACGCCCAGAACTGCTACTCGATCATCGAGGAGCTGGACCAGTTCGGCATCCGCTTCCAGAAGGACGAAAACGGCGAATATGACGTGAAGAAGGTTCACCACATGGGAACCTACGTCCTGCCCATGCCGAACGGCGACACGGTCAAGAAGGCGCTCTACCGGCAGCTCCGCCGGGCGCGCGTTCTGATCTCCAACCGCTACATGGCAACGCGCCTGCTGACCGGCAAGAGCGGCCGCGCGGCCGGTGCCATTGCGGTCAACACCCGCACCGGCGAGTTCCTGGTGATCAGGGCGAAGGCCGTCATCATGTGCATGGGCGCCGCCGGCCGCCTTGGCCTGCCGACATCGGGCTATCTGTTCGGCACCTATGAGAACCCGACCAACTCCGGCGAAGGCTATTCCATGGCCTATCACGCGGGGGCAAAGCTCGCGAACCTGGAGTGCTTCCAGATCAACCCCTTGATCAAGGACTACAACGGTCCCGCCTGCGCCTATGTGGCCGGTCCCTTCGGTGGCTATACGGCCAACTCGAAAAACGAGCGGTTCATCGAATGCGACTACTGGTCCGGCCAGATGATGCAGGAGTTCCATAACGAACTGCAGTCGGGCAAGGGACCGGTGTTCCTGAAGCTCAACCACCTGCACAAGGATACTGCCGACCATATCGAGCATATCCTGCACACGGTCGAGCGGCCGAGCCGCGGCCGTTTCCACGAGCAGCGCGGCACCAAATACTCCGAGCAGATGATCGAGATGCATATTTCGGAAATAGGTTTCTGCTCCGGTCATTCGGCCTCCGGGGTTTATGTCGACGAGTTCGCCCGCACCACCGTGCCGGGTCTCTATGCCGCCGGAGACATGGCAAGCGTTCCGCACAACTACATGCTGGGCGCTTTCACAAACGGTGCGATCGCGGGCGAACACGCTATCGACTTTGCCGGCGACGTCGATTTCGACGAGTTCGACGATGCCGCCATCGGTCTCGAACAGGAGCGTGTTCTGGCGCCCACCAGGCGCGAGGATGGCATTCCGCCGAACCAGATCGAATACAAGATCCGCCGCCTGGTGAACGACTACCTGCAGCCGCCCAAGGTGACGGCCAAATACGAACTCTGCCAGAGCCGCCTTGCCGAAGTCCGCAATGATATGGAAACGCAGATGATGGCCCGCGACGCGCATGAACTGATGCGCTCCATGGAAGTTGCCAGCATCCTCGACTGCGCCGACATGGCCGCCTTCGCCTCGCTCTACCGGACCGAAAGCCGCTGGGGTCTCTATCACTGGCGCTCCGACTATCCGGATTCAAACGACGCGGACTGGAAGTGCCACGTTCTCCTGTCCAAGCAGGACGGCGCCATGGCCTGCGAGAAGAAGGACGTTCAGCCCTACATCATCCCGATCGCCGAGGATGAGAAGGATGCCTACTACAAGCAGCGCATCACCGCCTGAAGCAGTGGGCGTTCGACCGGGAACGTCCAAAGCCGATCGATTTCAGTCAGTCGGAGCAACGGATCTGCGCCAAGAGACGCGGATTGCTCCGGACCTGACCGGCAAGCCAGAACAAGAACGGAGACGAATATGCCTCTAGCCAATACGCCGACAACCGTTCCCGTGGTGGTCGATGACGAGAAATGCATTGCCGACAAGGGCTGCACGGTGTGTGTGGATGTCTGCCCGCTGGATGTCCTGCGCATCAGCGACCTGACCGGCAAGGCCTATATGAAGTACGACGAGTGCTGGTACTGCATGCCCTGCGAGGCGGACTGCCCGACCAATGCGGTGACCGTCAACATTCCGTATCTGCTGCGCTGAGGAGGGAGAACCCATGGTATTTGAACCCTTCGAAGACGAGAGCGATTTCGAGGACCTGGCGGACAGGTTGAATGATCCCGACCCGGCCGTCCGCCGCGTCGCGGTCATGGATCTTGCCGACACGGCCGATCCGGACGCAATCCCGATGATCGCAAGAGCAGTTGAAGACGAAAGCGCGGAAGTTCGCCTTCAGGCGGCAATCGCCCTCGGCGAGTTCGACGGTCTGGCCGCCGCCACCGCACTCTGCAAGGCGCTTCAGGATGCTGATGGCAAGGTGTCGCGGGTGGCGGCCGACAGCCTGGCCGAACTGAAGGATCCTGAAGCGGCCGATCCGCTGCTGGAGCTGACCGCTCATGAGAATGCAAAGGTGAGGGAAGGTGCGCTCCTGGGCCTCAAGCAGCTGCGCCGGCCGGACGCGTTGGCCAATGGCATCGAAGCGATGAAGGATCCAGTCGCCGCGGTGCGCATCCAGGCCGTCGGCGTGGTGGGATATCTCAAGGCGGAGGAAGCGCTGCCGGCCCTGATCGCCTGCTGCCGTGACGAGGACCCGGAAGTCCGGCGCACCGCCGTCAGCGCGCTCGCCTTCACCAAATCGTCTCACGCCAGGGATGCGCTTCTGGCGGCCCTTGGCGACGACAACTGGGCAGTCCGCGAAATTGCCGCGGAAGTTCTCGGCAGGTTCCCCATCGGCAAGGACGCGCAGAAGCTGATCGTGCTGCTGGACGATCCTTACTGGCAGGTCCGGGTGAAAGCGGTGCGCAGCCTCGGGGTGCAGAAGGTGAGCGAGGCCATCGACAGGATCGGGGCCCAGCTGGATGAGCTGACCTCCAACCTGCGCAAGGAGGCTGCGGCGGCCCTTGGCGAGATCGCCGACCGGGCCGCGCTTCCCTATCTTGAGAGCCTGGTCGACGATCCGGATCCGGACGTCCGTAAAAATGTTCGTTGGGCTTTGGGAAAAATCGGGTAACAATGCTGCAGAGCAACAAGGCCTGAGAGGAGAGGTGACGGGTGACCGGACCGGTGGAACTCGTGAAGGAGCTGGACAAGTCCAGTGAAGGCGGCCGCCAGCTCGCCGGCACCTCTTCCCGCCCGCCGAAATACCAGGAGATCGGCACCACGCTGATGGAAGCGATCCTCTCGGGCGACTATCCGCCCGGCAGTTATCTTCCGAGCGAAAGCGCCTTGATGAAGCGTTTCGGGGTCAGCCGGGTCACCATCCGGCTGGCCCTTAACGTATTGAGGGACGCCAGTCTCATCGTCGGACATCAGGGCAAGGGCTATTTCGTCTGCACGCTGCAGGCGGTGCAGGATCTCGGCCGCCTGCAGGGCTTTGGCGAACTGATGGCCCCCCTTGGCGTCGAAACGAGGTCCGAGGTTCTTTCCGGCGAAGTCGTTCCTGCCCCGGCCGCTGCCGCCGCCGCGCTCAATCTCAAGCGCGGGGTGGATCTGGTCAAGATCCGCCGCGTGCGGATTGCGGCCGGAGAAGCCATGAGCATCGACGTCAGTTACTTTCCGCTCTCCATCGGCCGCAAGCTCCTCGATATGGACCTTGCGCATGCGGATATCTTCACGCTGATCGAAACCCGGATCGGCATCGAAATCGGCTTTGCCGACATCACCATGACTGTCGTGCCCGCCGATGCTGACGTGGGCCGTCTCTTGAACGTCAAGGCAGGGGACGGTGTCATCAGGACCGAGCGGCTGACCCATGACGCGTCCGGCCAGCCGATAGACTACGAATATCTGTTCGTGCGTCCGGACTGCCACCAATTCAAGATCAGGGTGCCGAGATGGTGATGTTGAACCGGCGTGTGCTTTTGGGCGGGATTGCTGCTGCGGCGGTCGCGGGACCGCCTGCCTTCGGAGCGGAATACGACTTCCGGTCCCTCGGCCTTGCCGAACCGCCGATTGCGATAGACGCTCCCGAGCTTGACATCCCGGACCTGGACGGTGTCACGCACCGGCTTGAGGACTATCGCGGCAAAACGGTGCTTGTCTCCTTCTGGGCGACCTGGTGTCCGCCCTGCCGCAAGGAAATGCCGTCTTTGGCCCGGCTCAGCCGGCTGCTGGGAACGGAGGGCTACGCTGTGCTCGCGGTGAATGTCGGCGACAAGGAAGAGCGGATAAGAGCCTTCCTCGGTGAAATCGATCACGACGGCCTGCCGATCCTGCTTGACGGCAACTCGGTATTGCCGGCCAAATGGTTCATCCGGGGCCTGCCGGTCACCTACATCCTGAATGGTGACGGCCAGGTGATCTTCGGGGCCATCGGAGAGCGTGTCTGGGACGCGCCCGCCATGATTGCGGGTCTCAAGTCGCTGAGCTGACCCGATGTAAATCCAAGTATTTCAAGCTGCTCGACGCCACGTTGGGCGGCCGTATAACCTTTTTATTCGTTTTTCGAACGAAATGATCTTGGGTGCGAAGCCTTGCTTCTTAACCCAGTTCTCTCCCGCTCTGAACTGACCGAAAATTTAATACGTGTTTTTCCAACTTGTATTATCCGGTTTCTTGGTGCGCTGCACAAAAACCGCGCAATCTGCCCCGCCCTTGAGCGACTGCCGGTCTTCACCGCCGATTGCCTTTGTCCGCTGCGATCGGTCCAGGCTGAAAATACCTAATTCCTTCAAGCAACTACGGGTCCGTCCGGAAGACCCTCCCGAAAGCTGGCACGGCTTTTGCGCCAATAAATCCGTCCTGAGATAGGCGGCACTACTTGAGGGAAGGCAAATGAAGCACATGAGACTTGGATTTGGATTGGGGCTGGCGCTTACCGCCGCTCTGCCCAGCATGCCTGCACTGGCGAAAACCATCGATATTGCAATCGGCCACCAGAGCATGTGCACCGACACCTACACCGCGGGCATCGTGGTGAAGGAAAAGCAGCTTCTGGAAAAACACCTGCCGAAGGACGGGGCCTATGCGGATGTCGAATACAACATCACCTGGGCCGACTATTCCTCCGGCGGCCCGATCACCAACCAGATGCTGGCCAACAAGCTGAATATCGGAGTGATGGGGGACTATCCGCTGATCGTGAACGGCGCGAAGTTCCAGGAAACAGACTCCCTGCGCACGCTCTATATTGCCGGAACGGGCTACAACCTGAAGGGCAGCGGCAATGCGGTCGTGGTCCCGGCGGCCTCCGACATCTATTCCCTCGACCAGCTCAAGGGCAAATCGGTGTCGACGCCGGTGGGCTCCGCGGCCTGGGGCATGCTGCTGAAGGCCATGCAGGACACCGGCATTACCGAAGAGGTGTCGCTGAAGAACCAGAGCCCGGCAGTCGGGGCGGCGAACATCGCCGCCGGCAAGATTGACGCCCATTCCGATTTCTGCCCCTGGTCGGAAATCATGGAATTCCGCGGCACCGGCCGGAAGATCTATGACGGCAGCGAGACCGGCGTTCCCTATCTTCATGGCGTCGTCGTCCGGCAGGATTTTGCCGAGGAACACCCTGAAGTTGTCACCGCCTTCCTGAAGGCGGTTATCGAAGCGGGCAACTGGATCGAGGAAAACCCGAGCGAAGCCGTCGACCTGATGGAGAAATGGACCGGTGTGGAGAAGGAGGTTCTCTACATCTACTTCTCCAATGGCGGCCACCTGACCCTTGATCCGACCATCAAGGACAAATGGGTCGACGCGCTGAAGCTGGATCACACGGTTCTGGTGAAGGAAAAGGCGATCCCGCCACTCGATTTCGACGAATGGATCACCGAGGATTATATCAAGGCGGCCTATGCCGATCTCGGCATGGACTATGAAGCCGACAAAGCGGCGATCGTCGACCCGGAAACCGCCAATGCAGGTCTTCCGGTGGAAATCTGGCACGCCCGCGACGGCATCCTGCAGTACAAAACCCTGCCGGAGTTCCTGAAGGCCGTTGCCGAATTCCAGGGAACCGGCGCGAAGCTCAACGCAGCCTATGTCTACGACAAGGCGACCGGGCTGAAACTCTTCGCCAAGACCGCCTATTTCGTCCTCGGCGAGGACGGCGCCTACGAAACCTTCCTGCGCAAGCCGGATGCCGAAGCCCATGCGGCTGAGGTCAAGGGTCAGGTCATCGACCTGCCGACCGCCGTCGCGGCCTTCATTCCTTCCGAATAACGATAACGGCCGTGCCGCGGCGTTTCCCGCGGCACGGCCCCAACGATCCGGTCACGCGTATCGGGCCGGTTGCCGAGCATATCGAGGGAGAGTTGAATGAGCAAAATGGGTCAGGCCGCGGACGCGGTCGACGAAAGGGCGCATGCGCGAGAGCCTGCGGAACCTGCCCAAAGGACGGAAGACCTGGTCGGCTTTGCCGATGCGCCCGGGCTATCCGGCGGGGATGTCACCAGGGCCATCGTGAATGCGGCCGTGCACGGTGCCGGTCTGGTCAAGAGGAACGCGCTCACGATTGCCTTGAGCGTCCTGTCTCTTTCGCTCGGCATTCTCCTGTGGCACCTGGCGACAACCTACAAGTTTGACTTTTATATCAATTTCGAAAACGTCCCCTCGCCGGGAAAGGTTTTCAGCGCCTTTTGGACACATCTCGGTGAACGGGATTTCTACATCCATATCGGCGTGTCGATGCAGCGCATCCTGACCGGATACCTGACGGCCGCCGTCATCGGCATCCTTGCCGGCGTGCTGATGGGGCGGTCGAAAATCGCCTGCGCGCTGATCTATCCCTATATCGAAGTGCTCCGCCCGATCCCGGCCGTGGCGTGGATCCCGCTGGCGATCCTGATGTGGCCGACGGAAGAGGCGTCGATCATCTACATCACCCTGCTCGGCGCATTGTTTCCGATCGTGCTCAACACGCTGCACGGCGTGGAGCAGACACCGGAAGTCCTGGTGCGCGCGGCGAAATCGCTCGGCGCGTCCGGACTGCAGATCTTCTGGCATGTCATCCTGCCCGCTGCGCTCCCGAGCATTGCCGCCGGCCTTGCCATCGGCATGGGCGTGAGCTGGTTCTCGCTGCTCGCGGGGGAAATCATCTCCGGCCAGTACGGCATCGGCTATTTCACCTGGGACGCCTATTCGCTCATCAACTATCCGGACATCGTCGTCGGCATGCTGGTGATCGGCGGGCTTGGAACGCTGTCCACCTATGCGGTCAAGCTGGCCATGCAGCCGCTGCTCGCCTGGCAGAAGAGGGCAAGGTGATGGCTCCGGATCTCGGCGCCAGGCTGTCGACCGCGGGCAGGGTCGTCAGGTCCCGGTTTGGGCTGTGGCTGCTGCTGGTCGCCGGGTTCACGCTCGGTTACTACCTGCTGCTCATGGCCTCCCTGGTCGTGCGTTTCGGAGCCCTGCCGAATTACGCGATCGCCTACAACTGGCCGGCCAGCGTTTGGAAGATATTCCGATCAACGCCGTCCTTCCGGGATGTGCCGCCCATCGTTGCCGAGGAATATCTGCTCGAATTCGGCTACATGAACTACGACTACGGCCTTGGCATTTCCGAGTGGGCGCTGAACATCATCCCCTACAAGGTGCTGCTGGTCATGGTGCTGGCGGCACTCCTGGCGGCCAACATCCTTCTCCTCAAGGCAAGAACCAGCTGTTCCGGCGGCACGCGCCTCAAGTCGGCAGCGGCGACCGGGCTCGGCGCGGGGTTCGTCGCCCTCACGTCGGCGACGATGAGCTGGGTCGTGTGCTGTGCAACGCCGACCTGGATCGTCGGCCTTTCCATGCTCGGTCTCGGCGTTTCGACGGCCTTCTGGATCGAACCGATCGGTCCGTGGCTGACCATGGCCGGATACGGGCTCCTGGCGCTGAGCACGCTAGGGCTCGCCGAGCCCGCCGCCACCTCCCGTTTCGGCACCGGCACCCCGGGCCGCGGCCGGAAGACTTCCTCCCAGAACGGAGTGCATGCATGAACACCCAGGTCGTATCGTTGAAGGAACATATTCCGCACAGATCCCGTGCCCTTGCACAGAAGGACTGCGGTCATATCGTCATTGAGGACGTCGAAATCACCTTCGGCAAAGGCGTCTCCGCCAGTCAGGCGGTCAAGAGAACCTCGCTCGACATCAGGCCGGGGGAATTCGTCTGCATTCTGGGGCCGTCCGGCTGCGGAAAATCGACGCTGCTGAACTCCATCGCCGGCTACGTGACGCCGTCCAGCGGCACGGTCACGGTGGACGGAAATGCCGTGACCGGGCCCGGCCCGGACCGGGGTATGGTGTTCCAGCAATATTCGCTGTTTCCCTGGAAAACCATTCGCGACAACATCGCCTTCGGCCCCAGGGTTGCCGGGCGCAGCAATGTCGAATGCAGCTCCATCGCCAACACGTTTCTTGAAATGGTCGGCCTGTCCAAATTCGCGGACAAGTATCCGGCCGAGCTTTCGGGCGGCATGCAGCAGCGCGTCGGCATCGCGCGGGCGCTGGCGAACTATCCGTCCGTTCTTCTGATGGACGAGCCCTTTGGCGCGCTGGATGCCCAGACGCGGCTGATGATGCAGGAGAACCTGCTGTCGCTCTGGAGCGAGTTCGGCATCACGGTGGTCTTCGTCACCCATGACGTGGACGAGGCCATCTTCCTGGCCGACCGCGTGCTGGTCATGAGCGCCAGCCCCGGATCCATCATCGACGATCTTCACGTCACACTGCAAAGGCCGAGGAGTCGGCCATGGCGACGAGCTCCGAGTTTATGGAGCTCAAGAAGATCTGTCTCGAGCAGATCCGCTCCGAGAGCCTCAAGGCCTTCGAACAGCAGAACAGGTGATCCATGCTTCGTACCGTCCTCAGTGTCTGTCTGGTGTGTTTTTCCTTCGCCGCGCGCGCCCAGGCGGTCAATGGCGTGATCCTGGACGAGCCGGTGCCGGTTGAGGAATTCTCCCTGGCCGCGCACGACACGAGGCCCTTCACGCAGGAGAACCTGAAAGGCCGCTGGACGCTTCTCTTCCTCGGCTTCACTCATTGCCCGGACGTCTGCCCGTTCACGCTCGCCAATCTGGAAGCCGTGCGCACCGAACTCTCGCAACTGGTCTCGCCGGAAAGGCTCCCGGAGGTCGTCTTCCTGGCCGTCGATCCGGACCGGGACGCGGCGCTGCTTGAGGATTACGTCAGGCATTTCGGCATTTCCTTTACCGGCATCACCGGCGAAAGGGGCGACATCGACAAGCTGGTGGAAAGCATCGACGGGTTCTACCGGCTGGAGAGATCCGGGCCCGAGGACGATGCCTATGACGTCACCCACAGTGCCGCGGTCACGGTGATCAATCCGGACGGGCTGGTCACCGCCAAGATCAGCCCGCCGTTCCATCCCTTCAACACCGCCAATTACCTCTTTCGCCACATGCGCGGACTGGATGCGGTGAACTGACAGGAGTTCCTCATGAAACTTGCAGGCCACCGGATTTTTTCGTGCCTCTGTGCATCGGCGCTGACCCTACTGGCTCTGGTTGTTTCCGGGCTGGGGGTCGGACGGGCAGTGGCCGGTGAGGGCCATTCACACTCACACCTGATGCAGGGCGCAGCGGCTGCCGGGCTTGTGGCGAGCAACGCCATCTCGCCCGCCGCGCCGCCCGGCGTCAGGACGGCGGCTGTCTACATGGTGCTGGAAAACGGCAGCGGCGCGGATGTCGATCTGGTTGCCGTGGAAAGCCCGGCCTTTGCCGCGGGCCACATCCACAAGACATCCATGGCCGACGGTCTGATGGCCATGGAGCAGGTGGCACAACTTTCCATTCCCGCCGGCGGCAGCGTGACGTTTGCCCCCGGTGGCCTGCACATCATGCTGACGGGCGCCGCAAAGGTTCTGAAGCCGGGCGACAGGGTCACGGTCACGCTTGCTTTTGGCTCCGGCCAGCAGCTTGACGTTGAGGTGAAGGTCGCCAGACCGGGCGACATGCCGAGCCACTCCCACGGACCCATGAACATCAACTGAGGCTTTCCCCGTGACCGGTTTCTGGCGTTTCAGCTTCATGAGTCTCGCCGTGTTTCTGACGAGTACGCAGTCGGCTCGGATTGCTCTGGCCGACATGATCGACACCAGCGGCATGGCGCCCTGGGAGGTCTGCGGGCTCTGCCATTCGCTCGACGGCATCAGTCCGATGGCGAAATTCCCGAAACTTGCAGGCCAGCGCGCCGCCTATATCGAAAAACAGATCCGGGATTTCCACGGCAACCGCCGGAGCAACGACGGCGGCCAGATGCAGGCGATCACCACGGAAGTGGACCTTGCGGAGCTCTCCGAGATCGCGGCCTATTTCGCATCCCTGCCGGCCCCGCCTCCGGCGCCCCTGGAAGAGAAGGGCACCGAACAGGCCGAAATACTGTTTGCCTTGGGACGCGGTCCGGTTCCGGCGTGTTTGTCATGTCACGGAAAGACGGATCCGGGCCTGCCTTTGGCGCCGTGGCTCGAAGCCCAACACGCGGACTATCTCGCCAAGCAACTGACCGACTTCAAGAACGGCGATCGCACCAACGACCCGGGCGAGGTCATGCGGGCAGTCGCGGCACAGCTTTCAGACGACGAGATCAAAGCCCTGTCGGCCTTCATCGCCGGCCGGGAACGACCGGAGAGGACCCCGTGAACAAGATGCTCAGCACGCGAAAAATGAAGGGCGAGGCGGTTCAGACACCGGATCGCGTCTCCGCCGTCTATTTGAGCGAGGTTCTGTCGGACCTCGACGAGGGCGCGGATTTCCTCAGCCGGCTCACCGCGGACGAGCTGGCGACCGTAAGGGCCGCAGGTTCCGTCTGCCGTTTCAGGAAAGGCGAAGGCGTCTTTTTCCAGGGCGACCGGCACAGCGGCATCTGGCTGATCGAAGAGGGCAGCGTGCGCACCTTCTATGCCGGGCCGTCAGGCCGCGAAATCACGCTAGCGCTTTGGACGCACGGGCATTTCATCGGAGGACCGGAGATCTTCGGCGGCGGCACGCATATGTGGTCCGCGGATGTTCAGGAAGACGTGGAACTGCTTTATCTCACCGGCGCCCGCATCCGTCAGCTGGTCGATTCCATGCCATCCTTCGCCATCTGCCTGATCAACGGCCTGGTGGCGAAGGGCAAATGCTATTCGGCCCTCGTGCAGATGCTGGGCACCAGATCCGTCACCGAGCGCCTCGCCCAGCTTCTGATCATTCTCGGCGACACCCATGGGCGGGCGGAAGGCAACCGGCTGGTGGTCGAAAAGAAGATCACCCATGATCACCTCGCCGCCATCGTCGGCTCGACCCGCCAATGGGTGACGATGACGCTGGACAAGTTTCAGAAGAAAGGCCTGATCACCGCCTGCCGGGGCAGGCTCAGCATCGAGAACTACGACCTCCTGCAGGCGGAAACCGACAGCTCCTGCTGAGCGGCCGATCGATCGAGCCGGTTCGGCAGCCTCAGTCGCGCCGATACAGCCAAAGCACCACCGGCGACAGCGTGATCGTCAGCACCACCGGAGCCGCCAGCGCAAGCAGCACTTCGCCCGGCGTCGCGCTGCCGGCCATCAGACCGCGCAGCGCCGTGGTCATGTGCGAGACCGGGTTGAGCAACACGAAAGCCTCGAGCCATCGCGGCATGGTCTCGGGCCGCACCATGATGTTCGAGGCAAAGACCAGCGGGAAGATGAACGTGAAGCCGATTGTCATCACCGTCATGGGTGTGCGGATAAGCAGTCCCAGGACGAGGAAGATCCATCCCACACCGAAGCCGATGGCGATCAGCAGCAGGAAGGACAAGACCACCCCCGTGACGCCTGCTTCCGGCCGGTAGCCCAGGGCCAGCCCGACGCCGAGAATGATGGCGCCGGCGATCAGATGGCGCAGGACGTCGCCCACCATCAGCCCGGCGAAGGGCGACAGCGACCAGATGGGCAGCGAGCGGAAGCGCTCGAACAGTCCCTTCGAAAGGTCCGTCGAAAGACCCATGCCGGAATAGACGGAGTTGAACACCACCGTCTGCACCAGAATGCCCGGCAGGAAGAACTGCAGGTAGTCGCCCGGCGAGCCGGCGAGGGCGCCCCCGAACACGAAGGTGAACAGCAGCGTGAACATGAGCGGCGTCATGACGAGGTCGAAGAGCTGCTCCGGAACGTGCCTGAACTTCAGCACCGCCCGCCATCCGAAGACGAGCGCGTTGGAAAAGGCCGACGGCGCGGGCGGCCGCGATACGTTCTGCAGCGTGGCGGGACTGATCTCGCTCATTCTTCTTCTCCCTGCTTTTCGTCTTCCAGTCCTTGCCCGGTGAGTGCGAAGAACACTTCGTCGAGGCTCGGCGAACCCATGGAGAAATCGGCAAGCTCGATGCCGCCGGCGATCAGCGCGGCAAGCGCCTCGTTGGCCGCCTGCGGCGTTTCGGCCACGACGGAGAGCTGCGCGCCTTCGGCGTTGCGCTGCACGCTGTTGCCGAGGCGCGCTTCCAGAATGTCCGCCGCCTCGTCGAGCCGCGCCTGGTCGGCCAGCGCCACGTGGAGGAAGCCGGAACCGATCTCCGCCTTCAGTTCACGGCTCGTCCCCTCGGCGATCTTTCGGCCGTGGTCGATGACGGCGATGCGCGCGGCGAGCTGATCCGCCTCCTCCAGATACTGCGTGGTCAAAAGCACGGTGACGCCGGACTGCGCCAGTTGACGGATCATCCGCCAAACACCCTGGCGGGCCTTGGGATCGAGGCCTGTGGTCGGCTCGTCGAGGAACAGAATGCCCGGCGTGACGACGAGCGAGGCGGCGATGTCGAGCCTGCGGCGCATGCCGCCGGAATACGACTTCACCTGCTTCTTTGCCGCGTCCGAAAGATCGAATGCTGCCAGAAGCTCGTCCGCCCGCCGCTTTGCCGCCTGCCCGGCAAAGCCCCAAAGGCGCGCCAGCATCAGGAGGTTCTCGCGCCCCGTCAGGTCCTCGTCGAGCGAGGCGAACTGCCCCGTCATGGCGATCACGCCGCGCACTCCCTGCGGATCGGCAACGAGATCGTGTCCCATGACGTCGGCCGAGCCCGCGTCGGGCGAAAGCAGCGTGGCAAGCACGCGGATCAGCGTTGTCTTGCCGGCGCCGTTGGGTCCCAGGATGGCGAAGATCATGCCGCTCGGCACATCAAGGTCGATGCCGTCGAGCGCCTTCACGTCGCCGAAATGCTTGACGAGCCCGCGCACGGAGATCGCGGGCGGTGCGATCTTCTGCGCGGTCACGGTTTGGTTCGTCAGCACTGCATCGTTCATTGTAGCCTCTCTCGACAGGTCCCCATGCCGGAGACAAAACGGCCCTGCCCAATCGGGCAGCGTGAAGACATATACCGGTTTGGTTGTATTTTTGAAGACAGCCAGCAGAGGCAGCGGACACTTCTTGCCATCATCCTGCCTGCAGGGTGTCGACGGCCGGCCGGCGCCGGTTCAGCTTCTCAGGCCGGTTTCCTCGAGCAGGCCTTTGCGCTTGGCGTCGTAATAGTAGCCGCTGGCGTAAAAGCGCACCGCCTGATCCTCGTCGCCGTCGGCGGTAATATAGGCCCCGCGCAGGTATTTGACGGCGTATTTGAGGTTGGTCTCGGCGTCCAGCAGCCCGCTCGCCGGTCCGCTATATCCCATGGTCCGGGCGGTGTCGTGGCGGATCTGCATGAGACCCCAATAGATGCGGTTCCGGGCGGCCGGGTTGAAATTGCTCTCCCGCTCCACCACGCGGCGCACCAGTCCGACCGGCACGTCGTAATGCGCGGCGTATTTGGCGATCAGCCCGTCGAGTTCGGAATCGTGCCCGCCGGCCGTGCTGCCGGTGGCCATCATTTCGTCCGCGTCGCCGCCTGCCGTGCTGCAGCCGATGAGGAACGGTGCCATGAGGAGCGTGCCGACGCTCAGAAATCGGAAGAATGGAGACAAGGACCCGTCACTTTCCGTATCGCTCGTTGCCCCCCGGCGGTTGTTCATACAACACGGGCTGCGGCCGTTCAATCTTCATTGAATGCGGCGGCCGCGGCTTTTGCGTCGTGCCCAACCTGTGCTGTCGTCATCAGCAGAAGCGCAGATCCACCCACACCTGAATATGCGACGGAGCTGGCGAGCGGCCTGCCTATCGGCACTCATAGCCTTTCCGGAGCTTTTGCGCGGTCAATTCCGCCTTGCGCGCACGGGCGGCGGCGAGGTCCGCACAATGCTCCAGACGCGTCTGCCCCCAGGTTCCGAGGCGCCCCCAGGAGCGGTGCAGAACAAAGCCGCCGAAGAGTGCCGGTTCGATCGACAGCCGGTAGAACCGGGCCATGTTCCGGCTCCTGTCGATGCGCATCAGAACAACGTCTTCCGGTTCCATGCCGTCATTGTGTGCTCACGCATCCGGGCCGTCCAATGAAGCTTTTGAATCGAAAACGGTCCGGCGATTCACGGCGGTGATGGATTGAGGAACAGGCCAGTTCGTTCCTCCAAAGTCGGAATCCCGCGTTGGGCATACGATGCAGATGGCAGAGATTCCGCCTGGGAAGTAAATCAGTAGTCCACGTCTCGCGGTTTTGCCTGGCAACGCGTAAGAGCATCACCTGGAAACGCCAAAAGATGCTCGGCAAAGCTTTCGCGTCGCGCCTGCCCTAGCAATCGGGAATATTCGTCTGCAGAGACAACGACGACGGCAGGCTTTCCTCGCCAGGATATTTCCTGGGGGTGCCCTGCGAGTGCCGCCTCGACAATGGCGCTGAACCGGTTTTTTGCGTCCTGCAGTGTTATCATTGCCCTAACCTGAACCAACTAAGCATGTTGCGGATGGATATCCTTCATTGCGAAGCAAATCCCCGCCAGCGTTTCCTGTGCTCAGCGCGATTTGACGTATCAGTTGGCCAAACAGCATTGAAAAACGCAATCGCGGCAGGCGACGGAACTCGCGTGGGTGCCGCTTGTCAATCCTGTCTGACAATTGCGCCGATCACATTGACAAGAAGGCGCGCGGCGGTCAGGGCCGATAGATCGTCTACGTCGGCAGGCGGATAGAGTTCGACAAGATCCAACCCTGCAATCCTGGCCTGCCTGCCGAGGGCCGCTATCAGGTCGATTACCTGTGTGTAGGTGAGGCCGCCGGGCGCCCGCGCCGCCACGCCCGGCATGATGCCGGGATCGAGGCCGTCGCAGTCGAGGGTCACGACGACACGCGCTCCTTTCGGAATATGCCGGAGAGCGGCTTCGATGCCCTGGGCATGAACCTCGCGGGCGGTCACCAGGTGGCTGCCATAACGCCGCGCCGCTTCAATTTCGGCGAGGCGTGCGCTGCCGACGCTTCGCATGCCGACCTGCACCATGCCGGCGACATGCGGCATCTCGCTCGCCCGGCGCATCGGGTTCGAATAGCCGTAGCGTTCGCCATGCACCTCGTCGCGCCAGTCGATATGAGCGTCGATCTGCAGGACCCAGACCGGTCCGTGATCCGCAAAGCCGGCGAGGAAGGGAATGGGCACGGAATCGTCACCGCCGAGCAGGATCGGTACAGCGGGCAATGCCAGAACCGCGCGCGTCTTCGCCTCGATCCGGGCTCGGTTGCCGGCATTGTCATGCATGGTGGTCGGGATGTTGCCGGCGTCGATGCAGCAGACCGGTTTACCGTCGAATAGCGGCCCGCCGAGATCGAAATCCCAGTGCTCGACGAGCAGGGCATCGCCCTGGCTCGCAGCGCGGATGGCGTCGGGTGCCGAGGCATGGCCGCTGCTATCCTTCCCGGGATAGGTGCTGCCGTGACCTGCTCCGAATATCACTGCACGGGGCACGCGGCTTTCGGGAAGGCGATCGGGCAAGCCAAGAAAAGGAGGTGAGGTGGTCATTTCCTGATGGTTCTGCTGATGATAGGCGAGATTTCCGGATAAAGGGTACACAATGGAGTTGGGAAAGCTATCAGCACAAGCACACTAGGTCATAGCTCTGCGGTCGGATCGGTGGGCATCCGCAAATGCGCCCGTCCGGCCGTGAGGTTGACCAGCAAGAGATTGCCCCTCAACCCACACTTCCGGCTTTGCGTGCCAGATAAACGCACTGCTGGGCCTCCCGCCCCTGGATTGGATTATCGAACACCACAGCTTCCCCGCGGGCCTCGCCAAAGGCCTCGGCCAGCACGTCCGTGAAAGCGGGGTCCTCGGGATTGTTGGACCAGAGTGCAAAGACGCCGCCTGGCAGCAGGTGTTCGGCGAGGATCCTCAATCCCTCCAGAGTGTAGAGAGCGGCATTCGACGGCCGCAGCACCTCTGTCGGCGAATGGTCGATATCCAGCAGGATCGCATGAAAGCGGGCGCCCGGATTGAGCGGATCGAAGCCGGTTTGGGGCGAAGCGGCCATGGCGAAAAAGTCGCCGTGAACGAACCGGCATCTGCCGTCTGCCGTAAGCTCCTTGCCGAGAGGCAACAGGCCTTGCTCATGCCATTCGATAACCGGCGCCAGGGCGTCGACGACCAGCATCGAGCGCACATTCGGCGCCTCGAGTGCAGCGGCCGCCGTGTAGCCGAGCCCGAGCCCGCCGACGACGATGCGAAGATCCGCTTTGGACAGTGCCTCCAGCGCAATGCGCCCGAGAGCTACCTCCGAGACGGTAAACTTGGACGACATCAGGAATTCGTCGTTGAGCTTGATCTCGTAGATGTCTTCGCCGGTGCCGAGGTCACGGCGGCGGCGGAGCACAAGCGTGCCCAGTTCCGTGACCTGATAATCGAGTTCTGCAAACAAGGGGGTCAAGCAATCGTCTTTCTGAGTGAGGGCGGTGAAACCAGGAACCATGCGGCCGGTGATCGTCATCGGCGCGGCAGCGTCGGGCAAGCCTCGCCTACTTCGTCACGAAAGGCCAGCGACGGTTTCTCGACCTTGAATAAGTCGCATGCCTCCGCAAGCAGGACAATGGGGATGCACCGGTTCGGCAGTGGTGCCGGCGTCACGCCTCCGCACGGATCCTCAAGCCGAAACGTCCAGCTTTCAGATCCCGCGCCACGAAACGGATCCTGAAAACCTGCCGCCCCCACACTTCCAGATGGCGGGGGTCGGTGATTTCGATCTTCTCGACTTCCAAGGGTAACAGATTGTCCGGCTCGATGAGCAGGGTGTTGTTCTTTCCACTGATCCGATAGAGGCCGTCTTCTCCAACCGCGATGGTGCGGTCGCAGATGTGGAGCGGGAGTTCGAATGCCGTCAGCGGCGTATCGAGGTCCACCTCGTCTTCGATCCCGATTTCGCCTGTTTGGTGATCAAAGGTGATGTGGCGGTTGATGCGTTGCGTGCCCGGGTCCGTGAAATAGGCGGGACTTGCATCAAGGCTGAGCATGCTGTGGCTGCCCTCGTGCGAGAAACGAACGTTTCGGCTTTCCGCGGCGGGTCCGGCGCGTTGCAGCATACCGTTGATCCGGGGCACGTTGTGGCCCTTCGAGCTGATGTGCCACATGTCGTAGCGCGTCTCGGTGAAGGTGGATTTCGAATAGGCTCCCTGGCCGAGATCAATGATCAGCGGTTCGCCGTCCAGATAAACGCTGAAATGACCGATATCGTTGTGCGAATGGTGATTGATGTGCGGGTCGTTGCTGCCGGCAATCGCGCTGAGCATGACGCCCGTGCCGGGCTCACAGCTCTGGCGGGAGATCATGACCTGCATGTCCGACAGCCAGACGCTCTTTTCAGGTCGATAAAAGCCGTCTGAGTGCAGGTCAGGCGTCCAGAACAGCAGCCGGGTCAGATGGATGAGGAATTGCCGGGCGTATTCATTGTGGCCGCGTGCCTTGACGGACCGCGACAGCTTGCGCCGGGCGACGCGGTCGACGTCGTCCCAGATCAGGCCGGCGAGCGATGCGGAGTCGATCTTCCGGGCATAGCGGCTGAGCAGCCCGTGGTCGAAATCGATCTTGAGGCTGCCGTCGGCGAAGTTGACGAACCGGTTTTCGCCAATGTGAAGCGGCGCGATGTGTTCGCCGAAATTGCGGAATTTCCGGCTGTTGCCGGCGTCCAGATCAAGCCGGAACCGGCTTTCCACGAGATCGGCGAACCCGGCCAGCCGTCCGGCGCTGACCATCCAGTAGCTCGGGCCTTCAATGCAGCTTCCGCTCTCCTCGATCGTATCGAAAAAGCGCTGCATTGGCCCCATCAGCTTGGCGGCGATGCTGACCAGCCGAGACTTGTCCTCCACCACATAACAGGCCGCAAGAAGCAGATTGTGCGCGCACCAAGGTGTCCAGTTGTTGCGGCCGAGATACCAGCCGTAGAGCTTCGGCCCCTCTAGGAGGGCAAGCGTACGCCGGTCGATGTCGCGCTGGACCCGGTGGTAGAGCGCGGGCACCTTCTCAAGCAGCACCGGGCGCAGCAGATAACAGGTCTCCGCCAGGATCGCCGCGGTCTCGCAGGCAAAGAGATCGAGGTAATCATCGCCTGCAACCGGCATGGGGTCGGCGACTTTCCAGGGATTGGGTTCCTTGAACAGGACCATTTCATGCTGGCCGGCGAAGTTGTGGGCCGGAACGCACCAGGTGACCTCTCCAAGGATTGCCCAGATATAGTCGATGATCCGGTCGAGATAGGTTCCCTGGGCGCTCAAGCATTCGGCAATCACCAGATGGGAGAGCTCATAACGGCGCCGGAAATAGTTTTCCTCATAGTCCACACGGTCGCCGGTTGTCATGAAGCTCATGTACATCGTGCCTGTCAGCGGGTCGATATCGCCCTCCAGAAGTTCATCGGCATAGGCGAGGATGGCCGTCACCGAGAGCTCCAGGCGCGGATCCCGCCCGACTTCCCGCCAGCGTGCGCGATCGTCGATCTGCGGGAAGGGCTTCCAGTCCTGCGTGCTGATCAGGCCTTCAAACAGCCGCTCGACTTTCATCGCGTCTTCAAACATTGCTTCATTCCACATTCAGTTGCAGGCCGCCGAGTGGCACAGATGGAGGCCGCGGGCGCAGGCCGGCGGCAGACGCTCGGTGGGTCTTTGTTCTTCGTTTCAGACGTCTTCGGTGCGCCGGATCCGCTTCCCGGTGACGGCGTCGAAGATCCGGATCTTGTGCGGGGCGGGGACGATGGTAATCCGGTCTCCGGGTTCCAGTTTGCGCTGTTCCTTGAAGGCGGCGGTGATCCGGAACCCGTCGGCGTCGCTAACGATCACCATGTCGGAACCGGTATTCTCCACCGCGTGGATCGTGGCGCGGATGGACCCCGGCTCCTCGCCCTCAACCAGGCGGGCATGTTCGGGCCGGATGCCGTAGAAGATCTTCTGGCCTTCCGAACAGTCGTGACCATGGCCGAGCGGCATGATGCTCCCGTCGCTCAGGCGTGCGCCTGCCTCCCCGCCGTTCGCGGTCACCGTGGCCTCGATCAGGTTGATCGAGGGCGTGCCGAGGAAGCTTGCGACGAAGGTGTTGACCGGATCGTCATAGAGTTCGAGCGGCCGGCCGATCTGTTCCACGCGGCCGTCCCGCAGGACCACGATCTTCTGCCCGAGCGTCATGGCCTCCACCTGGTCGTGGGTGACATAGGCAGAGGTGGTCTGCAGGCGCCGGTGAAGGTCGGCAATCTCGCCGCGCACCTGAACGCGGAGCTTGGCGTCGAGGTTCGACAGCGGCTCGTCGAACAGGAAGACGGCCGGGTTGCGGACGATGGCCCGGCCCATGGAGACCCGCTGGCGCTGACCGCCGGAAAGCGCTTTCGGCAGGCGGTCGAGCAGCTGTTCGAGCTCGAGCATGCGGGCGGTCGCGTCAACCTTTGCGGTGATTTCCGCCTTCGGCAATCCGGCGAGCTTCAGCGCAAAACCCATATTCTCTCGCACCGTCATCTGCGGATAAAGGGCATAGGTCTGGAAGACCATCGCGATGTCGCGATGCTTGGGGGGCAGGCTGGTCACCTCCCGGCCGCCGATCGAGATCTGGCCCGATGTGACGTCCTCCAGACCGGCGATGATGCGCAACAGGGTTGATTTTCCCGATCCGCTGGGACCGATCAGGACGCAGAACTCTCCTTCGTCGATCTCCAGCGAAACATTGTGGATGACTTTTACCGGACCGAAGGATTTGCTGACATTCTCGAGGCTTACTGAACCCATGGCTTTCACCCAAACCTTTCGCGCTTCAGCCCTTGACCGCGCCGGACATGAGGCCGCGGTTGAACTGTTTCTGAAGCAGGAGATAGACGACGATGCAGGGCACGGTGGCGATCACCGTGACGGCGATGAAGATGTTCTGTTGCATGATCTCGTCGACCCGGAGCGACCGCAGCACCACCGGGATCGTATAGAGTTCCCGGTCGTCGACGGCGATCAGGGGCAGCAGATACTGGTCCCAGATCATCAGGAAGCCGAAGATCGTTGTCGTTCCGAGCGCAGGTTTTACCAGCGGCAGGATGACCCGCCAGAAGATCTGCAGCTCGCTGGCGCCGTCCACGCGCGCGGCATCCTCCAGGTCGCGCGGCACGGCGCGCATGAATTCCGTCAGCAGGAAGACCGAAAATGCCCAGCCCACCAGCGGCAGGATCAGGGCCGCATAGGAATTGTAGATCGACACACCCAGGAGCGGGATCTTCTGGTGCAGGATCAGATAAAGCGGGATCGAGATCACCTCGTCCGGCAGCATCATCGTCGACAGGATGGCGAGACTGACAAAGGCGGCCCCGCGAAACCGCTTGCGCGCAAGGGCATAGGCGGCCAGGGCGCTCACCAGGGTCTGCAGCGCCGTGCCGATGATCACCACCAGTAGCGAATTGAACAGGTAGATCCAGGCTCTCACCTCGACCCAGGCATAGACGAAATGGTCCAGCGTCGGCTCATTCGGCCATAGCAGCAGCTGGCCGGGCTGGACCGTGTGCTTGCTGAATGCGGTGACCAGGATGCCCCAGAAGGGGCCGCAGAAAACGATCACCAGCAGCGTGTAGACGGCGCCACGGGCAAGCTTCTGGGGGAAGGTCGTCTTCATGGGGCTTCCTCACGTATGGGAGAAACGGTTCTTGATGAGCACATGAACGACTGTCAGTCCCACCGTGAACGCAAAGAGCATGAAGGACACCGCCGCCGCGTAGCCGTAATCGAGGCGTTCGAATCCCGTCTTGAAGATGTTGGTCATGATGACCTCGGTCGCGCCCGCCGGCCCGCCGCCCGTGGTGGTGTAGACTTCGGTGAAGACCCGGAACCCGCGGATGAGCGACAGCATGATCACGACGGAAAAGGCCGGAACAAGCCCGGGAACCGTGACGTGCCAGAGCTTGCGCAGCGGGCTGGCACCGTCGACATCGGCCGCGTCGTAGAGCTCGCGGTTGATACCGGCCAGCCCGGCAATGAAGATCACCATGCTGTAGGGAACATTCTTCCAGACCTGCAGCAGGATCACCACGAAGAGCGCCTGGTTGGGATCCGACATGAAGCCCTGGGGCGCGCCGCCGAAGAAACCAAGGATGCTGTTCACCACGCCGGTCGACGCCGGATAGAACAGGATGCGCCAGATTTCGGCCAGGACCGCCACGGAGGTGACGGCGGGAAAGAAGATCGCAGTCCGGATGATGCGGATATGCAGCGCCTGACCCTCCAGGATGAGCGCCACCGCGAAGGCCAGAAGACCGCCGGCGATCGTCGTGGAGACTACATAGATCAGTGTGTTCGCCGCCGCCGCGCCCAGGGCGCTGTCGGACAGGGCAAGCTGGAAATTGGCCAGCCCCACCCATTCATCGGCCCCCACGAATTTCACTTCGTAGAAGCTCATGATCAGGCCCTTGATGATGGGCACGAACTTGAACCATGTGAAAAAGATCAGCGCCGGGGCGAGAAACAGCCACGGAATGGTCCATCTCCAGCGCTTGGGATCGATGCTCATACTATCATCCTCATGCCATCGGGGACCTGCCGGTATGACCGGGGTGGCAATGCCGGCAGGTTGCTTGATGACGGTGACCGGAGGTCAGTTCGCCCGGACGCCCTGCTTGGCGAGTTCCGCATTGACTGTTTCGTCAATCTCGGCAAGCCCGGCGGTGATATCGGACGAACAGTCCGCGAGGATCCGGTTGAAGCCGTCGGCAGTCATCTGACGGATCGGCTTCCAGTTCGGCACGCGCGGGAAATAATGTCCGCTCGTGGCGTAGAGCTCGGCATAGGTGGCCCAGGCTTTATCGGGCTGGACCTCGGCGACATCGACATTCTTGTTGACCGGCAGCCGCACGATCGGGCTGGAATCAATGCCCGCGGCCATGCCGGTTTTCTGACCGTCTGCGGAGATCAGGTATTCGATGAACTGCCGGGCCGCGTCCTCCTGTTCGGTAGAACCCATGATGAATGCGGCTTCGCCTTCGGCAAGTTCGCCCTGGCCGGCAGGGCCGGCCGGCGGAGCAATCACTTCGATGACCTCCCGGCCCGGTTCCTTGCTGAAGGGGGCCAGGTGATAGGGACCGGATCGGTAGATGCCGGCCTGCCCGGAACTGAACACCGGCGTGGCGTCGCCTGTGGTTGCGGTTATCGCCGACGGCTGGGCATAGCCGTTGCATATGAAATCCCGGGCGAAGGAAACCGCTTTCTCGACTTCGGGGGTACCGAGCGAGGAGGTATAACCATTGCCCTTTTGCTCCAGGAACTGACCGCCCGCCTGCCAGATCAGGTCGGACAGGAACCAGGTGGCATAGCCGCGTGTTGCCGATACCGGCATGACATAGCCGTAGGTATCCGCCTGGCCGTTGCCGTCCGGATCGTCCTCGGTGAAGGCGCGCGCGAGTTCATAGAGCTCGTCCCATGTCTTGGGAACGTCGTAGCCAAGTTTTTCGCGCCAGTCCTTGCGGACGAAGACCGCAAAGGCCTGGGCGGACGTCGGAACGCCGTAGTATTTGCCGTCCTGGGACTGCACGCTCTGCCAGGCGACGTCGTGAAGCTGGTCGCCGTCCTGGACCGCGCTGCGGTCGATTTCCTTCAGTATGCCCATGTCGAGCAACTGGCCCATCGAGGTGGCATCATTGACCACCACATCGGGAAGCGAGCCGCCCACGGCGGCGCGCGCAAGACGTGTTTCAAAATCGGTGTTGGCCAGGAACAGGTCGATTTCAATGCCGGTTTTTTCGGTGAAATCCTTGCTGATCTGGTCCAGAACAGCTTTTTCGTTGTCGCCATAACGCATCCAGACCTTCAGCGGGTCGGCTGCCTCGGCCGCCGATGCAAGGGTAATACTCATCAGGGCCGCCGATGCGACCGTGCCGATTGTCTTCATAGGTCTCCTCCACATTCTGCCATCCTGCTCCGCGTTGTCGGGCGCTGGTGTTTCTGCGGCGCCCTGATGAAATCCTCCCGGATGGTTAGAGGACTATAGGCTGGTATTTTTATGATTTCAAGAAAACGTTTAACTAAAATTTCTGGCATGTAATTTTCATATTTTTGTATTTTTGTTGCGCACATGGCGTTCTCTCGCCTTGAGGTTGGGGATCTGGAGCCGAATTTGGAGAAATGCAGGTGATGATTGCAAGTGTCGCCCTGGCAGGATACAAACATAAGATCAAAAAAAGGAAATCGTTTACCTCTTCATGAACCAGCGCAAGAAAGCCACGATCCGGGATGTCGCCGAGGCGGCGGGTGTCTCCATCGCAACCGTTTCAAAATACATTAACCGCCAGCAGTCCTTCTCCCCGTCGGTTGAGGAAAAGCTGCGCTCGGCGATCCTCGACCTCGGCTACAGCCAGAATCCGGCGGCACGCAGCATGGTCACTGGCCGGACGACGGCCATCGGCCTTGCGGTGATGGATATTTCAAACCCCCACTATGCCAATGTCATGAAGGGGGCAAACCGTGTGGCACTTGCCAATGGCTACAACCTCCTCGTCGTCGATCTGGAGGAAAAGTCTACCGGGGTGCGTGAGCTTCTCGAGCCGCTGGTACTGCGCACCGACGGGCTCATTGTCAGCGCGCGCATTCCGAAGGATGTGGTCGACTGGCTCGCCGAACTCGACAAACCGGTCGCCTTTCTCGGTCAGCCGGAGCGCCAGGGCGTCGTCTCCGTCGGCATGGACAGTGTCGAGGTCGCGTCGCTTCTTGCCGGCTATCTGGCTCAGCAGGGGTTCACCCGGATCGGCTATGTGGGCTATCCCCGCGCCGCCTGGAACGTGGAGCGTCTGCGCGGGCTTCATGCCGTCCTCGATCCTGCGGGTATCGAATTGATGGAGTTCAACGCGGAAGAGCCGACGAGCGAGGCTGGTGAAAGGGTCGCCGCGAAGGTTCTCCTTCGGTCGGACCGGCCGCAGGCGGTGATCGGCTGCAACGATCTGGTTGCTATCGGCCTGATGACGCAAGCGCGAGCGCTCGGGTTCCGCATACCCGAAGACGTGGCCTTTGCCGGCATCGATAACATTCCGACAAGCCGCTATGTCACGCCGGCCCTGACCACTGTCGACGTGTTCAGCGAGGCGACGGGCGAAGCGGTGATGAAGCAGATCATATCGATGGTCACAGACCAACCTCCGTCGGACGAACTGCGGCGCCAGCCGCTGCTGATTGTCCGCGATTCCGCAAAGCGCGTCAGTGGTGACGACATCCCCGCGAAGGCGGAGGAGCTCTCAAAATCCGAAGAGTTGGGCAAGTAGTCGGTTCCGGCGGATGTTCATACAACAAGGGCAGCGGCAGTCAGTGGCGGGCGTTGCCGAAAGACTTTCCTCCGATTTCGACCGTACCGGGCTATTTCTATTCCTGGCGTGATTTCGGCTTTGGCGGTGTGACGCGCGGCAGGAAGGCGCTCTGCTCACCTCGAGCGGTTTTCGGCTATCTAAGCCTGTGCGGAGACGAGAGCCGCCGGCGCGGGCACACGAAGTCTTGAGCCATTGTGGAACCGGTCGTCTACCGCCTCCACCATGGCCCGCCTGATCGCCTCGCGGTTTGCCTGTGGCTGCGCGTCGATCAGCATCTTCGCCCGGACGGTCCCAAGCGAGAAGATCTTCCAAAGGCCGTCCGGTTGATCGAATTCGTAGGCGCATTCGATTGTGCTCGACTGGACGTTCCTGAACCCGGCATCCGAAAGCAGGGCCTCCGCCGTCGCTGGATCCGCCAGGCGGTGGAAGTCCGGCGCCGGTGGGAGCGATGTTTGAGGATCTCCGTGTGCCTGAATTGACCCGAAAGCAATCCGGAACGCGTGGGACCGGTCGGGTCCGCACCAAGCAGTCATGACGAAGATGCCGCCCGGTCGGAGTACGCGATGCACCTCCGAGAGCGCCTTCGGCTGATCAGGTACATGCATCATGCCGAAGGCGCACACGACGGCGTCGAACGTCCCGTCAGAGAACGGCAACGACTGCGCGTCGCCCTCTATCAGTTCGGCAGCTTCGGCACGGCTGCGAGCCTGGCTTAGCATGGCGGGCGAGAAGTCGAGCCCGGTGACCTCCGCCCCGACAGCAAGGAGCGCCTCGATGCCGGCACCGTGGCCGCAACAAAGGTCGAGGACGCGCTTGCCGCTTCCCGCGCCTGACGCCTTCACGATCGGGCCGATCGCCATGTCCGTGGCCCTCGCGAACGAGGCGACGTAGCTATCGACGGTTGCGTGATCCGACCAGCCTACCGACTCCAGCTTGCCAAATTCGCTGTAGTTCACGCCATGAACTCCTGTCGTCGAGGTCCGGTTCGTCGCATCATCTTACCATGCTCCCCATGGCGGCGATACCTTGCCCGGACCGTCCGTGCGTGCCGGCTGAGACGGCCCCGGACATGCCGGTATACCAAACCAGAAGATCCATCGGAATTTTGCCCATTCGCCCCTTTTGCGCCGAACACAACCGGCAAAAAGAACACGAGCTATTCAGGTCTCGGTTCCCGCCACCCCGGACAGTGCAAGGAGGTCCTCGTAGGCGCCGGGGCCGGCTGCGAGAACGGGGGAGCCGTTGAGGACTGCGTCGCCTTCGACGGGGAAGGGCAGATAGTGGCCGCCCGCTTCGCTGATCAGGCAGTAGCCGGCAAGGCAATCCCAGGCGTGCATGTAGGGCTCGAAATATCCGGCCAGGCGCCCGGCGGCGACCCAGGCAAGCATCTGGGCCCCCGACCCGGTGCGGATGTAGTTGCCGCCTGCCGACAGCAAGTTGCTGATGGCGGTGCCGATCACCGCCGGCGGGACATGGTGGTTGCCGCCGATGCCGGTCAGGCTGTTCTGCAGTGTCCTTGAAGGATCCAGTTGCAGCTTCTCGCCGTTGAGCGTCGCTCCGCCGCCTTTCATGGCCGCAAAGGTTTCGCGCTCGCAAGGCACGCGGATAACGCCCACGACAGGTTCACCCTCCGCCAAGAGAGCAATGGAGACGCACCAGTTCGGCAGGCCGTGGACGAAAGCGGAGGTGCCGTCGATCGGGTCGACTACCCAGGTGTAGCCGCTGGTGCCGGTCCGGTAACCGTGTTCTTCGCCCAGGATGCCATCCTGCGGAAAGGCCTGCTCCAGACGCTGGCGGATCAGGGTTTCGACATCGCGGTCGGCGATCGACACAACGTCCTGCATGCTGGTCTTGATTTCAACCTGCAGGTCCCGGCGGCGCAGGAAATAGTCCAGCGCCAGGGCGCCCGCTTCTTCGGCGATTTCCTCTGCCAGCGCGAACCGGCTTTCAAGGGTCACGGTTGGTGCCATTGTTTCGGTTCTCATGTCACCCGTCGATCAACGCCAGTCCGCGGTTGCGGAAGCCAAGGGAAACGGCGGTGCGGGGCGCCAGCAAATGCTCGACGGAGTGGTCGATGACGAAGAAATTGCCAACCGGCGTCTCGATCTCGTATTCGACATGGCCACCGAGATAGGCCGCGGTGAGTATTTCGCCGCCGATTCCCGAACCGCTTTCCGGATTGAGAACGATCGCTCCCGGCCGGACGGCAAGCTTGGCGCTGCCGGGCCCGTTTTGCCGCGACGGCAGCCTGTGCTGCAGACCGCCGACGTCGATCACGGCATGGTCTCCGTCCAGCTCCAGGACCTCGCAGGAAATGACATTCGCCTCGCCCATGAAGTCGGCGATGAAGGCCGAGGCCGGCTGTTCGTAAAGGGTCCGCGGCGCGCCGGTCTGGGCGATCCGGCCCTCCTTCATGACGACGATCCGGTCCGAGACCGCCAGGGCCTCGTCCTGATCGTGGGTCACGTAGACGGCGGTCAGGCCGAGCCTTTGCTGCAGCTCGCGGATCTCCGTGCGCACCCTGCGGCGCAGCCTGGCATCAAGGTTCGACAAGGGTTCGTCGAGGAGGAGGACCTGCGGGTTGAGAACCAGGGCGCGGGCCACGGCGACGCGCTGCTGCTGGCCGCCCGACAGTTCGGCCGGCAGGCGATGCCCCATGCCGGCAAGGCCGACCTGGGCGAGTCCGTCTTCCGCGAGCTCCCTGGCTTCCTGCTTCTTGAAGCCCGAGGATTCCAGGCCGTAGGCAACGTTGTCGCGGGCATCCATGTGCGGGAAGAGCGCATAGGACTGGAACACCATGGACACATCCCGCTCATGTGCCGGAACCATGGTCACGTCCCGCCCGCCGATCAGGATCCTGCCGGCAGTCGGATGTTCCAAGCCTGCCAGCATGCGCAAGGTGGTGGTCTTGCCGCAACCGGACGGGCCAAGCAGGGTGACGAGCGTGCCGGGTTCGATGGTGAGGGAAAGGTCGGGAATTGCGGTAAAGGCACCGAAGTCTTTGCGGATATTCTCAAAAACGACGGAGCCGGGCTTCAGGTCGGTCATACGGTTTTCTCCTGCCCGAGACGGAATTTGCGTGTTTTGGCGACGCCGGAGACGCGATTTTCCCGCCGCAGGCGGCGTTCGCCGACAAGCAGCTGGAAGCCGGCAATGACCGTGATCATCACGAAGATCAGCATCGAGGAATAGGCGATCGCGATGCCGTATTCTCCATTTTCCACCAGGCCGACGATGTAGGCGGTGGCCATGTTGTATTCGGCGCTGACCAGGAAAATGACCGCGCTGATGGACGTGATGGCCCTGACGAACGAATAGACCAGGGCGGCGGTGATGGCCGGACGCAGCAGCGGCAGGATCACCTTGCGCAGCGTGCGTGCGCTGTTGGCCCTCAACGTCAGCGAGGCTTCATCGAGGCTCTTGTCGAGCTGGCTCATCGCCGCGATGCCGCCGCGCACGCCCACCGGCATGTTCCGGAACACGAAACAGGCGATCAGGATCAGGGCCGAGCCGGTCATTTCGAGCGGCGGCAGGTTGAAGGCCATGATGTAGCTGATGCCGATCACCGTGCCGGGGATGGCGAAGCTCATCATGAGGGCGAACTCGAAGGCGTTCTTGCCGGCAAAGGTCTGCCGCACGACGATATAGGCCGTCAGAAGGCCGACTGCCGCGGTAAGAGGCGCGGATATGAGGGCGATCTCCATGGTCGTCCAGAAGGAATTCCAGGCGACACCGGTCCACACCAGCGCACCGTCCGTAAAGCTGACCGAGAATGCGCGGGCGTAGTGCTCGAGGGTCAGCGAGTTGTCCAGGCCCCAGGTTTTCACGAAGCCTCCGAAGATGATCATCCCGTAGACAATGACCGTGAACGCCATCCAGGGAAGCACGATGCCGTAGATCGGGATCGACAGGCGCATGGGCAGGCCGGCATGCATGCCGCTGTCGCCCTTGCCGGTAACGGTGGCGAAATTCTTTCCCGAGAGCCAAAAGCGTTGCGCAAGGAATGCCGACAGGGTGAAGGAAAGCAGCACGATGGCCAGGACGGCGGCGCGCGAGGGATCGACTTGCGATCCGACAACCGCGAAGAAGATTTCGGTCGACAGGACGCCATGGCTGCCGCCAAGCACCAGCGGGTTGCCGAAATCCGCCATGCTCTCGATGAAGCCGATCAGGAAGGCGTTCGCCAGGCCGGGTTTCATGAGCGGCAGCGACACATACCAGAATGTGCGCCAGCGGTCGGCCCGCAGCGTCTGCGAGGCTTCCTCCATGGAGGGGCTGACGCCTTCGACGACGCCGATGAGCACCAGGAAGGCAATAGGGGTGAAGGAGAGAACCTGCGCGATCCAGATGCCGGTCAGGCCGTAGAGCCAGCGGCTCGGCTCGATGCCGAACACGGTGTCGAGGGCCTGCGTGGCGATGCCGGAACGGCCGAAGAGAAGGGTGAGGGCGAGGCCGATCACGAAGGGCGGCGTGATGATCGGCAGGACCGTCAACAGCCGCAGGCCTTTCTTGAACGGAAAGTTGGTGCGCGTCGCCACCAGGGCAAAGGCGAGCCCCAGAACGGTGGAGCCCAGACCCGTCATCACGGCCAGAAACAGTGTGCGCCAGGCGACGCCGCAGCGGGCGCCACCGACAACGCAATCGAGGCTCCAGATGCCGGGGTCCTGGATATTGCGGATGAACCCCTCCGGTCTGAACGAGCCGTCGAAATCCTGCATGGATCCGGCAAACATGCTGCCGATCGGGTAGAAAACGAAAACCGTCACCAGAAGGATGAGGATCGAGATCGATCCGACGACAAAGGCATCGCCTTTCATGAAGCCGCGCTCGGCGAGGCCGAAGGCGATGAAGAGCACGAAAACGAAGGAAACAAGGACGGCTCCGGCTCCCATGGCGGGCTGGCCGGTGGGCAGTGCACCGAATGCGGCTTCGGGGAATGTCCAGGCCCAGCCGGTAAAGCTGATGGCCAGCCCCTGCAGGGCCAGAAAGAAGATACCTGCCGTTCCGGAGACGATGAGCAGACGACCGCGCTTGTGCCGATCGCTCATGAACCGGGCAGCGCCGCCGAGAAGAAAGAGTAGCAGGGCGACGATCAGCCAGACCCGGCCTTCCGAGACGATCTGAAGAATGCCAGGCGCGAGATCCGCCGCGAAGGGAAATCCGGACGGCCACTCAAATTCGAAGAGACCGCTTTCCACCCTGTACCAGGGCAGAAGAAGAAATGCGCCGATCCCCAGCCCCAAAAGGACATTCAGCCGCTTGTTGCCACTCAGCATGGCCACCCCTGTTTTTGGTTTTGATCATGGGTGAGACCCGCACCGGAGACGGATGCCTCCGGCGCGGGTCCCGTCGGGAGTCGGGTCAGTTGGCGATGGCGCCAATCTCACTGTCCCAACGCTCCAGGAGGGCTTTGCGGGTATCCGGATTGCCGTATTTGTCGAAGTCGTAGTCGATCAGCTTGATGTCCTCGAACCTCGGCGCCTCTTCGGGAATTTCGGCGGACTTGTTGGAGGGAAGCTGGAACGACTTGGCTTCCTTCATGCGCGACTGGACTTCCGGCGTAAGCGCCCAGTCGTACCAGATCTTGGCATTTTCAAGATTGCGGCTGCCCTCGACGATCGACATGGAGCCGATTTCATAACCGGTCCCCTCGCAAGGGGCGACGGACTTGACCGGGAAACCCGAGGCAGCCTGCGCGACCGCATCGTGAAGGAAGACGATGCCGACGCCCGTCTCGCCGCGCGCCGCGGCCTTCACCGGTGCCGAACCCGACTTGGTGTACTGGGAGATGTTGCTGTTCAGCTCCTTCAGATAGTCGAAGGCTTCGTCTTCCCCCATGATCTGGACGAGCGAGGCCAGAGCGGTATAGGCCGTGCCGGAAGAGTTCGGGTTGGCAACCTGGATCTCGCCCTTCAGTTCAGGGTTCAGGAGGTCCGCCCAGCAGGCCGGCACCTTGTAGCCCTTGTCCTTGAAGATGTCGGTGTTGTAGCCCCAGCCGAGCGCACCGGCATAGACGCCGACCGTCTTGTAGCCGGAGCTTTCCGCCTGTTTGCGCGCCCAGTCATGGAGTTCATCGAGCATCTCGGACTTGTATTCCTGCGTCAGGCCCTCGGCGGCGGCCTGAAGATGCGGATCGCCGGTCCCGCCCCACCAGATATCGGTCTTCGGATTGCGGGATTCGGCCCGGATCTTGGCGTAGCTTTCGCCCGATGACAGGCGAACCATGTTGACCTTAATGTCGTGCTTCGCCTCGAAGTCCCCCTGGAGCTGCTCGCAGATCACGACATCGGCGGAGCAGATGAGGTTGAGGTCTCCCGCTGCCTGGGCAGATGGGACCGACAACGTCGCGGCCGTCGCGAACAGCGCGATCGAAAGAGTTTTCATAGACATGTTTTCCTCCACTTTTGGCTTTTGGCCCGGCGTCTGCACAGGGCAGGCAGACGAACCGTTTCCAGCCGGCTGGCTGGGGTCGTGACCGGCACCGGGCATAGCTTTCCCGTTCGGAGCCGCGGAGCGGTCCGTTGCCGGCCAGATTCAGATTTCCAAGTTCTGTCCTCCGGAGCATCCCGCGTTCGAGGGAACGCGGACAACTCGATCTATTGCGTGGCTATCGGCTCGGCCTTGCCGAGCACCTCGTTGTCAAAGCGATCCAGCAACCTGCGCCGCTGGTCGGGCGAACCGAAGGTCGAGAAGTCGTAGTCGACCATACGGATCAGCGAAATGTCGGGGGCGGACGGCGGCAGGGCCACCCTGGCATTCGAGGGTATCTGGTTCTGTCCCGAGGCGTGGCCGGTTGCCTGTCCTTCGGGGCTCATCGAATAATCCACGAACCGCCGGGCGGCTTCGAGGTTGCCGGTGCCCTTGACGATACTGACGGCGCCGATCTCGTAGCCGGTTCCCTCGCAAGGGGCGACGATGACGAGCGGCGCGCCGGCGAGCTTCTGGGTGACGGCGTCATGGATGAAGGAGATGCCGACCCCGGTATCCCCCCGGGCGGCCGCCTGGACCGGCGCCGCACCGGCCGTGGTGAAAAGTTCGATGTTTCCGGCGAGCGCAGCCAGATACTGGAAGGCTTCCTCTTCGCCCAGAAGCTGGACGAGCGTCGCAAGCATCGTGAAGGCGGTTCCCGAAGAAGTCGGATTCGCCATCTGCACGAGACCGCGGTATTGCGGATCGGTGAGATCCTTCCAGCAGGACGGCGCATCGATGCCCTGGCGGGCCAGAACATCGGGATTATACGCGAACCCGAGCGCCCCGGCATAGACGCCGGACGCCTTGCCGCCGGATATCTGATAGAAATTCTGAGCCCAGGGGAGGGCGTCGCCGGCATGGCGCGAGCGGTGCGGCTCCAGGAGATCTTCACCGGCGGCCTGCAAGTGGGTGTCGCCCGTACCGCCCCACCAGACGTCGACCGTAGGGTCGTCGCGTTCATGGCGGAGCCGGTCGAGGATTTCACCCGTGCTCCTGCGCACCGTGGAAACCTCCAGGCCGGTCTCCGCTTCAAAGGCGGCGTCCATGGCCCGGCACCAGCTCTCGTCGACCGCGCAAAGGACGCTGAGGTCCTGCGCTGAAGCGCCCGTGAGCGCCGTGCACAGCCAAAGGGCCGCACCCGCTCCGAGTGACGTGAATGGTTTCATGTTTCCTCCCAGGCCGGAGCCAGGCTCCAGACCGGAAACCAGCATGGCAGATAGGGCGCGCTTGGCAACAGAAGTTTGGTTACCGTTGTTTCGCCGGGCAAGAAAAAGAGTTACAAATATTACAGGCCTTACAATTATGACAAATATCTGAAAAATCAGTGCTTTGCATATTTGCGGGGCCTGCATATGATGGCGGTGGGAGGACTGAAATTGCTTGACCAAGGCGTCGCCATCCTGATCGTCGAAGACGATCCGGATATGGCGGAACTCATCTCGGACCTGGTGGAAGCAGAGGGATGGCTGCCGCATACCGCAAGCACCGCGGAAGAGGCCGCCGGCATCCTGGCTGAAAAGCGGTTTCACCTCGTGCTTGTCGACCATAATCTGCCCGGCATGTCGGGCCGGGTCTTCGCACAGAAGCTGAGGTCCCAGACCGACATCGGCATCGTCATGGTGACGGCGGCCGGCAGTGCCGCGGAACGCGTGCTCGGACTGGAGACGGCGGCGGACGATTATGTCGTCAAGCCTTTCGAGCCGATCGAACTGACCGCCCGCATAAAGGCTGTCCTGCGCCGGATGCATCCCGCCTTCAAGAGTGAAAAGGAATCGCTGAATGTCCAGCACGGGCCGACGGCGCTGTTGTTGGGTGACTGGGTCATCGATCTTGTCAACCGCAAGGCCGTGTGCACGTCACATCCGACCAGGACGCTGACGTCTTCAGAGTTCTCGCTTCTGGAGATCCTGGCCGCGACGCCGAACGAACCGGTGAGCAGGGCGCAGATCCTGGAACAGCTCGGAGCGGAGACGGACCGGCTCATCGACCGGAACGTCGACGTGCTGGTCCTGCGCCTTCGCCGGAAGATCGAGCGTAACCCGGACCTGCCGTGCCACATCAAGACGCGGAGGGGAAAGGGGTACGTCCTTCACAGGGACCCGCCCCTGGCACCGTGATGATCAGCCGCCCTCTCGTTTCCTCCATTGCCTTCAGGCTTCCGGCGGCCATCGTGCTGATCTGCGCCGTGGCCTTCGCGCTGTCGGCAATCGCGATCTACGGTCTCCTGAAGGCGCGGGAGGAAACCGCGGCCTATGGGCTGCAGGCCTATTCCAGCCTGGCCGATGCGTCTCTGGTGTCCCGGCAGGTGTCCGATCTCGTCTCCAGCGCGCCTTTCCTCATGAATGCGACGTCGCCCTATGCCGTTTCCAGCAAGAGCCGTGCGCTCGTCGCCCAGGTGGACGAGTTGATCCGTTCGCTGCCGGAATATCCGCCCGGAGAGGAAGCCTACCGGGCGGCCAATACACAGATCCTCGAGCTTCTGGGGCAGATACGCAAGCTGACCGTCGCCCTTGCGGCCAGGGCCGAAACCGCGCAGCAGCACAAGGAAGAGGTTTCGTCCGCGCTCGGCGTCATTGCGGTCGAAGCAACGGCGGACCACCAGGAGCCGCGCCAGCGCCTGAACGCGATCGTCCATTCCGTTTCGAGCGCGGGAAGCCTGTTCCAACTTGGCGAGTTGCGCCGCAGATACGTGGCTGAAACGCAGGGAGAACCGGGCACACCGGGCGGGACCGGGATGATGCCGGCGAATGCCCTGCAACCTTATGAGCGGGTGTTTGCCGCGCAGACCGACTATCTCCTGGAAATGTTCAGCGTGCGGACCGCCATAGCCAGGCTGCACAATGTTGCGCGCGAGCTTTCACAGGCAACCGAGACCCAGTCCGGTATCGTCACGCAGACCCTGAACAGGGATTTCCAGTCCACCTCGGAAACCTTGCAACAACTGCTGGTCATCGTGGCGGCCGCGTCGCTCCTGGTCCTGACGATCGCCGTCCTGTCGATCCGTTCGGCGATCCGCGTCTCCAAGGGCATCGTTTCCCTGTCCAGCGGCATGAACGCACTGGCCAAGGGGCAGAAGGATGTCGGTCCCCCCGTCTATCAGGGTGATGAGACCGAGCTGCTGGATCTCCAGCGGGCCTTCCAGGCCTTCAAGGAAAGCGTGGACCGGGTAACGCGCCTGCGCAGGACGGCGGAAGCCGCCGCACGCACGATCCGCTCCACCTTCCGCAGCATGCATGAAGGCATCGCGATCTTCGATGCCGCCGGACAACCGGTTACCATGAACCGGCGCGTCATCGAACTGATCGGGCACAAGGGCTCGGCGCGCAAGCTGCCGCTGGTTCAGTTCCTCGCACCCATTGCCGAGATCCCGCCGGACACGTTGCCGGATCGCGCAAACGGGCGCCTTCTCAGCGGGCCTGTCTCGGTGCGGCATCGCTGGCCGGACGAAACCGTTACCGAAATCTCGCTGTCGCACCAGAACGACGACGGCATCGTTCTGCTGGCCCGTGACGTGACGCTGCTGGACAGGCAGGAAGCGGAAGCGGCCAAGGCGCTTCGGCTCGACGGGATCATGCGCCTGACCCACCAGCTCAGCCACGAAGTCGGCAACACGATCGGCATCATTACCGGCAGCCTGGGGCTTCTGGAGCGGGAAGGCGGCTTCAGCAACAAGCAGATGCGCAACATCGCCCGCATCCGCAAGGCCGCGGACCGCGGACGCTCCCTTGCCAGCAGCATGCTGACCATCGGCCGGCAGCAACCGGTCAATCTGAGCAGCGTCGACATCTCCTCGGTGCTGCACGGCATGGCGGACATCCTGGAAATCGCGATCGGGAAGAATTGCCGCCTCAGGCTGGACCTGGACGACGACCTTCCGCCCCTGATGCTGGATCCGGAACTTTTCGAGCAGTCGGTCCTCAACCTGTGCCTCAACTCCGCTTCGGCAATGCCGGCGGGAGGCGAGGTGTGCGTCAAGACCTTCGCCGAAGACGACGCAGTCGCCGTGTCGGTGCATGATGAAGGCGTCGGCATGAGCCGGGAAGAGGTGGACAAGGCATTCGAGCCCTATTTCACCACAAGGGCAGGCGCCGGCGGCGCGGGGCTCGGCCTGGCCGTCGTCTACGGCTTCGTCCGCCAGAGCGGGGGAACGGCCCGCATCTTTTCCGAGCCGGGAAGGGGAACCACCGTGAAGCTCAGGTTCCCGCGCGAACTCGCCCCGGCCGCAGAGGCCGGCCGTCAGCTCGAAGAATTGTCGTGATCGTGCGGATGTTGAAAGCTGTCTCAATCAGCATCGAACGCCACACGAAAGCCGATATGGTTCGTGCCCAGTCCCTGCTCCTGTCCCTGCCGGGCAGCTGGACGATAGCGATAGCAAAAATTTGGAGCGCAAAGCCAGGAGCCGCCTTTGATGACGTGCCGCGCTCCGGTTGACGGATCGGAGAAATGCGCCGCCAGCTCCCGGGGAGGACCATGCGGGTCCGTCTGGTTCTGGTCCGGATGCATGGGGACATACCAGTCGGCCACATGTTCCCAGACGTTCCCTGCCATGTCATGGAGGCCGTATCCGTTCGGTGGAAAGCTTGCGACCGGCGCGATCCCGTGGAAGCCGTCCTCGGAGGAGTCGTAGGCGGGAAAAACGCCCTGCCACGAATTGGCCTTCCAGCCCTCCTCGGGATCATAGGTTTCACCCCAGGTGAATTCCGCACCGTCGATGCCACCCCGCGCGGCATTCTCCCATTCTGCCTCTGTTGGCAGACGCCCACCGGCCCATGCGGCAAAGGCTGCCGCATCCTCGTGGGAGACCTGAACCACAGGGAATTCATCCCGGCCGTCGATGGAACTTCCTGGTCCTTCCGGGGAGCGCCAGTTGGCACCGGCCACATAAGACCACCGGCCGATATCGGCCGTTCCGGCGACTTGATCCGGCATCCGAAACACCATTGAGCCGGGTTTGAGCAGTTCAGGCGGCCAGGTCGGGTGCTCCGCAGGGTCAAGGGTGCGCTCGGCAGTTGTGATGTAGCCGGTCGCCTCGACAAAGGCTCTGAACTGGGCGTTCGTGACCTCCGTTGCCGATAGCCGGAAGGAAGCCACCGTGACCTCGCGGACTGGTCCTTCTTCCACATGATGCTGCTCGGATCCCATGGCGAATGTGCCACCGGGAATTTCGATAAGCGTCAGGTTGACGGCAGGGCCATCCGGCATTCCAGCCCAGACGACATGTGTCGACAGCGCGGCGATGACGAGCATTATCCCCGGGAGACGCAACAATGCTTCCAA
This sequence comes from Roseibium salinum, assembly GCF_026240905.1. Taxonomy (NCBI): domain Bacteria; kingdom Pseudomonadati; phylum Pseudomonadota; class Alphaproteobacteria; order Hyphomicrobiales; family Stappiaceae; genus Roseibium; species Roseibium salinum. The sequence goes on from NZ_JAPEVI010000001.1 coordinate 227,469, forward strand.
CCCCTGATTCTCCTTCTGCTGCCGGCTACTCGCTTGACGAGTTGTTGCGCATTGCGCCTTTCAGCTTTTCAATGTCGGCCTCGGACAATTGCGGCCTGTCGACCTTGATCGTCAGCTTGTCCAGCTTTGCAGTCAGGGTGAAGGGGGGCTTGTAGTCCTCGTCGTTAATGCCGGTCAGGGTATCCGAGCCGATGTCGAAACTTTCGTCCCACTGCAGGATCATCGGCAGGGTCTGCTTCATGTCCTGGGTGTGAACGTCCTTTCCGTCGACCCGCAAGGTTCCGGTCCCGCCTTTCCCGATGCCACTGAAGTCGTTGAAGGCAAGCGTCCCTGCACCCATCCCGTCATACACGAAGTCGAACTCCACCACGTGCTTGCCGGGGCTGAGCGCCTCGGTCCCCTCCCACTTGATCCGTTCCAGATCTACCATGTTCCACAAGAAGACGGGCTTGCTGTCCTTCAGGTAGAAACCATAGCCGCCGAAGCGCCCGCCCGAAGTCAGGATCATGCCCTCGGCCCCACCCTCGGGCACTTCGATTTCGGCCGTGATGGTGTAGGAGGCATTGAGGAGTCCCGGCGAGCTGCCCTGGGGCAGGCCGACCATCGGCCGGGTGTACTCGAACTCGGACCGCCCCGCCGTGATGTTCGGGCGCGCCGCAACGATGCGGGCGGCAAATGAAGCGTCAAGCGGGAAGACCTGGTACTTCTTTGCCTCCTCTATGAAGAGCGTCTTCAACTCGTCGACCTTGTGCGGGTTGGCCGCGGCAATGTCGGTGGTCTGGTTCATGTCCTTGGTCAGGTCGTAGAGCTCAAGCACCTGGTTGTTCAGCGGATCCGTGTTGGCCGGCCCGAAGGCGTCCCATGGCGTGCGGTTGACCTTGGTGCTGAGGAGCCAACCCTCGTGGTAAAGCGCCCATTGGCCCATCATCTCGAAGTACTGGGTGGTGTGGCGGCTCGGTGTGTCGGCGTTCGCGGCATCAAAGGTATAGGCGAAGCTCGTGCCTTCGATCGGGGCCTGCTCGATTCCGTCGACCGCTTTCGGTGCGGGGATCCCCGTGACCTCGAGGATCGTCGGCACCACGTCGATCACGTGCATGAACTGGTCACGCCGTCCGCCCTTGTCGGTGATCTTTGCAGGCCATGACACCACCATGTTCTGGCGGATGCCACCGAGCCGCGAAGCGTTCTGCTTGAACCAGTCGAAGGGCGTGTCAAAGGCCCAGGCCCAGCCGGCTGACATGTGGTTGTAGGTCTCTTCGGTGCCCCACACGTCGTACCATTGCATCTGGGTCTCAGCGGGTATCATGTTGTGCCCGTTGAAGAACGCCACTTCGTTCGGAGTGCCAAGCGGGCCGCCCTCGGCACTCGTCCCGTTGTCGCCGTTGATGTAGATGATCAGAGTATTGTCGAGTTCGCCGATTTCCTCGACAGCATCGATCACCCTGCCGATCTCGTGGTCGCTGTAGGCAGCGTAGGCCGCGAAAACCTCGACTTGCCGGATGAAGAGTTTCTTCTCCACATCGGTCAGTTGATCCCAGGGCTTGATGTGTTCCGAGGGCCAGGACGCGAGCTTCGCGTCCTGGGGCACCAGGCCCATCTTCTTCTGGTTCTCGAAGATTGTCTGGCGCAACGCCTCGTAGCCATCGTCGAAGAGGTTCATTGCCTCGATCTTCTCGACCCATTCCTTCGTCGGGTGGTGCGGGGCGTGCGTCGCGCCGGGGGCGTATTTCACGAAGAAGGGCTTCGACGGATCGATCTGGTGCATGTCGTTGATCCAGCCGATCGCATCGTCCGCCATCGCGGTCACGAGGTTCCATTCGCCTTCCGACTCCTCGAAGGGATAGATCTGCGTCGTGTTGCGGAAGAGGTCCGGCTGCCACTGGTTGGCGTCACCGCCCACGAAGCCATAGAAGTACTGGAAGCCCATCCCAGTGGGCCACTGCTCGAAGGGGCCGGACTTGGCGGCTTCGAAAGCCGGCGTGTTATGGTCCTTGCCGAACCACGAGGTATTGTAGCCATTGTCGAGCAGGATCCGCCCGACCGTTGCCTTGTCCTTGGAAATGATGCTGTTGTAGCCAGGATATCCGGTCGACTGCTCCGAGATTACCCCGAAGCCTGCGGAATGGTGGTTGCGCCCGGTGATGAGCGCTGCGCGCGTCGGCGAACACAGGGACGTGGAGTGGATGCTCGTGTAGCTCAGTCCTTCCGCGGCGAGCTTGTCCATGGTGTCTGTGGGGATAACGCCGCCGAAGGTACTCGGCACCGCGAACCCGGCGTCATCGGTGATGATCAGCAGGACGTTCGGTGCCTCGGCCGGCGGTACCACGCGCGGCGGCCACCAAGGTGTGGACTGAAGCGCGCCGTCCTTGATCTCACCGCCGAAGGGCATGTCCTGGGGAGGAAGCTGGTTGCCATCAAGAACTCTTTCCGCCGAGGGACTTCCAGGTGTTCCGATGATCTCGTCAGCTTGCACGACGCCAGAGGAAGTTAGGGCAACGGCAATGGTGATGGCCACGGCCAAAGGGGCGCTGCTTGCGGTATAGAAGTTTATAGACATCATCAGATCATCCCCACTTTCCTTCAGCGAGAACTTGGCGGCAAGCCAAGCTGCGTCAGGATCAAAAAACGCGGTTCGAAAACGCGCTCAAGCGCCACCGCATGCGTGCAAGAAAAAATCAGAGCACAACTAATAATTGGAATATTCGTACACAGTTTTCAGGCACGCGCAATGAATTAACGTTGCGGAAGATGATAATTAATTCTTGGAATTCATTAAGGATGAGGGCGCGCTTCTACGTCAGTTCGGGCTGGAGCCGATACCGTTCTCCTGAACCGGCCTTCGGCCAGCGACACATAGGCTCGCGAGAGGGCAGGTGGTGGTGGTCGCCAGTCAGATCAAGGGCGGAAGAGCCCCATCCTGATGGCTACTGGGGCTGATCCGTCAGTCCCTGAGATATTTGATCAGTGCAGCGACCGCGAGAACGAGCACGGCAAGGACCAGCAGCCAGATCACGATCCCGCCACCCATCAACCAGCCCATTCCATTCATCATATCTTGCATCGCGAATCCTCCGTTTTCTGTTGTGGTGCGGATGCGGCCGCGAACCTGGCGCGCGGCCGGCTTTGGGCAACCGCATCGGCGATAACGGCGTTCCTCCGCCCCGGCCCGCCTCACCCGATCGAAGACAAGACCGGAAAGGTTTCCAGCAGCCAGAAGGCGAAGGCCGAGAGATATCCGGTCATCATGGCGACACCCATGATGATCATGACCGCCGCCGCCAGCGTCCGCAGAACGCGGCCGAGGCGTCCGAAGGTCTTCAGTCTTGCGGACAGCGTATCGGTGAAGAATGCGGCAAGCAGGAACGGTACGCCAAGACCGAACGAATAGATCGTGAGCAGGGCAATGCCGTCGGCAACCGTTGCAGACGCCGCGCTGACCGTCAGGATGGCGCCGAGGATCGGGCCGATGCAGGGCGTCCAGCCGAAGGCGAAGGCCAGGCCGAGCACATAGGCCGATGCGGCCCTGCCGCCGGGCATATCCAGATGGAAGCGCGCTTCACGCATCATCCATGTCGGCCGGATCGTACCGAGCATGAACAGTCCGAACAGCGTGACGATCCCGCCTCCGACGATGTTCATTTCGAACCGGTACTGGAGCAGCAACTGCCCGAGCGCCGTGGCGCTGGCGCCAAGGATGACGAAAACAGTCGTGAAACCGAGCACGAAGCAGAGACTGAGGCCGAGTGTTGCAGAGCGCGCAGCGGCAACCGCGCCGGACGCGGTGGCATAGGCGGACCGGCCGGCGATATAGGAAACGTAGCCCGGCACCAGCGGCAGGACACAGGGCGACAGAAACGAAATGATCCCGGCGACGAATGCGCTGAGGATACCGATATTTGAGAGTTCAGGCATTCGGTCGGTCTTTCTGAGGCTGCTCCGGGTTCATCAGTCCCGATCCTTTCCTGCGTGGAATTCGTCCCTGCAAACTGTCCACCGTCAGAACCAGTTCGTCAGCCGCTTCCACCAGCTTTTGCCGGCCGTCGGCTCGGGCACATCGGCATTGTTGATGATCCCGTTGACGTAGAGGACCATGTTCACCGCCTCGAAGCGAAGCCCGTGGAACCGGGCGGCAAGGCGGCCATCACGGTCGATGACGTGTGTCACCACGCCGTGCATCTGCTGTCCGTCTTCGGTCTCGGTGAATTCGAGCCCGTAGCTGCGCGCCAGAACGCGGGTGGCATCCGCCGGAACGCCCGGCTTTCTGGTCAGGAATATCCAGTTGGCCGGATCCAGCCCGTGCGTTTCGCCGTAGCCTTCCAGGACTTCGGCCGTGTCGCGGTCCGGGTCGGTCGTCACCGTGATGAACTGCACTTGCGTCTTCATCGGCGTTTCATCGAGAAGCCGCTGGATCTCGGCGATCTTTTGCGAATGCAGCGGGCAGACGTCGAGGCACCCGGCATAAGCGAAGTTGAGGATAACGACCTTGTCTTCGAAATCGGTAAGGGAGACGGAGTTGCCCGCCGCGTCCGCCAGGCCGAACCCGGGGGCAGGTTTGTCGACGGCCTGGAAGAACTTTTCCTTGTCGCCCATCACCTTGTCGAGATTGGTTCCCGGATGATGCGCCAGGGCAGGGGAGGCGAACCCCAGAACGGCGATGAAAACCGCGGCGATAAATTGTGAAGTTCGCAGGGTTTCCATGGGTTCCAGCGGGGAGTCTTTTGCGTCGGACCTTCCTGTCGTCGCCATTGCGGTTCCCTGTTCAGTTCGGAATAAGATGGGTCTTGAGGAACGCGATCATCTCGGGCGCATCCCATTCGGCCGGGCCGATGAGCCGCCCGACTTCCCGGCCTTGCGCATCGATGAGAAGCGTCGTTGGAAGTCCCGGCGCAGCAAGGTCGAAAGAGGATTGCATCGAGGCGTCGATATAGAGGCCGAGTTGGCGGATGCCGATGTCAGAGTAGAACTTGCGGATCGCGCCCGGTCCGGCCCGGTCGACCGAGAGGGGCACAACTTGGAAGCCGGCATCGCCGAGTTGCGCCTCCAGCGCCTCAAGCGCCGGCATCTCCGTGCGGCAGGGAAGGCACCAGGTCGCCCAGATGTTGAGCAATACCATCTTGCCGTCAAAGTCGGCCAAGGTGAGTGACTGACCGCTACCGTCCGCGAAGGTGATATCGGGAAGCGACCGCGGTGCTTCATGGACGACGAAGGACCTGGACGAGGCGGCCGCAGCCTTCGGGCGATCGCCGATGGAGCCGCCCGAAGGCTCGGCGCCCCGGACGTAAATCACGCTTGCGGCCGCAAGCGCGACCAGCACGGGTACGCCTGCCGCCAGCGCGACGAGGATGGCGCGCCGCCGATTGAAAAGGCCCGTCATCGGTCAATCTCCCGCACAGCCTGGCCGGCCGCCTGACAGCACGGCGGTTCCGCCGCCGGCAGACGGACCTGGCCAAGCCGGTTCGGGCGCGATGCCTCGAAAAGGTGCTGAGACTGAGCGCCCTGCATCATGGGGTCCTACTCCTCTGAATAAACCTTCGGCGTTTCGTCCCCGATCTCGTAGACGGTGAAAGGTCCCTGTTTGTTGCCGCCCATTCCGGGCGAGCCCAGGGGCATGCCGGGCAGGGTGATGCCCTTGATCCGGGGACGCTCCGTCAGGAGCTTGTTGATCGTGTCGATCGGAACATGGCCGCTCACGACGTAGTCCTCGATCATGGACAGATGGCAGCCCTGGAACTCGTCCGGAATGCCCGCATCCCGGCTCATTTCGCCGAGTTCGTGAGTTGGCTGGACCGTGACCGTGAAACCGTTCTGGCGCAGGTATTCGGCATAGCTCTCACAGCAACCGCATTGCGGGTTCTTGTAGAGCATGACTTCGGATGCTTCGGAGGAACTGATCCAGAAGAAGTAGGCGCTTCCGGTCAGGAGGCCTGCGGCAACTGTCAGGAGGGAGAGGGCCTTGCGCATCTTCGGTGTCCTTTCAAGTTGAGGAGCGAGTCTTGTGGCTCGTCTGCATGTCTCTTCGCGTGTGGTTCGAAGCGTGGAGGCGTTGACGCAGATCACCGGGAGAAGGGTCAGGGCCGTTCGGCTCATCTCCGCTCCTCCCGCCCGGAAACGCGGATCACGCCCATCATTCCGGCCGCCTGGTGTTCGAGGATGTGGCAATGAAACATCCAGTCGCCCGGGTTGTCGGAAACAAAGGCGATCTCGACCTTCTCGCGCGGCGCCATCAGCACCGTATCCTGCCACTCGCGGTGGGCCGTCGGGAGCCCGTTCCGCGACAGGACGCGGAAGGAATGTCCGTGCAGGTGAATGGGATGATGCCAGGCCGTGGCGTTGGTCATCGCCAGCACGCAGGTGCGGCCATGCGCCACCGTCAGCAGCGGGTCCATGACATGTCCGGTGGCGGCCTTGCCGTTGACGAACCAGATGCCCTCACCATGCATCATGTTGGCCATCATGCCGCCGGCCGGTGCGTCCCCCATGCTACCGCCCATTTCCATCATGACCATCTGGCCCATCATGCCGCCATTGAAGGTGACTTCGTGGCGGAGTGCGGTACCCAGGTCCGGTTCTGCCAACGGATTGGCGGGCAGTTCGAGGGGCCAATCCGGCGCACTGTCGCGCAGAGCGGTTTCGTCATAGATGAGATCCACCAGCCTGTACTCCAGCCTCTGGTAGAACCGGTCCGTTACGGTAGCGTGGCTGCCCGGCCGGCCGCTCATATCGATGATCAGGTCCATCCGCATGGCCGGGCCAAGCGTAACGAGCCCATCCGCAGGCGCATGGGGCGTTACGGGCTGGCCATCAAGAGCGATCACGATCGGCTCGAGATCGGCGAAATCCAACCCGAAGATGCGGGCGTTGGCGGCATTGATCAGGCGGAGCCGGATCCGTTCACCTGCGCGGACCGCAATCCTTTCCGGCACGCGGCCGTTGATGGTGACCGTGTTGCCGACACGGCCGTTGTGCATCAGGTCGTGCCGGTTGCCGAAATCGTCGCTGATCGCCGCGGCTCTGGTGAGCCGCCAGTCGTCGAGGATCCAGGTCAACTCGCGATCGACGCGCACGGGATCAGCTTCCTCGACGATCAGCGGCCCGTAGAGACCGCGCTCCACCTGCACCGTGCTGTTCTGGTGCGGGTGATACCAGAAGGTGCCGGCATCGACGGCGTCGAACTCGTACGTGAAGGTCTCGCCCGGAGCGATCGGCGCCTGGGTGAGATGGGGCACGCCGTCCATGGCGTTGGGCGTGCGGACGCCATGCCAGTGGACGGTGGTTTCCTCGTCGAGGCCGTTTTCGACCATGACGCGCAGGCGGTCTCCCTGGCGCACGCGGATTTCCGGGCCGGGCACTTCCGCGCCGTAGGACCACACCGGCGTTTTGTCATAAGGTTCGGGAACAAGACGCACGTTGGCCGGTGCCGCTTTCAGCCGGAATTCCCTGACGGAAGCGGCGTAAGCGCTCCGAATTCCGTGACCGGCGAACAACGCACCGGCGGCAAAGGACGCGGCGGATGCGAGAAAGGCCCGACGCGTCGGCGTCGGCAGATACAATACCATGACAGTTCAACCATCCTGAGAGGGAACTCGGGCTCGCAGCGCGCTATCCGCGCTATGCGTAGCATATCATGGACGGTCACATGGACCGCACATGAGGCCAGGCGCCGAGGACCGGAAGGAATCCGGGCGTCGTCAGCTCAAAATGGTGAATCGTGGAGGATGAGGATCCGGCCGTCCCGTATGCCCGGTCGCACTCTGCGGAACCACGCTTTCGGTGAGTGTCCCGGCTTTGAGGAGGCCCGGTTGGCCGGACGGTACCACGGCCAGGATCGGTGACAGACAGTCAATGTCGCACGCAAGCGCATCGTCGTTGCCGTCCGGGCAATTTTGGCAGTCGCCCATGTCCGCGCCATCGATAACGGCAAGCGTCATCTTCGTGTTCATGGTGACGGCATTTGTGGCATGCGCCACCGTTCCCGCCGCGAAAGCGGCAAGCACCACAAACATGAATATGCGGAACTTTCTCGTCATCCCTTCCTGTATATCGCAAGCCCTTCATCCTGTCGATGGACGTACCGTCGCAGCAAGGGCCCGGTCGGCGCATCCCGGACAGCCTGCGGATTTTCGTTCCGTCGCTGGCAATCCCCGATAACATCGGTGCAATATCGGTCATTGCGATCACGGGTTCCATGCCATTCCGTCTCGCCGGCGCACTGCACGATCCTTCGAGATCGGGCGCGGGGAAGGGGCCGGACCTGCCAGATCAGCGAAGCGATCGGCCATTTATGCGCTCGATGGAACGAAACCGGGGTCTCGACAGAAGGGCAGGAAGCGTCATGATCTCACGTTACGCATGGTATTTCCGCGAAACCTTGAAGATGGTCTGGGTGCGGGTCGCCAGCTTCGCCGTTCTCGCCCTTCTGGCGGCCGGTCTTGCGCGTGTCCTTTCACCCTACCTGCCTGAGGCCCTCGCGCTCCAGACGGGATCGGAGGCCGTGGGGCAGCTTCTCAGGGTCCTGACGTCCTCCATGCTCGCGGTGACGACTTTCTCGTTGTCGATTGCCGTCTCGGCCTTTACTGCCGCCGCCGAGACCGCCACGCCGCGGGCGACAGTTCTCCTGCAGCAGGACCGGACGACACAGAACGTTCTGGCCACCTTTCTTGGGGCCTTCCTGTTCGGCCTCGTTGGGCTGATCGCGCTGCATGGCGATTACTACCGTGCCTCGGGCAAAGTGGTAATCTTCATCTTCACCGTTGTCGTGATCGGGCTCGTCGTGGTGGCGCTGATCCGCTGGATCGACCATCTAATGGGATTCGGGCGAATGGGCGACACACTCGACCGGGTAGAGCGCGCTGCGTCCAATGCGTTGCAGAAGCGTCTGGACAACCCCTATCTGGCCGGCCAACCGCTGCTCGCCGCTCCGCCCTCAGGATGTTTGTCCCTTGCGTCGACGCAAACCGGCTACCTTCAGCATATCGATATGAAGGCGCTTCAGGATTGCGCCGAGGGGCTGGGCGCGCAGGTCTTCGTGCGCCGTCTTCCCGGTGCCTTCGTCGCACCCGACGTGCCGCTGGCCGTTGTCGCCACAGCGTCGCTCGAAGACAAGCAGGAAGCCGCGCTGCGCCGGGCGTTCACGATCGGCAGCCGGCGCACCTTCGAGGACGATCCGCGCTACGGACTGATCGTGATGACCGAAATCGCCTCGCGGGCGTTGTCGCCGGCGGTGAACGATCCCGGCACGGCGATCGACATCCTGAGCCGGCACGTGCGTATTCTTTCGCAATGGCGTGAGCGCGACGATGTGGATGTGCAGTTCGAACGCGTCTTTGTGCCCGCGATCACCTTCCGGGACGCCCTTGAGGACGCGTTCAGACCGATCGCCCGGGATGGGGCGTCCCTCCTGGAGGTCCAGATAAGATTGCACAAGGCGCTGGCCGCGCTCCGGGGAGCCGCGCCCCGGATCTTCGGGCCGGCTTGCGAGCAGATGGCGCAGGAAGCGCTCGAACGGGCCGACGCCGCCTCGCTTCTGCCGTCGGAACTCGCTGCAATCCGGTCGGTCGCGCCTTAGGGTGCGGACACGTCCTGGCACAGGTGTGCTTGCCCGAAGGATGAGTTCACGGCCCTGCTTTTCCTCGGAAAGCGTTCAGGTGAAGCTGATTCACAATAACGGCCAACCCGATCGCGCATATCTTCCCTTGACACATTTGGAACGTTCCATTAGGTGTTGTTCAAGAAATTGGAACGTTCCAAAAATAGTTTCAGCCGGGAGGTTTTCATGCGTTGGGCCCTGATAGGCGCGAGCCGGATTGCGTCGAGCTACATGATTGATGCAATGCGGGCAGGGGAGGGCTCGAGCATTGCCTCGGTGCTCAGCTCCGATGCGGCGCGCGGCGAGGCCTATGCACGCGAACACGGGATCGCCCGCAGCTTCACCGATTTGAACGACCTGCTCGGCGACGACAGTGTCGATGCGGTCTATATCTCCACCACCAACGAAAAACATCATGCGCAGGCGCTCGCGTCGATTTCCGCGGGCAAGCACGTTCTGTGTGAAAAGCCGCTGGCAATGACGCTGGACGAGGCCGGCGAAATGGTGCGGGCGGCGGACGAGAGGGGCGTCGTCTTTGCGACCAATCACCATCTGCGCAATGCCGGCTCTCACCTTGCCATTCGTGAACTCATCAGGTCGGGCCGTATCGGCAGGGTCCTGAGCGCGCGTGTCTTCCACGCGGTCAACCTGCCGGAAGTCCTGCGAGGATGGCGGATCAACAATGCGGCGGCAGGGGGCGGCGTTATCCCCGACATTACTGTCCATGATGCGGACACGATCCGCTTCCACCTGGGCGAAGATCCGGAGGAAGTGGTTGCAAGGGCAGGCGCTTCCGGACTGGGCGAGGGCGTCGAGGACAGCGTCATGTCCGTCTGGTCGATGCCGTCCGGCACCATGGTGGAAACCCATGAAAGCTTCACCCATCCCTTTGCCGGCACGGGCATCGAGTTTCACGGCACGGAAGGGTCGATTTTCGCCAGAAACGTGATGACCCAGGAGCCGGTCGGAGACATCCGCCTTGTGGATGCAAGCGGCGAAACGCCGATCCCGTTCGAGAAACACAATCTCTATGAGTATTCCCTCGGCCTTTTTGCCTCGGCGGTAAACGGCAGCGGGCGGCCGTCGGCCGATGGTGTCGACGGCGTGAAGTCTCTCGCCGTTGCTCTTGCGGTGCGCGAAGCGGCCCTGACGGGCAAGGCCGTCCGTGTCGGTTACGGAGGCTTCTGAGCGATGTCCTCCAAGATTGTGCCGATGGAAGATGCCGCAGCCCGAATTCAGGACGGTGCGGTCGTAACGGTTTCCTCGTCCTCCGGTCTCGGGTGCCCGGACAAGATCCTCGAGGCCATTGGCGCGAGGTTCGACCGCGAAGGGCACCCGAGAAACCTCACGACGCTCCACCCCATTGCGGCCGGCGACATGTACGGCATCAAGGGCATCGATCACCTAGCCAAAGACGGACTGCTCTCAACGATCATTGCCGGCTCCTATCCTTCCGGGCCGTCCTCCCTGCCGATGCCGGCGATCTGGCGCATGCTGGTCGAGAACCGGGTGGCCGCCTACAACGTTCCTTCGGGCATCCTCTTCGACATGCACCGCGATGTGGCGGCCAGGCGCCCTGGCGTCCTCACCAAGGTCGGACTCGATACGTTTGTCGATCCCGTGCGAGAGGGCTGTGCCATGAACGAAGCGGCGGCGGCGAAGCCGATCGTCGCGCGCATGGAGCTGGGCGGCGATACCTGGCTGCATTTCCCCAACATCGTTCCGGACGTTGCCATCATCCGTGCGACCACCGCGGACGAGCGCGGCAACCTGACATACGAACACGAGGGCGCCTATCTCGGCGGGCTGGAACAGGCGATTGCCGTGCGCAACCACGGCGGGCTGGTGATTGCCCAGGTCAAGCGGGTTACCGCGTCGGGATCCCTGCGTCCCCACGATGTGCGCGTGCCGGGGCACTTGGTCGACCTGGTGGTCGTCGATCCCGATCAGCGCCAGACGACGGAAACGGACTATGACCCGGCGATCTCCGGCCAGGTCATGCGTCCGTGGTCCAGTTTCTCCCTGGCCGAGCATGGTGTTGAAAAGGTCGTTGCCCGCCGTGCCGCCATGGAGCTGAAATCCGGACAGGCGGCCAATCTCGGCTTCGGCATTTCCGCGATGGTGCCGCGCGTGCTGCTGGAGGCCGGCAAGGAACAGGCGGTGACCTGGGCCATCGAACAAGGCGCGACCGGCGGCATGCCGCTGACGGGCTTTGCCTTCGGCTGCGCTTCGAATGCGGATGCCTTCATGCCTTCCCCGCAGCAATTCACCTACTTCCAGGGTGGCGGCTTCGACGTGACTTTCCTGTCGTTCCTCGAGATCGACCTGGAAGGCAACGTCAATGTCTCCAAGCTCGGCAAGAAACCTTACCTGACCGCGGGCTGCGGCGGCTTCGTGGATATTACCGCCAATGCGAAGAAGATCGTTTTCTCGGGCTTGTTCGAGGCAGGCGCCGAGCTGGAATTGACCGACGACGCCCTGACCGTCAGGACGCCGGGCAAATTCACCAAGATGGTGGATGAAGTCGAGCACGTGACCTTCTCGGGACGCAGGGCACGCGAACTGGGCCAGGAAGTCCTCTATGTGACCGAGCGCTGCGTCATTCAATTGACCGAAAGCGGATTGGTCGCCTCGGAAATCATGCCGGGCATCGATCCTGTTCGCGACATCTTCGAAGCGTCGAAGGGGAGGGTGCGTCTCGCCGACAACTTGAAGGAAATGCCGAAGGCGCTGCTTTGCGAACATCCGATGGAGTTGGACCTGTGAGCGCACTTCATCTGATACGCCACGGGGCGATCGCGGAGCTGAAGCTGGACAACCCGGCAAAGCTCAATGCCTTCACGTTGACGATGCTGAAGGCCATCGAGCCCTACTGCGACGAGTTGGAAAGAGATCCGGCCATCCGGGCCGTCGTCGTGACGGCCGAGGAGAGCCGGGCCTTCTGCGCGGGCGCCGACATACTGGAATGGTCGGAGCTGGCGCCTTGCGATTTTGCCCGGCACTGGGTTCGCGAGGGTCATCGTGTGTTCGACCGGCTGGCCCGGCTCTCGAAGCCGGTGATCGCGGCAATCAATGCGCATGCTTTCGGCGGCGGGCTGGAATTCGCGGCAACGTGCGACATCCGGATAATGGCGCCGGACGCAACGCTGGCGCTTCCCGAGGCCTCGGTCGGCATCGTGCCGGGCTGGTCGGGCACGCAGCGGCTCATCCGTCTGCTCGGCGAGCCGATCGTCAAGGAAATGGCGCTGTTCGGCCGCCGCATTTCCGCCGAACGCGCGTTCGCCGCCGGGTTTGCCGCGGAGATTGCCGATGATCCGAGAGCCGCCGCATTCGAGATCGCGCAGACCCTCGCCGGCAAATCGCCGAGGGCCATGGAAGTTGCCAAATACATGATCCACGCCGCCGCCGGCGAAGACCGGGGCGCCATGATCGAGGCATTGGGCGCCGGGATGATCGGATCGACCGAAGATCGCAACGAAGGCGTTGCCGCATTCCGCGAAAAACGCAAACCGAGCTTTCCTGGAAAATAGTCATGAGTGAACTGAACGTCGTTTCCATCAGTGCTGCAAAACTTCCTGCAGGCCCTTTCATTGCCCGGCACCTGATCGACGGGGACTGGCGGCAGAGTGCGGACGGCGCGAGCTTCGAGCGCGTATCGCCATCCCATGGCTCCGTGGTGACCCTGGCCGCACGGGGCGGGTTGCGCGATGTGGACGCCGCGCTGTTCGCAGCGCGTCAAGCCTTCGACAAGGGCCGCTGGTCGCGCACCAGCGGCAAGGAACGGGCGACCTATCTCCTGAAGATCGCCGATCTGATCGACCGGGAACGGGACCGGATCGCGCTGATGGAGACCCTTGAATCGGGAAAGCCGATCAGCCAGGCCAAGGCCGAGATCGAGGGCGCGGCCGACCTGTGGCGGTATGCGGCCTCGCTCGCCCGCACGATGCATGGGGAAAGCCACAATTCGCTGGGAGAGGACATTCTCGGGCTTGTGCTGAAGGAGCCGGCAGGTGTCGTGGCGATCATAACGCCATGGAACTTTCCGTTCCTGATCGTGTCCCAGAAGCTGCCATTTGCCCTGGCCGCCGGCTGTACCGCTGTCGTGAAGCCGTCCGAGATGACGCCGGCAACGACGGTCATCCTGGGCGAACTCCTGGTCGAGGCCGGCATTCCGGCCGGGGTCGTCAATATCGTCCTGGGCTACGGCGATCCGGTCGGCGCGGCCATGACGGCGGACAAGCGGGTCGAAATGGTGACCTTCACCGGTTCGACGGCTGTCGGCAAGGCCATCGTCAAGGCGGCTTCAGGAACATTGAAGAAGGTGTCGCTTGAACTCGGCGGCAAGAACCCGCAGGTCATTTTCCCGGACGCCGATATGACAAGTGCCGTCGATGCGGTCGTGTTCGGCGTTTATTTCAATGCGGGCGAATGCTGCAATTCCAGCTCCCGCATCATCGTCCATGAAGACATTGCCGAGGAGTTCGTTGCGCGCACGGTGGACCTGTCGCGAAAGGTCCCGTTCGGCGATCCCCTGGACCCATCGACCCAAGTCGGCGCGATCATCACGCCCGAACACCAGGCCAAAATCCATACCCATGTCCGTAACGCCGCGAATTCCGGCGCCTCCGTCCGTCTGGGCGGCGGACCGCTCGACGTGCCGGGGCTGAATGGTCAGTTCTACCAGCCGACGGTCGTCTGCGACGTGCGCAGCGATATGCCGATTGCGAGGGACGAAGTCTTCGGTCCGGTTCTTTCGGTTCTGACCTTCCGGACGCTGGAGGAGGCCGTCGACCTGGTGAACGGTACCGATTACGGACTTTCCGCGGGTGTATGGAGTGAAAACGTCCACACCTGCCTGGAATTTGCCCGGCGTGCCCGTGCAGGGACGGTCTGGACCAATACCTGGATGGACGGCTTTGCCGAACTGCCATTTGGCGGCATGAGGGAAAGCGGGCAGGGCCGTGAACTCGGCCGGTACGGACTGGAAGAGTTCCTCGAGGCGAAAACCGTGACCATGCGGATCGGCAGGACACGGACACCCTGGGTGGCGTGATGGCGAAGCTAATCCGAAATCGAGAATGGACCTTCGGGTTTGAGGAGAACCTGCATCTCCTCCATCGGAGCGCCGGATATCCTGGCCAGAAGCACCTCGGCCATCGCCCGGCCCGTGGCCCGGAGGTCCTCGTCGATAGTCTCGATCCTCGGGCGGAAATGGTTGGAAATGGGGGAGGCGCGCTTGGCGACGACGTCGACTTCCTGTCCGGGCGTCAAGCCCATGTCGTTCAGATAGGCCAGGGTGACCAGCGCCATTACCTCGCCGACACAGACATATCCATCCGGCGCGTCGGGCCCGGCGTGAAGGGCGCGAAGCGTTGCCGCTATCGCATCCGGTTCGCTGTCGAGGTCGACCTCGGCAGGGATCGTCAGGCTGACGCCATGGGCCATGGCCGCCTGCCGGGCGCCGAAGCGCAGGTGCTGGCCGAAGGTGTAGCGTTCGTTCGGCATGACCATGCAGATGTGCCGCCGGCCCTTCTCGACCAGCCGGTCCACGGCCATGCGGGCGAAGGCCTCGTTGTCGAAATCGACATAGGGATGCGGCGTCGTGAAATCCGTCCGGCCATGGGTGGCAAACGGAAAGTCGTGCTCGAGCAGATAGCGCACCCGGTCGTCGAAACATTCGGTCCGGGTGAAGACGATGGCGTCCGCCAGGGAATGCCGGCGGATGTTGCGGATCACTTCAAATCGGTCGTCGGCGAGACGATCGGCCGTGATGGTGATCGCGTATCCCGTGCCGGCAAGCCCTTCGGACATGCCGCCGAGGAATTCCGACGTGAAGCTGAGAAACTCGTGGCGGGTGTTCAGCAAGAGGCTGATCACCTTAGTACGGCCGGTGCGCAGCCTCTGGGCGGCGCGGTTGGGAACGTAGCCCAGCCGGCGGGCGACGTCCGCGACCCGCATTCGGGTGGCTTCGGCAATCCGCGGATCGCCCGCAAGGGCGCGCGACACCGTGGTGACCGCAAAACCGGCCTCTTCTGCAACCGTGCGCAGGGTCGGGCGAGGGACCCTCTCAACCGTGCGGCCTTTCGTTTCGTCCAAGATCTTTCGCGTCATGCCCGTTCACTTCAACCGGGGCGTTCTAGCCCAAAAAGCCGGTCAAGTCTAATCAGCGAATTTAAATCGTTACAACACAATAATGCGCTGCAGTGCAGCAACGCGATATCCTGCTTAGTAATATGTAAAACAAGCAAAATGCGTAGGTTTCCGGAGTTGATGAAAACAATTGACTCTTCTCCGGTTTGCAACGTTACAATGGACGTTGCGTGATGATCGTGATGCCGGGATCCGGCACTCGAAGCGCCAATTGGCACCTAATGGGAGGAATTTCGATGTCTTTGAAATCGCTAAAGCTGGGCGTAGCCGCCCTGGCCCTGAGCACCAGCCTCGCCCATGCCGGCGATGTTGAGGTCCTGCACTGGTGGACCTCCGGCGGCGAGGCCGCTGCCCTCAACGTTCTGAAGGAAGACCTGGAAAGCCAGGGCATCGGCTGGCAGGACATGCCTGTTGCCGGTGGCGGCGGCTCCCAGGCGATGACCGTGCTGCGGGCCCGCGTCACGTCCGGTAACCCGCCCACCGCCGTGCAGATGCTCGGCTTCGATATCACCGACTGGGCCAAGGAAGGCGCTCTTGCCGACCTGAACATCCTCGCCGGCATGGAGGGCTGGGATGCTGTGGTCCCGGAAGCCCTGCAGAAATTCTCCAAGTATGACGGCAAGTGGGTCGCCGCACCGGTGAACGTCCATTCCACCAACTGGGTCTGGGCGAACAAGGCGGTGCTGGATGAACTCGGCATCGAACCGCCGAAGACATGGGACGAATTCGTTGCCGCACTGGAAAAGGTGAAGGCTTCCGGCAAGACAGCCGTCGCTCATGGCGGTCAGGCATGGCAGGACGCCACCATCTTCGACGCCGTGGTCATGGCGACCGGCGGACCGGACTTTTATGAGAAAGCCTTCATCGAGCTGGATGAGGAAGCGCTCGGCTCCGACACCATGAAGGAGTCCTTCGACCGCATGGCGGTGATCCGTTCCTATGTGGACGACAACTTCTCCGGACGCGACTGGAACCTGGCGACCGCCATGGTCATCAACGGCGACGCCGCCTTCCAGATGATGGGCGACTGGGCAAAGGGCGAGTTCCTGAATGCCGGCAAGAAGCCGGATGAGGACTTCCTTTGCTTCCGTTTCCCCGGCACCCAGGACCAGGTGACCTTCAACGCCGACCAGTTCGCCATGTTTGCGCAGGGCCCGGAAGTCGGCAAGGAACAGGCCGCTCTTGCAACGGCCATCCTGTCGCCGAACTTCCAGTCCGCCTTCAACGTCGTCAAGGGCTCGGTTCCCGCCCGCACCGACGTGTCAGACGAGGCCTTCGATGCCTGCGGCAAGAAGGGCATGGCGGACCTGAAAAAGGCTGCCTCCAGCGGCAATCTCTACGGCTCCATGGCGCACGGACACGCCAACCCGGCAGCCGTGAAGAACGCGATGTATGACGTGATCACGGCTCACTTCAACGGCGAGTACGACAGCGCGACGGCTGTCGAAGAGCTCGTCACCGCTGTCCAGATCAACAAGTAACGACCACGCGGAGAGCGGCGATCCGTCGCCGCTCTCCCATGGGTCGGGGAACTCGAGATGTCTATTTCTGAAACAGCGAACCCGCGCGGTTCCGTTGTTGACAGACTGCGTGACGCATTGCCCAAACTCGTTCTCAGCCCGACCGTCGCCATCGTGGCGGTCTTTGTCTACGGGTTCATCGCCTTCACGCTCTACCTGTCGTTCACGGACAGCCGCATCCTGCCCACCTTCGGCTGGGTCGGCTGGCAGAACTACGAAAACCTGTTCAGGATCCGCGCGTGGGATACCGCCGTTTCGAACCTGGTGGTGTTCGGCCTTCTGTACATCGTTATCTGTTGCGTGCTGGGACTGCTGCTGGCGATCCTGCTCGACCAGAAAATCCGCGCCGAAGGTTTCATCCGCACGATCTACCTCTATCCGATGGCCCTCAGCTTCATCGTCACCGGCATTGCCTGGAAATGGTTTCTGGATCCGGGCATCGGGCTCGAGGCCGTCGTCAGAGGCTGGGGCTGGGAGAGCTTCACCTTCAACTGGATCAAGGACCGGGATATGGCGATCTACACGATCGTGATCGCCGCGGTCTGGCAGACCTCCGGCTTCGTGATGGCCATGTTCCTGGCCGGCCTGCGCGGCATCGACAACGAAATGCTGAAAGCGGCGCAGATCGACGGCGCCTCGACCTTTGCCCTGTACCGCAGGATCGTCATTCCGCAGCTGCGTCCCGCCTTCATGTCGGCCTTTGTCGTGCTCGCGCACATGGCGATCAAATCATACGACCTCGTTGTCGCCCTGACGGGCGGAGGGCCCGGAAACGCAACAGAACTGCCTGCAACCTTCATGTATTCCTATACCTTCACCAGAAACCAGATGGGTATCGGTGCAGCCTCTGCGGTGATCATGCTGATGACGATCGCGGCGATCATCGTTCCCTATCTGTGGTCAGAACTGCGGGAGAAGAAGTGATGTCCACCGCTCCCGACACCCAGACGCTGAACGGATCCGCCGCGCGCGCGGCCGGTACCGCGCGCAAGAGCCTCACCGGCTCGGTGAGGCCTGCCCGCATCATCCTCTATCTCCTCCTCGCGCTCTTTTGCATCTACTACCTGCTGCCGCTCTACGTGATGGTGGTGAACTCGCTGAAACCGCTCTCCGAAATCACCGCGGGAGGGATGATGTCGCTTCCGCGGGCATGGACGATCGCGCCCTGGCAAAGCGCCTGGTCGACCGCGCAGGTCGGCGTCGAGGCGACGGGCCTTCGCCCCTATTTCCTCAATTCCATCATCATGGTGGTTCCGGCCGTCGCCATCTCGACGCTGCTCGGTGCGCTGAACGGCTATGTCCTGACGAAATGGGCCTTCCGTGGCTCGACCGTGCTGTTCGGGCTGCTGCTGTTCGGCTGTTTCATTCCCTTCCAGATGGTTCTGATCCCGATGGCCCGGATGCTGGGACTGATGGGGCTCGCCGGGTCGGTGCCGGGGCTGATCTTCGTACATCTCGTCTACGGCATCGGCTTCTCGACGCTCTATTTCCGGAACTATTACGCGGCCTTTCCGACCGAGCTGGTCCGCGCGGCCCAGATCGACGGGGCGGGGTTCTTCCGAATCTTCTGGCGCATCCTGCTGCCGTCGTCGGGACCGATCGCGGTCGTCTGCATCATCTGGCAGTTCACCAACATCTGGAATGACTTCCTGTTCGGCGCCTCCTTCTCGGACTTCGACAGTCAGCCCATGACGGTCGCGCTCAACAACCTGGTGCAGTCCTCGACCGGGGTGAAGGAATACAACGTCCATTTCGCCGGTGCGATCATGGCCGCGCTTCCGACCCTCCTCGTCTACATCGTTGCCGGGCGCTACTTCGTCCGTGGCCTGATGGCCGGCTCAGTAAAAGGATAAGACAATGGGCTTCCTCGACATCAAGCAGGCGACCAAATCCTACGGATCCGTGAAGGTCCTCCATGAAACCGACATCTCGATCGAGGAGGGCGAGTTCCTCGTGCTTGTCGGACCCTCCGGATGCGGAAAATCCACGCTTCTCAACATGATTGCCGGACTGGAGGGCATCACGTCGGGCGAGATCGCCATTCGCGGCAGAAGCATGAACGGGGTCAGGCCGGCTGACCGGAACATCGCGATGGTCTTTCAGTCCTACGCGCTCTACCCGAACATGACAGTTGCCGGAAACATTTCCTTTGGCATGGAAATGCACCGCATCCCGAAGGCGGAGCGGGAAAGGCGCATTGCCCATGTCGCCGATCTTCTGCAGATCACGCATCTGCTGGGCCGCAAGCCGGGGCAGCTTTCCGGCGGTCAGCGCCAGCGCGTCGCCATGGGCCGGGCCCTCGTGCGCGAGCCCGACGTCTTCCTGTTCGACGAACCGCTCTCCAACCTCGATGCGAAGCTGCGCGTCGACATGCGCACCGAGATCAAGAAGCTCCATCAGAAACTCGGGACCACCATCGTCTACGTGACCCACGACCAGATCGAGGCGCTGACGCTGTCGACGAGGATCGCGGTCATGTTCGGCGGTTACGTCCAGCAGCTCGGGACGCCCAGGGAGATCTATGAAAATCCGGCGAACATGTTCGTCGCCGGATTCATGGGATCGCCCTCCATGAACCTGTTTCCGGCCAAGGTCGTCTCGACGGATGCCGGACCGGCGGCGGAAGTGATGCTGGCCGACGGCAGGACGGCGGCCATTCCATTTGCCAATGACAGGCTCGGCTCGAGCCTCGGCCGGGAGATCGTTCTGGGGATCCGCCCGGAGGCGATCACGGATCGCGACGGAGCGGACCGGAATTCGCACTCCGTGCATGTGGTGGAAGCTCCCGTCGAAGTGACCGAACCGGCCGGATCCGACACGTTCGTTGTCAGCCAGATCGGCGGCAAGGACGTGACCGGACGGTTCCGCGCGGATGTCTCCGTACGTGCGGGGGATGTCTTCCCCTTTGCGTTCAACATGGAGAAGGCGGTTGCCTTCGATCCGAAAACCGAGAACCGGATCGCCTGAGGCATGAGCATCGCACCGGACGTCATCATTATCGGCAGCGGCATGGGCGGCGCAACGCTTGCCGCCGGCCTTGCGCCGAGCGGTGCGAAGATCACCATCCTGGAACGCGGCGAGCAGATTCCGGACGATGCCCCTGCGCGCGACCCGTGGCGCATTTACACCAACAGTGCCTTCCGCTCGAGCGAGAGCTGGCTGGACGGGGAGGGGCGCCCATTCGAGCCGGGCAACTACTACAATGTCGGCGGCAATACCAAACTCTACGGCGCGGTGCTCATCCGCTACCGGAAAGAGGATTTTGAAGAGCTGGAACACTATGACGGTGTCTCGCCCGCCTGGCCCTTTGCCTATGCCGAGCTGGCGCCCTGGTACGACGCCGCGGAGGCGCTCTACCAGGTGAGGGGAGATGCCGGTTCCGACAAGAGTGAACCGGCACATTCGGGGCCCTATCCGTTTCCGCCGGTGCCGGACGAACCCGCCATCCGGTTGGCGCGCAAGCGTCTGGAAGCGGCCGGCGCGCGGCCCTTCAGCCTTCCGCTGGGGATCGATCTCGATCGCTGGCTGGCATCCGGGCAAACCGGCTGGGACGGCTATCCGGATCTCAGATGCGGAAAGATGGATGCGGAAACCTGCGGGCTGGCGCATGCCCTTGGCCATGAGAACGTCACCCTGGTCACGGGCGCACGCGTTACAGCGCTTGTGGCGGACCCTGAGACCGGGCGGATCAACGAGGTCGTCTACGAGAAGGACGGGGTCGAAACGCGCCTTACGGCAAAGGTCGTTGCCCTTTGCGCCGGTGCCGTTCAGTCGGCCGCGCTGTTGCTGAAATCGGGCATCGCCAACAGCTCCGGCTATGTCGGCCGCTGTTTCATGAACCACAACGCCACAGCGATCATCGCCATTGATCCGGGCTTCCGCAATGACGCGGTCTACCAGAAGACCTTCGGCATCAACGACTGGTACCTGTCGGACGGCGCGGACGGCAGGCCGCTCGGAAACGTCCAGCTTCTGGGGCGCGTGACAGCGGATATCCTGAAAATACAGGTACCGCAGCTGCCCATGTTCGCGGCCCGCTGGATCTCGGACCACGCGCTGGACCTTTATCTCATATCCGAGGATCTGCCCGACCCGGAAAGCCGGGTCGTGTTGAAGGACGGCAGGATCCACCTCTTGTGGCGGCGCTCGAACATGACCGCGCACAGGAAGCTCGTCTCAAAGACCAAAAAGATGCTGCGCAAGGCCGGCTTCCCGCTCGTCCTGACTCGTCTTTTCGACGGGCGAGTGCCTTCGCATCAGTGCGGCACGGTTCGCATGGGGACGGATCCGGCGGCCTCGGTGCTCAATCCCGACTGCAGATCCTGGGATCATCCGAGCCTTTTCGTCACCGATGCCGGGGCATTGCCGACATCGGCCGCCGTCAATCCCGCGCTCACTGTCGCCGCCCTTTCGCTTCGGGCGGCCGGGACAATCAGACAGGAACTATCCAGATGAACAAGGTCGCGCTCATTACCGGCGGACAGCGGGGCATCGGGCTGGGTATCGCGGAGGCGCTTGCCGGGGCCGGTTACAACGTCGCCCTTTTGTCGCGCAGTGAACCGGAAGCGGCGGACGTCGGCGAGGCTCTGGAGCGGCTCGGGGACCGCGCCGCCTATTTCTGCCACGACCTGCAGGATGTCGCCGGTCACGGTCAGGTGCTGGACAGGGTGGAGGAGCGGCTCGGGCCGGTCACCACCTTCGTCTC
Source organism: Roseibium salinum (assembly GCF_026240905.1). Classification (NCBI taxonomy): domain Bacteria; kingdom Pseudomonadati; phylum Pseudomonadota; class Alphaproteobacteria; order Hyphomicrobiales; family Stappiaceae; genus Roseibium; species Roseibium salinum. The sequence goes on from NZ_JAPEVI010000001.1 coordinate 249,430, forward strand.
AAATGCCGGCGTTCCCGCGAAGGTGCGCGGCGACATGCTCGATCTCCGGCCGGACAGTTTCGACTTCGTTCTCGGTGTGAACCTCAGAGGAGCATTCTTTCTGGCCCAGGACGTGGCGCGCCGGATGCTGAAGCTGCCGGAGGACACGTATCGTTCGATCACCTTCGTGACCTCCGTCAGTGCCACAATGGTCTCCATCGAACGGGCCGAATACTGCCTGTCCAAGGCGGGCGCCGCGATGATGGCGGAGCTTTTCGCCGTCCGGCTTGCTCCTCACGGCATCGGCGTCTTCGAGCTGCGGCCGGGCATCATCGAAACCGGCATGACCGCCGGCGTGAAGGACAAGTATACCGCGCGGATCGAGGGCGGTCTTGTTCCTGCCGGACGCTGGGGGCAGCCGGCGGATATCGGCTCAATCATTCTTCCGATCGCCGAAGGCCGGATGGCCTTTGCGACCGGTTCTTCCATTGCGGTCGACGGCGGCCTGTCGATCCCGCGACTTTGAGAGACACTTCATGGAAAAAGGCTACGATTTCATCGTCATAGGCGGCGGCAGCGCGGGCTCGGTCGTCGCCGCGCGGCTGACGGAAAATCCGGACGTGCAGGTCCTGCTCCTGGAAGCGGGCGGACGCGATTGGCATCCTTATTATCATCTGCCTGCCGGTTTCGCGAAGATGACCAAGGGGATCGGCTCCTGGGGCTGGCACACGGTCCCGCAGAAGCACATGAACGGCCGCGTGTTCCGCTATACCCAGGCCAGGGTGATCGGCGGCGGCTCGGCGATCAATGCGCAGATCTACACCCGCGGCAATGCGCTCGATTACGAGGAGTGGCGCCAGTTGGGCTGTGAGGGCTGGGGCTACGAGGATGTTCTGCCCTATTTCCGAAAGGCGGAAGACAACGACACGTTCGACGACAGGTACCACGGCAAGGGCGGTCCCCTCGGCGTTTCCAGGCCATGCGCCCCGCTGCCGATTTGCGAAGCCTATTTCGAGGCCGCCGCGGAACTCGGCATTCCACGTAATCATGACGTTGCGGGCGAGAAGCAGGACGGTGTCGCCTATTATCAGCTGACCCAGAGAAACGCCCGCCGGTCGTCGGCGGCGATGGCCTATCTCGCGCCGAACCGCAACCGGGCGAACCTCCACGTCAGGACCGGGGCGCAGGTGCGCCGGATCCTGGTTGAAAACGGCCGTGCGACCGGCGTCGAGCTGATCGACGGCACCCGGTTGACCGCAAGCTGCGAAATCGTGCTTTCCTCCGGGGCGATCGGTTCTCCCAGGCTGCTGCAATTGTCGGGCATCGGCCCTGCGGATCACCTCAAGGACCTCGGCATCGAGGTCGTCCTCGACCAGCCGGAGGTCGGCGCCAATCTCCAGGACCATCTTGACCTCTACTGCATTTGCGAGGTCAGCGGCCCGCATACCTATGACCGCTTCGCAAAGCCCCACTTGTCGGCTATCGCCGGCCTGCAATATCTCTTCACCCGGCGCGGTCCGGTTTCCTCCAGTCTATTTGAGACCGGCGGCTTCTGGTACGCGGACCCGGAAGCAAGGTCTCCGGATATCCAGTTCCACCTCGGCCTTGGCACGGGCATTGAATCGGGCGTCGCGGCAATGCCCGATGGCGGCGTTACGCTGAACTCGTGCTATCTGCGTCCGCGCTCGCGCGGGTCCGTCCGCCTTCAAAGCGCCAACCCGGGCGCCGCTCCCCTGATCGATCCGAATTATCTGGAGGATCCGCAGGACAGGGAGATGTCCATCCGCGGCCTGAAACTGACGCAGGAGATCCTGACGCAGAAACCGCTCGAACCCTTCATCAAGGCCGAGCGCCTGCCCGGGCCCGACGTCAGGACCGACGAAGACTACTTCCGCTTCATCTGCGAGCATTCCAAGACGTCCCACCATGCCGCGGGCACGTGCCGGATGGGGGCCGATGACAGGGCGGTCGTCGATCCCCGCCTTCGCTTCAACGGTCTTGAGGGCCTGCGCGTCGTGGACGCGTCGATCATGCCAAGGCTCATCTCTTCCAACACCAATGCTGCGGCCATCATGATCGGCGAGAAAGCCGCCGACATGATCCGCCAGGACCACGGGTATCCCTCATGATACGTCACATCGTGCTCATCAAATTCCAGCCCGGCGTCGGCGAAGAAGAAATCGCCCGGCTGTTTGCCGAACTGCGCGCCATCGAAGCGAAAGTGACCGGAATTCTCGGAATCACTTCCGGGCGCAGCGAAAGCCCGGAGAAGATCGAGCGGGGCTACATGCACGGCTTCGTCATCGATTTCGCCGACTGGGAGGCGCTGGAAGCGTATCAGACCCATCCCGACCACAAAGCCCTCGGTGCCAGGCTGGTCGCCAACGCGATTGGCGGGATCGACGGGATTCTCGTCCTGGACATACCCGTCGCCGCCTGACCTTTCGCTGGAGAATACCATGCTGACGCTCCCCACCACGGACAACCGCCTGGAGACCTACACGCTTTCCGGCCAGGCCCTGACGCCGCGTGCCCCACGTGTGCCCTTGACGCGGACGGCCTTTGCGGCCGCCCATGTGGTCTCGGATCCCTTGCGCGAACGCGATCCCTGGGTCGGCCGTCCCGCCGTCGACTGGGAGAACACCCTGCGTTTCCGGCACTGGCTCTGGGATCAGGGCCTGGGTCTTGCCGAGGCCATGGACACGGCCCAACGCGGCATGGGTGTGGACTGGCCGACGGCAAGGGAGCTCATCGAGCGCACCATGAAGGAGGCAAGGGCGCATCCGATGAAGCCGCGCGTTGCCTGCGGTGCAGGCACCGATCAGGTGCCGCTCGAGGACCTCAGGACCACAGAGGCTATCGCAGAAGCCTATTCGGAGCAGATGGAGGCCATCGAGGCTGCCGGCGGACAGGTGATCATCATGGCCTCGCGCGCCTTTCCCGCCATCAAGGCGGGGCCGGACGATTATGCCCGCGTCTATGGCAAGCTGGTGAAGCAGGCTGCGGCACCGGTCATCCTGCACTGGCTCGGGGACATGTTCGATCCGGCGCTCAAAGGCTACTGGGGATCGGAGGACATCGGCGCGGCGTCGGATGCGGTGCTTTCCATCATCGAAGACAATCCGGAAAAGGTCGACGGTATCAAGATTTCGCTGCTCGACCAGGCACATGAAGAGGCTTTCCGGGCGCGCCTGCCAGATGGCGTCCGGCTTTATACCGGAGACGATTTCAACTATGCGCAGCTGATCGAAGGCGACGGGACGCACTATTCGCACGCCCTGCTGGGCGCCTTCGCGGCCATCGCGCCCGTGGCCAGCCAGGCGCTCGAAGCCCTCGCGCAGGGCGATACCGAAACCTATCACCGGCTTTTCGCGCCGACCGTTCCGCTCAGCCGGGAAATCTTCAAGGCGCCCACCCGGTTCTACAAGGCCGGGATCGCCTTCCTGGCCTGGCTCAACGATGCGCAAAGCCACTTCATCATGCCGGGCGGGTTTCAGTCCTCGCGGGAAATCACCCACTATGCCGAGGTCTTCCGGCTTGCGGACCGATCCCGTTTGTTGTCAAAACCCGATGTCGCAGTGGAACGGATGACCCTGCTCTTGAAGCTGCATGGGATTGGCTGAAGCGAATGAACAAAAGACCGACAATTCTGGATGTTGCACGGCACGCAGGTGTGTCCAAGTCGACCGTGTCGCTCGTTCTGCAGAATTCCACGTTGGTCAAGGAGACGACCCGGGCAGATGTCATGAGGGCGATTGCCGACCTCGGCTATGTCTACAACCGCTCGGCCGCGGGCCTGCGCGGGGCGGGTTCCGGTCTGATCGGCCTGATCATCAACGACCTGCGCAACCCGTTCTTCACCGAGTTCGCGGCAAGCGCACAGATGTGTTTCGCCCGGCAGGGATATTCAACCGTCATCGCCAACACCGACGAGGATCCGGAGATCCAGGCGCAGGTGATCGATGCCATGATCGAACACGGTGTTTCCGCCTTCGTCATCTCGCCAACCTATGGCGGTGACAACCAGCCGTTCGATCGTATCCGGCGCGCCGGCATCCCGGCCATGCAGGTGCTTCGGCAACTCGATGAACGGACGGACCTTTTCCCTTTGCGTCCCACGACTATGCGGGGGGCGGGGTCCTGGCGACCGAACATCTCATCGAACTGGGCAGCCGGAGCATTGCCTTCGTCGGTGGCATCAAGGACCGGCCGATCACGCTTGAGCGCATGTCCGGCTACAGTGCGGCGATGACCTCGCAGTCCTTGGTGCCCAGGGCCTTCCACGGGCGGCCGTCGAGGGCCTTTGGCCGCGACATCGCCTTGCACCTTGCAACGGTACACAGGGACATCGAGGCAGCGGTGTGTTTCAGCGATCTGGTTGCCCTGGGAATGCTCAGCGGCTTTGCCGAAGCCGGCATCCGCGCCGGCAGGGACTTCAGGATCGTCGGCTTCGATGACATCGAGGAAAGCTCGATCGCCTTTCCGCGGCTCAGTTCCGTCAGGTGCGATTCCGCCCTGTTCGGCCGCAACGCCGCGGAGGCGATGCTGGCATGGATTACCGAGGGAAAGCGGCCTCCGGACAAAAGGCGCTACGACGTCGAACTGATTGCGCGCCAGTCCAGCCTCTGGCCAGACAACGACGGCAAGCAGTCCGACAAATCGGCTCCGGCAGCTTTTTGAAGCTGCAGTTGCGGCGGCGGCCCCGGCAAGGGGGCACGAGCGCATAGGATGCATCCGGTCCATTTGCTGCCCGGACTTGCGGACGCGCTGCCCGCCTTCTTGTCCTGTCCTGCGGCGCCGCCAAATGTTCCATAATCTATATTATGCGTAATGTTATAACATATCGTACTATATAGGATGGAACGCTGCTGTCCTGCGCGGCACCTGCCCGTCCGTGCCGGCAATACTGAGATCTTGGGCGTTGCCCTTGAAACGGGAACGCTGCTGCACGTCGCGATGCCGCCAGGCGCCTTTCGAAACGCTAAGGTTTCTGGTACTTTTGTTGGAAGGGAGAAGACAATGGCTGCTGTTGAACGCCACGGTCGCTCGTGGTCCCGAGCTGTAGGAATCGGCATTCTCGTCTCTATTCTCACTGCGGTTGTTATGCTCGCGCTCACGGCCGCCGGCATGTCCCCCTTCCCCAAACCACCGTCCCTTGCCTTTGCCGAAACCGTGCTCATGCGAAGCCTGCCGCTTCCGGTTGGCCTCCTTTTCCATACAGTATACGTGACGTTCTGGTGCGTGGTTTACGTGCGGTATTTTCCGAAGCGGGATATCTGGACCGCGTTGCTGCTTGCGGCGGCTCTTTGGGTGATCATCCTTGTGGCCTTCTTCCCCATTGTCGGATGGGGCTTTGCGGGGCTGTCTGTCAGCCCAAGACTGATTGTGGCGTCCTTCGTGCCGCATCTCCTGTTCGGATTGCTGCTGTGGGCATCGGACAAGTACCTGCCTGGAAACATGTCCGGCACATAGGGACCGCTGCCCAGGTGGACACCGCCTCCGGCGCGGTGGCGAGCCGGACAGAACAGCTCAAGAGCGTCGTCGACGATTTCCTTACCCGGGTGGCGGCAGCCTGATATCCTGTTGAACTTGGATTACCGGCCTTACAAACCAGCCCGGTGATGTGCTTTTGCTGACCGCACCCCGCCGGAAGGCGGGGTGCGGAGTCTCCCGGCCGACGTGGGTATCAACCGTTACGATTGCGAACGCAACTGATCGTAGTCGAAGTTCTCCAGAACATCGATTTCATCGGCCGCGTAGGGCAGATTGTAGCGCGGATAATATGAAGGCGCGGCGTTATATCCATAATAGGGGTATGCATAAAACCCGGGCCGTCCATAGGCTGCGGCATCCACGATTACCGCGCTGATCGTGCCGTTGTTCACGATCATGTCGGTCACGTAGCCGTAGCGGGTGTTCTCGCTGAGATATGCATAGTCGCCCATGAGATCCGTTGCCTTGAAGACCGTTGTCCCCGTCGCCAGATCATCCTCGACCTTGGCGATATCTTCGGTATCGGTCTGGAAAAGGAACTCTTTTTCGAACACCGAATAGTCATCGACATTGTCTTCCGTCACAGGAACCGTGAGGCGCGTGCCATCTTCGGAAAGCCGGGCTTCTTCCCACGGAATCGAGACGTGCGTGTCGCCGATGTCCCACACTCCGCCGACCTCGGCTATGACGGAAAGAACCCGGCCATCGTCACTGAAAATGATGTTCTCGACGTCGCCGATTTCCTCGCCTGCAGTGTCGACGACATCCGTTTCATCGAACATCCTCTCGACGCTCCAGCCCGCGGAATAAAGCGGGTCGTAACGCCATTCGCTCAGCACGACGACGTTTTCGCCCGCCGGCTACTCGTTGGCGGTCTGATCCTGGGCAAGCGCCTGGGTTGCAAAGGCTATTGCGAGCACGCTGGTTCCATAAAGCAGCTTCTTCATCGAATCCTCCTCAGGTCCGGTTCCGGGACTCGGCAAGTAAAATCGAAGTGTGTCGTAAAGCCCGAGCCCGTTTCCGGCCTAATCCCCACCTGGCCGAGAAGTTCCAAAAGCTTCTGCGGCGAACGTGGCACCCGACAAACCGGGTGCACCGGCGCAGCGCGGAACAATAATTCAGCGAAAGCGTTGAATGCGTATGAGCCAACAACTTGGATGTACGGTCAGCCGCCGGCCGCGGCGAGGAGAGAGAATGGTTGAAGTCAGGACAATGATCGGGCAAGGCATATTGATTGCGGCACTGGCCTTTGTGGCCGGGCCAGCCATTGCTCAGACCGCCACGCCGAATGTGCTGGTGGAAGTCTCCGGCCGTAACGATTTGCTTGTCCAGCGGCTCAACATCACAGTCGAGGATCTCCGCGACATGACTGTGTTCGGCGCGAACAACGAGAAAATCGGCGACATTGACGACGTACTGGCCACCCAGGACGGCCAGGTTGCTGCTGTGACCCTGGATGTCGGCGGCTATCTCGGTGTCGGCGAAAGATCCGTGGTGATCGCCTTGGAACAGATAAAGTTGGACGGATTGCGCATGGTTCTGAATATGACGAAAGAAGAAGTCGAATCCCTGCCCAACTGGGATGGCTGATCCCCCCACTCGCTTATCTGGACGCCGGTAGGCGATCGCTGTCAGAGATCCGGCGGCGCATTCCTCAATCTCAGGCAACGCACCGCCAGACGTCAATCCTCAAAGATAGGGTTCCACGACACCGCAGGCGACGCGAGCGCCGGGATCGGCATTGGCCGTATAAGTGTCGGCATGTTCATGCACGATCACAGCCGTTCCGTCATCGTCGAGCAGGTCGGCTTTCTCCCCGCCGAGCGAAATGCCGCGATGGAAGAAATGGGCCGTGCCAGCACCTTCGACATCCATGAAAATGTTCGGCAGGTCGCCGGTGTGAGGTTCCTCCTGCGAAAGGAAGCCGTGCACGGTGCCTTCGGGCGCAATATGGCCGCCTGCCGCTGAGAAATCGGGCGAGCATTTGCCCGTCTCGTGCAGGTGGATGGCGTGCTCGCCCGGCGCATGCCCGGTGATCAGTGCTTCAATAAGGACCCCATTCGGCCCGTCGGTGAATTCCACACTGCCTGCGGGCTCACCTTCGGATGTCGTGAGCCGTGCGATTGCCTTGGCCGGCTCCTGCGAAAAGACCGGGACAGACGCACCGGCAGACAGCAAAGCGGCCGCTATCACGCTCGTGAGGAGTTTCGTTCTGTGTCTCATCCGTTCGCTCCCTGTTCGTTGGGTCTTGCCGGGTAACGGAGACGGGTCGGGAATGTTCCGGCATTGGCCAGGCCGGATATGCTGGAACCACGTGGTTCGGGCTGCGTTGAGCCACCATCAGGTCGCGCCCGCGACCGTCCTTATCAACAGGACGAGGCTCAAATGGCACATTCCGATACTCATCGCCCGGCTTCGCGGATATCTCTGGCTCCCCTTGCCCTTGCCGTCTTCGGCGGGGCCGTGGCCCTGAAACTGCTTGGTTCATCAGGGCACGTCCCGCCGCCCGCGCGCGACAGTGCTCCCGGCCGGACAGCCCGCAGAACCCGTTTCGGCGACTATGCGGTCGTGGGGCGCTCGGTCACCATCAACCGGCCGCGCCGGGAGCTCTTCGCCTTCTGGCGTGATTTCGAGAACCTGCCGAAGTTCATGGAAAACGTGCAGTCGGTCCAGTTCACCGGCAAAAAACGCGCCGTATGGACCATTTCCGCTCCGTTCGGACAGACCGTCGAGGTGGAAACCGAGATCGTTGAGGAGCGCAAGGACGAGCTCATCGCCTGGCGCAGCGTCGAAGGCTCGGAGGTAGAAACCGAGGGCCGAATTCATTTCAAGGACGCCCCCGCCGGACGCGGCACGGTCATCGAAGCCATCATCGCCTACAAGCCTCCTGCCGGAGAAACCGGACGGCTCATCGCCAAGCTTTTCCAGAAGGAGCCGAACATCCAGGGCCGCCGCGAGTTGAAACGTCTCAAGATGCTGATGGAGACCGGCGAAATCGCCACCGCCCAGTTCCACACGCAAACTGCCTGAGGAGGCCCCAGATGCGCGCATTGACATGGCACGGCACGCACGACGTTCGCGTCGACACCGTACCCGACCCCGAAATCATCAACCCGCGGGACGCGGTGCTGCAGGTCACGTCCACCGCGATCTGCGGTTCTGACCTGCATCTCTATGACGGCGTTATCCCGACGCTGCAGAAGGGAGACATTCTCGGTCACGAGTTCATGGGTAAGGTGGTGGAAACCGGTCCGAAAAGCACGCTCAAGAAGGGCCAGCGGGTTGTGGTGCCCTTCACGATCGGCTGCGGGGCCTGTTACTTCTGCGAAAAGCAGCAATTTTCCGCCTGCGACAACTCGAACCCGGTCGCAAATCAGGACATATCCGAAAAGCTCTACGGGCACGCCATGAGTGGCCTGTTCGGCTATTCGCACATGACGGGCGGTTATGCCGGCGGTCAGGCGGAATATGTGCGCGTGCCCTTCTCCGATGTCGGACCGGTGGTGGTACCGGACGGGCTGGAGGACGAACAGGTCCTGTTCCTTTCCGATATTCTGCCCACCGGCTGGATGGCGGCCGAGAATGCCGGGATCGAGGAAGGTGACACCGTCGCCGTGTGGGGTTGCGGACCGGTCGGCCTGTTTGCCATCCAGAGCGCCCTTCTCATGGGAGCCGATCAGGTAATCGCCATCGACCACTATCCCCGCCGTCTGGAGCTTGCCCGCAGCCTTGGCGCCAAGATCATAAACTTCGAAACGACGAAGGTGGGCGAGGCGCTGATGGAGATGACCGGCGGCATCGGCCCCGATGCGGTGATCGACGCCGTGGGCATGGAAGCGCACGGATTTGCCATCGACAACCTGCTGGAGATTGCCAAGCAGAAAGTCGGCATCGGCGCGGACCGCGGGCATGCGCTGCGCGAGGCCATCATGGCGGTGCGCAAGGGCGGACGGGTGTCGGTGCCCGGCGTCTACGGCGGGTTCCTCGACAAGTTCCCGCTTGGGGCCATGATGGAAAAGGGCATCGAGATCCGCACCGGTCAGACGCATGTACAGCGCTACAGCGAGGACCTCCTCAGGCGCATTGAGGCCGGTGAAATCGACACCACCTTCCTGATCAGCCATCGTCTGCCGCTGGAGATGGCCCCCGAAGGCTACAGGAATTTCCGCGACAATCAGAACGAATGGACCAAAGTGGTTCTCAAGCCAGGAGCGGCATGATGAGTGAGGACAACGGACGGTGGGCGCTGGTGACAGGCGCTTCGACCGGCATCGGATACCATCTGGCCATCTGTTGTGCCGAAGACGGCTATAATCTCCTTGTGTGCGCCGACGAAGACCAGATCAAGCAGGCGGCGGAGGACTTCCGCGAGCGCGGAACCAGGGTGGAGGCAATTCGCGCCGATCTTGCGACGGAAAGCGGCGTGGCAGACCTCTACCGCGTGGCGAGACACCGCGACATCCACCTTCTGGTCGCAAATGCCGGCATCGGGCTCGGCGACGCGTTCCTCGACGAGGATCTGCTCGAGGCACAGCGGGTGATCGACACCAACGTCAGCGGCACACTGTCGCTGATCCACAAGATCGGCCACGACATGAGGCAGCGGAGCAGCGGACGGATTCTCATCACCGGCTCCATTGCCGGTTTCATGCCCGGCAGCTTCCAGGCGGTCTATAACGGCACCAAGGCATTTCTGGACAGTTTCGCCTTCGCACTCGGCAACGAGCTCAAGCAGACCGGTGTGACGGTGACCTGCCTGATGCCCGGCCCTACCGACACGCCGTTCTTCGAGCGCGCCGGACTGGAAGACACGAAGATCGGCGCCGGCGACAAGGACGATCCCGCCGAGGTGGCGAAGACAGCCTACAAGGCCATGATGGACGGACGGGCAAGCGTCGTCACCGGATTCATGAACAAGGTGCGGGTGGCCTTCTCCGACATCATTCCGGAACCAACTCTGGCCGAGATGCATCGCCGGATGGCCGAGCCCGGCTCTGCGCCGGACTGATCAGGCTGGCCTGGGGTGGTCGACGTCATCGGGCGCGGTCAAGGCCCCACCTCTGCGTCCGGCACCGCTTGTCACCAAGCGCAACCGGGAATGAGGCGGCCGAAGAGCGGGATCGTACCGGCAATCCTGCTTGGGCAGCGGCTTTCAGCCGCGTTCGATGAATTTGTTGAAACGGCTCGTGCCGCCCGCGTCGGTCTCGTCCTGGTGAAGGAATGCAAGGCCGTTCTCCTCGAAGATGCGGAAGAACTCGTCCCAGCCGATCTCCTCCAGCCCCTCTTCGGGTTCTCCGAAATCGATCCGCAGTATGCCACCCTCCTGGGATCCCTTGACCTTTGCAGGATGTCCGCCACGGTCCTCCACCCATTTCCTGATCGTCTCATGGTTTGTGGTGCTGACTGCCGAGCTCATGGTCGCTCCCTCTCTTGTTTGCAGCTGCCGCAAAAGGCCCGCAGCTGGGGGTCGTGGTGCCCTAACGAGAGAACCCGGCAGGTGGTTCCGGGTGTACGGTTTCGCCGGCCCAGGGTTACACGGTTGGCGGCGATGACTCTTCCTTCTCGATGACCAGACGGATATCCTCGGCCAGGTTGCCGAGGTGGCGCTCGATCGCAACGCGCACCGCATCGGCATCGCGGGCCTCAAGGGCATCGAGGATAGCCGCGTGATGGCCGATCACGCGGTCCCTGTTCCGCCGCTGGCTTGCCGAGAGAAACCTGGCCCGCCAAAGGCGCGCCAGATACGCGCGGTGCGTTTCGGCAAGCGCGGCATTGTGCGACGCCCTTGCGATGACGGTGTGAAATTCCATGTCGATCTCGAAGAGGTCGAGGGCGTCCGCGCGATCGTAGCAGTCAAAGATCCGCCGGTTGAGCGCCCGCAACGCCGCCATGTCGGCCTCGGTGGCGTTTTCACAGGCCAGCTCCGCGGAGAACTTCTCAAGCGCCACCAGCACGGCGACCTGGTCGGAGATTTCCTTGAAGCTCGGCCGGGCGACGACCGGGCTGCGCGAGGGGCGCAGGATGACCAGCCCTTCTTTCGCCAGAATGCGGATTGCCTCGCGCATCGGAGTCCGGCTCACTCCAAGCTCCAGGGCATTGTCCCGTTCCTTGATGGCCGAACCGGGGGGAAGCTTGCCGCGAAGAATGTCACGGCGAAGCCGCGCCGCGATCTCGTCCGCCAGGTTCGGTTCCGACATTATTGTACTTCTCCGAAAGATCCGCGATGTGCCCCGGTTCCAGACGGTTCGTCCGGGCTGGCGCAATCCTGTCGAGAGGAGAGATTTAAAGGATTTAAATTTGGTATACCAAAATCCATTGATTGTCGAGTTGCCATTCGCTAGCCTGTTTTCGGGATTGGTACACAAGAGCAGCCGGCAAGGCTGCCGCCCAGACCGAACCAGCAGCCAGACACCGGCTGAAAAGGGAGGAAATAGGATGACGATTAAGGCGCTTCTCACGTCGGCAGCCATTACAGCTTTTATTGTGGCCCCCGCCGCGGCCCAGGAAACCCACCTCAGGATCCAGACGCACTACGGCCCCGAGACGATCTCGGGCAAGAACGCGGCGCAATTCATCGATGACGTCCAGGTGATGTCGAACGGCGAAATCACGATCGAGATGTTCTACTCGTCTTCGGTCGTCGCCTCCGTCGAAACCTTCGACGCGGCGGTCAACGGCATTCTCGAGTGCGACATGACCGGCGGTGCCTATCAGACGGGCAAGAACCCGGCGTTCCAGTTTGTCGGCGACATCATGGGCGGTTATGACACGCCCTATCAGCAGCTCGGCTGGCTCTACAAGGGTGGCGGCTATGACGCGGCGCAGGAGCTGTACAACCAGTATGGCATGCATCTCGTCGGCTGGTGGGTCGTCGGCCAGGAATCGCTGGCATCGTCCAAACCGATCAAGACCGTTGACGATTTCAAGAACTGGAAATTCCGCTCGCCTCCGGGCATGGAAACCAAGATCTTTGAAAAACTCGGTGCGTCTCCGATCGTGATGGATTTCACCGAAGTCTTCACCGCGCTCGAATCCGGCATTATCGAGGGGGCCGATGCATCGATCCTTGCGAACAACAAGGGCATGGGTCTTTACGACATCGTGAAACACGCCACTTACCCGGGCTTCCATTCGATGCCGTCAGATCATCTGGCGTGCAACAAGGAGATCTGGGATGCCATGCCCGAGCATCACCGCCGCATCCTCGACACTGCGATGCAGAAACTGGCACTGCAGCAGGCCCTGACGGCAGAGTACGAAAACAACAAGGCCGCTGCCGAACTGCGCGCCGATGGCGTGACCTTGCATGATCTCAGCCCGGAAGCGCGTGCCGCCTTCCGCGAAGCGGCGGTTTCGACCTGGCCCGAATTCGCCACGACCGAGGAAGCGAAGGCGCTGGTTGACTCCCATACCGAGTATCTCAAGTCGCAGGGCATGGCGAACTGAGGTTCTCAGCCAAGCTGTAATACGCCGGCGGATCTTTTCAAGGTCCGCCGGTCTTTTGCCTGCGGCAGACGATCTGTGAGTGCCAAAAGAGGAGGGTTTGGCCATGCAAGAGCAACACTACTGCTGGCTCGGATCGCTGCGCGGTCTGGTCCGCAAGGCGGCGATCCTGTTCGTAAGCCTCGCACTCTTGAGTGCCGGCTGGCTGATCTTCAGTGGACTGTTCCTCGGGTCCGAAATCGGCATGCAGCAAATGTTGAGACCCGGCGATCTTCTTTCCGTCAAGATCACGTTGTGGTTGCTCTTATTCGCGCTTCTCTTTTCCTCCATCTACCTGTCGGACACCGTAGGCGCCATCGAAATGCGGCCCCGGGGTTTCTTTGACATCATCTCGTTGATCTGCAGCAGGTTGGCCATGTTGGGCATCGGTTTTCTCGTGTTCGTCATGTTCTACGAGGTCGTCGCGCGCTACGTTTTCGCAGCGCCGACGCTCTGGGCCAACGAATTCTCGCTTTGGATGGCGGGGTTCATCTTCCTGCTGGCCGGGCTCTACGCCATGCAGCAGCGCAGTCATATCCGGATCTACATCGTCTACGACCTGATGCCCCGTTGGTTGCAGAAGGCCTCAGACTGCATTTCGGTGCTCCTGATCTGGGCCTTTGCCGCCGCCCTTGTCTGGGGCGGGTTCAACGAGGCATTGACGAAACTGCTGCGGTGGGAGGCCTTCGGAACCGCATGGAACCCGCCGATTCCCGGCACAATCAAACCCGCGATCCTCATTACCGTTGCGCTGGTGGCCCTGCAGGCTCTGTCGAACCTGATCCTGGACTGGGACAGCGAACCCGAACACCATTCGCCGCTGGACGAGATCGACGAAGCCGAGATCGAGAGCATCCGCCGCTCTCTGGAGAACAAGTGAAATGGATCTGCTTGCCAGCCTTTCCTGGATGAAGGTCTCCGATATCGGCACCCTCTCCCTGATCCTGCTCCTCGGCATGTTCGTCCTGCTTGCCATGGGCATGTCCCTGGGCTTTGCGTCGGCCTTCCTGGCGGTCGCAACGCTGGTCATGAAATTCGGCCCGGAGTTCCTGTTCCAGGACTTCGGTCGCGGGCCGCTCTCGGTGCTCGCCCAGGCCATCTACCGGCAGATGACGAATTACGTCCTCATATCGGTGCCGCTTTTCATTTTCATGGCGTCCTTGCTCGAACGATCCGGCATCGCGCGCGACATGTATTCCTCGCTCAACGTCTGGCTCAGCCGGACCCGGGGCGGAATTGCCATCGTCACGTCGCTCATGGCGGTGATCATGGCGGCCATGTCCGGCATCATCGGCGGCGAAGTCGTGCTGCTCGGCCTGATCGCCCTGCCCCAGATGCTGCGGCTGGGCTACAATCAGAACCTCGCCATCGGCACCATCTGCGCCAGCGGAACCCTCGGCACCATGATCCCGCCCTCCATCGTGCTGATCATGTACGGGCTCGTCACGGAGACGTCGATCAAGGGCCTGTTCACGGCGTCGTTCCTGCCGGGCTTCATGCTGGCGAGTTTCTTCATCGTCTACATCGTCCTGCGAACCCGCATCGACCCGAAGCAGGCACCCCTGCCGGAACCCGAGCCGGACGACCCGGCCGGCCGGGAGAAGACGCTGCTGTTTGCCGGCTTCCTGGCGCGGTTCACTCTCTGGATCTGCGGCGTGCTTCTGGTGCGCGCACTCTTCTTCACAGTAACAGGCGCCAACGATGTCACGGAAGGTGTCGACCCGATCCTGCTCGGCATGGTGAGCGACATTCCATGGATCCTCGGTGTCTTTGCCGTCGCGCTCCTGCTGATCGTCTTTGTCATCGGCCGCGAGCGGACCGCCACGGGCTGGCACATGGGACGCGGGCTCATTGCACCGGTGGTGGTGATCGGAGTGGTGCTGGGGTCGATCTACGGCGGGATCACCGGGATCACGGAAGCGGCCGGCATGGGCGTCATCGCCGTCTTCGTGATCGGCCTAATCCGGCGGGAAATGACCTTCACTATCGTCTGGGACAGCCTGATGCGGACGCTGAAATCGACCGGCACGATCATCTGGGTGACCATCGGCGCGGCGGCGCTCGCGGCCGCCTATACGCTCGCCGGCGGCCCCAGCTACGTGGCCAACCTGATCGTCGGCGCAGAACTTCCCACGATGGGCATCATCCTGGTCATGATGGCGATCTTCCTGGTGTTGGGCATGTTCATGGACTGGGTCGGCATCGTGCTGCTGATCATGCCGGTTTTCCTGCCCATCGTGCTGAAACTGCCGGTCGCCGAAATCGGCGTCTTCGGCGAGATCGAGCCGCGCTACGTGGCGATCTGGTTCGGCGTGGTGTTCTGCATGAACATGCAGGTCAGTTTCCTGTCGCCGCCCTTCGGCCCGGCCGCCTTCTATCTCAAGTCGGTGGCCCCGCCGCAGATCTCGCTGACCGACATCTTCCGGGGCTTCCTGCCCTTCATCATGATACAGCTTCTGGCATTGGCGGTTCTGCTCTTGTGGCCGCCGATCGTGACGCTGCTCCTGTAGGTCGCCAACCCATGTTCTTGCGGGCCAGACCTCTTGCCGATGGGGATTTGACATGAAGATCACCGCGCTTGAAACCATCCGGATCGCGGAGCGACCCAATCTCATCTGGCTGCTCGTCCACACGGACGAGGGCGTTACCGGCCTGGGCGAGACCTTCTACGGAGCGGGAACGGTCGAGGCCCATATTCACGAAACCCTGGCGCCCCTGATGATCGGCGAGGATCCGCGCCGGATCGAGTATTTGTCCCTCAGGGCGGAAGGCTATCTCGGCTGGAGGTCGTCGGGCGCCGAAACGCGCGGCAACTCGGCACTGGATATCGCGCTCTGGGACCTGATGGGCAAGGTCACGGGCCAGCCCGTCGCACAGCTTCTGGGCGGCTTCACCCGCCCCTGGATCCGGACCTACAACACTTGCGCCGGCACCGACTATGTGAAGGAGGATACCGGACAGCAGACGGACAATTACGGCCTGGGCACCGGGGGCCACTACGACGACCTGAACGGGTTCCTCTCCCGGGCGGACGAACTGGCCCTCTCGCTTCTCGACGAGGGCATCACGGCGATGAAGATCTGGCCGTTCGACATGGCGGCGGAAAAGACCCGCGGCCTCGACATCTCGGCAGAGGATCTGAAGGCCGCGCTGGTGCCGTTTGAAAAGATCCGCGCCGCCGTGGGCGACAGGATCGACATCATGGTCGAGTTTCACTCGATGTGGCAATTGCTCCCGGCGATCAGGATCGCCAAGGCGCTTGCGCCTTTCGGCACCTATTGGCACGAGGATCCCATTCGCCTCGACAGTCTGGACCTGCTCAAGCGCTATGCCGACGCCTCCCCCGCGCCGGTCTCCGCCTCCGAGACGCTCGGGGGCATCGGCGCCTTCCGCGACCTGATCGCGACCGGGGCCGCCGGTGTGGTGATGCTGGACCTGAGCTGGTGCGGCGGCATCACGACGGCCCGCAAGGTCGCCGCCATGGCCGAAGCGGAAAAACTGCCCATCGCGCCCCATGACTGCACGGGTCCCGTGGTGCTCACAGCCTCCACTCATCTGTCCCTGGCGGCACCCAACGCGGTTATCCAGGAAAGCGTGAGGGCCTTCCATCGCACCTGGTACCGTGACCTGGTCACGGCCCTGCCACCGATCGAAAACGGGCAGATCACGGTCCCGGACGGACCGGGGCTCGGTCTGGAGCTGTCACCCGACCTGGACAAACGCTTTACCACCACGCGCCGGATCACCAACGCCAACGCGCTGTAGGTGTCGGGAGAACAGTCCTGCCGGGACGGTCGTTCGTGGATCGCGGCAGTAATATATCGGCAACGACTATGACCACCTGTCCGCGGCCGCCATCGCCTTGCCCTCGGCTGCCCACAACGACCCGCGCCGGATGATTTCCGTGACCTGGGGAAGTTTCAGGTCGTCCAGTTCATGGCCGATCGAACAGTAGAATACCCTCCCCTTGTCCCACCGCCGTTTCCAGACCACGGGGATGACGGTGCCTTCGATCCACCAGAGGTGCTTGCCGGAGAAGGTCGTGGTCGCCAGGACCTCGTTCGAGGGATCGACAAGCATGTAGTACTGCTCGGACGTCAGCCGGAAACTGTCGATCCCCCGGACAATCGGGTCCGCGGGGCGGCAGATCGTGACGTCGTAGTCGATATAGTCTTCGCGGGGCTGCAGATTGTCCGGCCAGCCGGGCGGATGGGCGACGAACTGGCCGCCGATCAGGAAATGGTAGGTCGGCCGGTCGCGGAAGGCATCGCCCATATGGCCGTGCCAGCCCGCGATTCCGCATCCGTTGGCGATCAACTTCAACAGACCGTCTTCCTGCGGCTTGGTCATGTTGCCGAACTCTTCCCTGTGGCCGGACCGGGCGGAGGACCAGATCGGCGTGATCAGGTCGACATCGGCCAGATCCTGCGGATGCTCCAGCGGTTCCATTGTGTCGTAGACATCGACCTCGAACCCGTTCTCCTTCAGGAGCGCTTCATACCAGTCGCTGAAATGGGTCGGTGCATGGCCTTCCCAGCCGCCGACGAAAAGCACAGCTTTCATTTCAATCCCTTTTTAACAAATGTCAGGATGGAGGCCATGTCCCGCGTGTCATAGCCGGCCTCGCCCGCGGCCGTCAGAACCGTCTCGTTGAGTTCCGCCTGGGGCATGATGACGCCGAGCGTCCGGGCGAGATCGAGGGCAAGGCCCACGTCCTTTCGCGCAAGCGCAACCGTGAAACTGACGTCGTGAGCCTGTTCGTCGAGATAAAGGTCTTTTCTGTAGGCGAGGACGGGAGCCGCCGCCGCTGAATTTTCAACGACTTCATAAGCGACGTCCGGCGCGATACCGGCAGCGGACGTCAAGGCCAGCGCCTCGGACAGGGTCTGGTTGAGACCGTGGATCAGCATGTTCACGCCGAGTTTCATGGTCGCTCCCCGCCCGGCCGCCCCCAGCCAGATGGTGCGTTTGCCCATTGCCCCGAAGAGCGGCTCCAGGTCCGGCGCCTCACCTTGCGTCGCGCCGGCCATGATCAGCAGCCGGGCGTCCTCGGCGGCCCTCGTGGCACCCGAAACAGGCGCATCGACAAACCTGAGGCCTGCGTCGGCCATCGCCTGATGGACCTTCGTCACCATGGGAATGGAGATCGTGCCCATTTCCGCGAAGACGGACGCTCCACCGGAGGCACTCAGAAATCCTTCCGGACCGAAATAGACGTTCTCGACTGCGGCATCGTCCGCCAGCATGGAGATGACGACATCCGATCCGGCTGCGATCGCGGCCGGCGTGGTGGCGCTCCTGGCACCATGGCGCCGCGCAAATGTCTCTGCCTTTTCCGGCGTCCGGTTCCAGACGGTCACATCGTGACCGGCCGCGGCCAGATTGGCGGCCATGCGCACGCCCATTCGGCCAAGCCCGGCAAATCCGACCCGCACTACGCCGCCTTGCCCGGTGAAATGCCGGAAATCGCCTGGATGAGATTGTCTTCGCTTACCTCTTCGGAGGTGAAGGTCCGAATGATCTCGCCGTTGAACATGGCAACGATCCGGTCGCTGACATGCAGGACTTCCGGCATTTCCGAGCTGATCACGATCACCGCGTAACCCTGGCTTGCCAGGTCCCGGATCAGATTGTGGATCTCCGACTTGCTGCCCACGTCGATGCCGCGGGTCGGTTCGTCCACGATCAGGACGTTCGGGTGCATGGAAAGCCATTTGCCAATGACGATCTTCTGCTGGTTGCCGCCCGAAAGATTGCCGACAAGCTGCTTCCATCCGGGCGTCCGGATATCGAGCCGGTCGCGGTACTGGTCGAATATGGCGATCTCAGCGCCTTCGGCGACAAACGGCCCGGTTTTCAGATCGTTGATCTGGGGAAGGGTCATGTTGTCTCGGCAGTTCATGCCAAGAACAAGGCCTTGGCCCTTGCGGTCTTCCGGGACCAGCGAAATGCCTTTCTCGATTGCGTCGGCGGGGGAGTGAATGACGGTTTCTTCACCGTCGAGAAGGATCTGCCCTCCGCTTGGCTCGCGAAGGCCGAAGAGCGTTTCGGCGATTTCGGTCCGGCCGGCTCCCACCAGGCCGTAAAACCCGACCACTTCGCCCCGGCGGACTTCAAAGCTGATGTTGCGGAACAGGGAGCCGCAGGACAGATTGCGCACTTCGAGCGCCACGTCGCCAAGTTCGTGGTGGCTGACATTGCGGGAAAGGTCCAGCTTGCGCCCGATCATCAGCTGCGTGATTTCATCTTCGTTGGTCTCGGTGGTGACCAGAGTGCCGCGATACTGGCCGTCTCTGAGAACGCTGATCCGGTCCGTGATCTTGAAGATCTCTTCCATCCGGTGCGAAATGTAGATGATGCCGGCACCGTGATTCTTCAGATCGGTGATGACATCGAAAAGCACGACCTTTTCCGCGTCGGTCAGCGAGGCCGTCGGCTCGTCGAAAATGACGGCCTTGGCCTCGACGGTCAGTGCGCGGGCAATTTCAACCATCTGCTGGTTGGCGATGGACAGGTCGCCGACCTTGGTCTTCGCATCGAAACCGACCTTGAGTTTGCCCAGGATCTCGTCGGTCCGGGCATAGAGTTTCTTCCAGTCGACAAGGCCGAAGCTCTTTTTCGGCAGTTCACCGAGATAGATGTTCTCCGCAACCGTCAGTTCCTCTGCCAGGCTGAGCTCCTGGTGAATGAAGACGATGCCCTTGCTCTTTGCCTGAAGCGGTGAGGTCATGACGACGGGCTTCTCACCGACAATGATTCGGCCTTCATCGGGCTGATAGATCCCGCCGAGGACTTTCATCAGTGTCGATTTGCCGGCGCCGTTCTCACCCATCAGGGCATGCACCTCACCCGGCATGACGGAGAAGGAGACGTTGTCGAGCGCCCTCACCCCGGGAAATGTCTTGACGATCCCTTCCAGGCAAAGGGCGGGTGTCGAATTGCTCATATTCTCAACTCCTGTCGGCCCTTGAGGTTGAGCTGGCGGTCGAGGAACAAGACGGCGATCAGGATCAGTCCGATCACGATATTCACCGTTTCCGTGTCGGCGCCGATGTGCCCCAGTCCCTTTCGCAGGAGCTGTATCGCAAGCACCCCGCCCAGGGTGGACAGAACGGACCCGGCGCCACCCGTCAGCTTGGTGCCGCCGAGCACGACCGCGGTGATGATCCAGAGCTCATAGAGCTCGCCGTCATTGGGGTTCACGGACCCGGATTCCGAATAGAAGACTACGGCCGAAAGAGATGCCAGGAAACCGATGATCATGAAGTTGATCATCATGTGCGGACCGACCCGGATGCCGGCATTGATCGCAGCCGTCCGGTTGTCGCCGATTGCGTAGGCGTTGCGGCCATGGACGGTGCGGTTCATCACAAACCAGAGCACGGCGGTGACCGCGATCAGGAACCAGGTTGCCGTGTGCAACCCGAGAAACTGGGCTTCGGCAAAATCGACCAGCGTCCAATTGAGGTGCGAGGTCGGCTGTTCGCCATTGTACATGAAGACCAGGCCGCGATAGCCGAGCATGGATCCGAGCGTGACGATGAAGGCATCGACACCGGTTTTCCACACGATCAGTCCATTGAGTGCGCCGAGCAACATGCCCGTCATCAGGGCAAGGCCCCAGCCGATGAAAATGACTCCGTCTCCCAGGCCCGCGAAGATCGGCCAGGTCATGCTGTCGAGCAGGACGACGGCACTGAGCGCGAAGGTCGCGCCGACGCTCAGGTCGATATTGCCGTTGATCATGATGATGGTCATGCCGATGGCGATGATGCCGATCGGAGCCGACTGCTTGAAAAGCAGCAGCATGTTATCAAGGTCCATGAAGGCCTTGTCGCTCAGCGACTGATATTCCCCGGCGACCGAGAAGAAGATCAATTCGACAATGATGAAGCCCCAGATCGCGCCGCGCTTCAGGAAGGTGCTGAGAGTTCCAGGTTCCATTTTTCCCTCCGTTAGGCGATCGGCGACCAGAGCTTGCCGCGCTTGGCTGCCACGTCGAGCCAGACGGCAAGGATGATGATGATCCAGGTGACGACGTACTGGGCGTAGAACTGCAGTCCGACCAGCAAGAGGCCGTTCTGGATGAAGCCGAGAATGAGAACGCCGATGACGGTCTTGAAGATCGTGCCCGAACCGCCAAGGAGCGATGCTCCGCCAAGGATAACGGCGGCCAGCACCTCCAGCTCAAGGCCCTGCCCCACGGTATTCTGGCTGCCCAGGGACCGGCTCGCCTGCAGAAGGCCGGCCGTGCCGACGCAAAACGCGGACACGAGATAGCAGCTGAACACCACCCGGGCCCTGCGGATCCCGGAAAAGGTCGCCGCGGTGCCGTTGCCGCCGACGGCGTAGACCTTCCGGCCAAAGGGCGTTTTCGCAAGCGCGATGCCGAGAATGGAAGCCACCAGGGCGAAAATCAGGATCGGCACCGGAATGCCGAGCGCGTCGGACTGACCGAAGACACTGAACCAGGTGCCTGCCTTGTCGTCGATGTCCATGTTTTTCCCGCCGGAATAGGTCAATGTCAGGCCGTGGATCGCCGACAGCATGCCGAGTGTCACAATCAGGGAATTGAGTTTGAGATATCCGACGAGAAACCCGATGAACGCACCCAGGCAAAGCACCATCGCATACATCGACGGGATGGCGAGCGTGGGTCCCAGCTTGTCGTGCAGGTCCAGGACGACGATGGTCGCAAACGACATCATGGATCCGACGGAAAGGTCGAGGTTGCCGCTGATCACGACGAACGTCACACCGAGCGCCATCACGCCGAGGATGGCGGAGGAACGTATGACCCCCATGACATTGTCCGGATCCAGAAAGCGATCATTGGCGATCGTGAAGCCGATCAGGAACAGCGCGAAAGCCACGAGGATGCCCTGCTTTGCCAGGAAACCGCCCACACCCGACAGGTTCAGCCGCCGCATGGTCTTCTCCTTCGAGCCGCCGGATGGGCTGACTGCCTTGGTTGAAATGTCGGACAACTGAGCCTCCCTAACCCGTTGGTTCCATTATACGAGCGTCATGCCGCCATCGATCATGACGATCTGCCCGGTCATGTAATCGCTGTCGCGTGAAGCAAGGAACGTGGTGGTTCCCGTGATATCCGACGGGATGGCAACCCGTCCGCGCAGAATGTCGGAGGAAAACGCCTCCATGGCCTGGCCCGGCCGTTCGGCCGCGCCGATGTCGACGAGGTCCTGGTCCACCTGCTCCCACATCTCCGTCGCCACGACGCCGGGTGCAAAGCCGGTGACGGTTATACCGTGCTTGGCCAGGTCCCTGGCACCCGATTGCGTCAGCGACACAACGGCCCATTTGGAGGCGCAGTAGGGCGCGACATTGTCGAACCCCTGCCGGCTGGCGATCGACGCGGTATTGATGATCTTGCCACCGGTTCCCTGGTCGATCATCTGACGCGCGGCCTCCTGCATGCCGATCAGGCAGCCCAGGCCGTTGACGCTCATGATAAAGTTCCAGTTCTCCTCGCTCACGTCGAGGAAATTCATCGGCTTGTTGACGCCGGCATTGTTGAACTTGACGTCCAGCTTGCCAAAAGCGGCAACCGTCTTGGCGATCATGGCCCGAACCTGGTCCCGGTTGGTCACGTCGACTTCCGCCCACGTGACTTTCGCACCGGCCTCGTCGGCCTGTTCCCGGTTGGCCTCGGCCACCGACCTAACCTGACTGCCGTTGATGTCGGCGAAACAGACGTCGGCGCCCTCTCCCAGAAGGGCTTCGCCAATCGCCCGCCCGATCCCTCTGGCCGCGCCGGTTACAATACAGGAACGTCCGGACACACGGCCCATGATTTCCTCCCAATCCGTTCTTGCAGGAAAAAGAGGCGCAGGATCGCTCCTGCGCTCAGTTTGGGCTCAGAAGACCGGCTTGCTGAACTCGGCCATGTTGTCCTGGGTGATCTTCGGAGTGTCGAAATAGTTCAGGAAGGGCACTTCCTTGCCGGAAAGCACATCGATGGCGGTCTGCAGAGCCGCTTCCGCGTCGTCAACCGGAGACTGGTAGATGGATCCCCAGTACTCGCCGCGCTCCATGGCCTCGTACCCGACAGCGAAGTTGGTCGCGCCAACGAAGATGATGCCTTCGCGTCCGGCCGCCTTGGCGGCGTTCAGGGCGCCGACGCCCATGTTGTCGTCACCGGCATAGACACCATCGATGTCGTCGTATTTGACCAGGAAGGCTTCCATGACTTTCTGCGATTTTTCGCGGTTCCAGTCGCCTGGTTGCGTTTCGACCAGGGTAACGTCCGGGCAGACTTCCGGAAGACGGTCTTCAAAACCATTGGCCCGTTCGATTGCCGTGGTGTATCCGGGCTGACCGGAGATCTGGACGATCCGGGCTTCGTTCTCGATGCCCATTTCCTTGAACTTGTCGCACATGATCTCGGCGGCGCGCGCACCCTGCGTGATGTTGTCCGGGCCGGAGAAAGACTTCACGAAGTCAAATCCCTGCTCGGCGATGTTCGAATTGGTGACAATGACGGGAATACCGGCCTTTTGGGCCTTGCGCACCGCCGGAATGACCGCTTCGCCGTTCGTCGGCCAGATGATGATGGCATCAACTTCCTGCTGGATCAGGTCCTCCACCTGAGCGATCTGCCGGGCAACGTCGCCGCCGGCATCAAGCACAACAGTCTCGACATCGGCGTTGGCCTCCGCGGCCGCGATGAATGCCTTTTCATAAGTCGTCTGATAGCTGTCAACGCCGACATTGTTCTGCGTGATACCGATCTTCATCGCGTCCGCAGCCGCGGCACCGGTCAGCGCGAGGCCTGTCATTGTTGTTGTTGCAACGAGCAGTGACCGAAGAGTGTTCGTCATACCGATTTCCTCCCTGAGAAACCTTAAGTTTCAAATCCAAGCCGCATCTCCTCCAATGCGGATTTCGCACTCACCGTGAGCGTAAAAAAAGACTGCATAGCCTCGGCAACCTGCGCCTCCCCAATATTATCCATATTGGATATATTAATGTTCAAAATGGACTGTTTGGCAGTTTTGCTTCTCGCCTGCTGCCGTCACGTTTAAGGGGACATCCAATGTCGATCCAGAAAATATCCAAATTGAATAAGGTGGTTCATCCAGCCCCGGAAAATGGAGCCGCACGATGAGCCAATATGAGGGAGAGCTGGTTCGAGAAGCGCCGTATCTCACACCGCAAGCCAAAACCGAGATCCTCCAGGTCCTGACTTTTCTGGAGAGTTTCGGAGACGAACTGGACGGCTTGATGGAGATATCCGCTCCGAACCCCTACGTCAAAATGTCGACCTACCTGGTAAAAAGACATCTTGAAGCGAAGGCGGTGACACCGACGTCCCTGATCGGTGCGTCCGGCGTTCCCTACGCGACTGCCAGCCGGCGGTTGCGCGAAATGATCGACAGCGGCCTTATCGAGCAGCGGCCCCGGACGGCAAGCGGCAGGAGTTTCTCGCTTCACCCGAGTGCCAAGATGCTCGAGGAGTGGAAACAGTTCAGCAGCCGCGTCCGCAGGCTGGCGGCTCAGTCATTCGGGACCGAGGACCGGCGCGCCGATACGCAGGACTACTATTTCGGCGGGTCTTACCTGGAGGCGCAAACCATCCAGCCGCCGCAGGTCCTGCTCGAGCCGCTGAAATTGTCGGGGGGACTGCGGGTTCTCGTGCACGGCGATCCGACTTTCATGGTCATGCACGGATTGAAGCGGCAGTTTGAACAGGTTGTCGGCTGCTCCATTCAGCAACGGGCCTTTTCGATCGACCGGCTGCATGAGGAAGCGGTCAAGAACGCCCTGCGGACCACAAGCAGGTACGACCTTATTGCCTTCGACCTCCCCTGGGTCGGCGAGTTTGCTGAAAAAGGCTATCTGCTGCCGCTGGACGAAATCCTCGATATCGAGAGGCTTAATCCGAGCGACTTCCATACCGCGGGCTGGCAGGCGGCGCATTGGGGCGGCCAGCCTTATGGCGTGCCGTCGCAGACAACCCCGGAGCTACTGTTTTACCGCAAAGATCTGCTGGCGGAAGCGGGGCTCGAACCGCCCCACTCCACCGACGCGGTCCTGAACGTTGCCGCGGAGCTGCATGAGCCGGCCATGGGACGTTACGGCATCGCCTGGAACGCAGCACGCGGGACCGCGCTTGGTCACACTTTCATGACGACCTGCGCGGACTTCGGGCAACCGATCCTGGATCTTCCGAAACAGGCGGGTGGCTATGACGCCTCGCGACTGGCGGGCGCAGACTACCGGCCGACGATAGACACCGACCTCGGCCTTGCCGCAGCTGAATACCTGATGGCTCTCCTGCAGTACTCGCCGCCGGATATCCTGTCGATGTCCTGGTACGAGCGCGTGCGGCCCTTCGCCAACGGCAGAGTTGCAATGGCCTACGGCTATACGCTGCTTGCCCCCTACTTCGAACAGAACCCGTCCTGCGCGGCCTATGGCAAGGTTGGCTACCTGCCGCATCCGTCGGGTCCGAACGCGGCCAACATTGCGCCCGTCGGCGGCTACCTGCTTGGAATTCCGGCGAATATTGCCCCCGAGCGCCTGGCGGCCGCAACCGAGGCGCTGATTGTCTTCACATCGCCCGAAGCGCAAAAACTCTATGTCGAACACGGCAGCAGAACCAATCCGCGCTATTCGGTCGGCGCCGATCCCGAAGTGCGCCGCCTTTCGCCGATATTCGAAGCGGTAGACGGCATGTCCTGGCGCGACGAACTGCAGTTCTGGCCGCGCCCGCCCGTTCCGGAAATCAACGACATCATCCGCATTTGCGGAGAGGAATGCCACGACATGCTGCGCGGCGTCCAATCACCGAAAGCCGCGTTGCAGGCTGCACAGGATCGTGCCGATCGCCTCTTGCGAGAAGCCGGAAAACTTTAACGGGAGGAATTCATGGACCCCAATCGTCTTGCAGGTAAGAACATCCTGATCACAGGTGCCGCCCAGGGCATGGGCGCGGCCAACGCGGAGTATTTCGCCGCGCAAGGCGCGAATGTCGCGTTGGGCGACATAAACGTCGATGGGGTCAACGAGGTCGCAAGCCGGATCAATGCCGGCGGCCAGGGCAAGGCCATTGCCCTGAAACTCGACGTCACCAAACGCGCCGACCACACGGCTGCGGTCAACGCGACCGCGGAGGCATTCGGGTCGATCAATATCATGCTCAACAATGCGGGCGTCAACAAACCCAGGATGTTCCTCGATATCGATGAGGAGAACTGGGACCTGATCATGAACATCAATGCCAAGGGCATGCTGTTCGGCATGCAGGAGGCGGCGAAAAAAATGATCGAACAGGGGCCGATGGACGATCATCCCTACAAGATCATCAATGTCGGCAGCATTGTCTCCCGGACCGCGTTTCTCGACGTTGTTCCCTATTCCTGCTCCAAATACTGCGCCCTGGCGATGATCATCGGCGGCGCAAAGGCGCTTTGGCCGCACAAGATCACCGTTAACGGCTATGCCCCGGGCGTGGTGAAGACCGAACTCTGGAACCAGCTCGACAAGGACCTCGTCGAGATCGGGATGTTCGAGGAAGAAGGCCAGTCGATGGATCACCTGGCGCAGACCATGATCTTGATGAAACAGCTTTCCACCCCCGACGACGTCAAGGGAACCGCCGCGTTCCTGTGTTCCGGCGAGAGCGATTACATGACCGGCCAGCTCATCATGATCGATGGCGGCATGATCATGCAATAACGAGCTAACTCACTGATATTCCGTAATAACAGGCGAAGCAGACTTCGCCTGAAGGAGAGACTCATGTCCCGTGCACTGACACCGAACATTCTGACACCCGAGGACCTTGAACCGCACTGGATGTGGGAGGGACGACTACCCGCCTGGGGTCACACATCCGTCGATTTCGAGCGCCGCATCGATCACGACCGGTTGCGCCGCTATCGGCTCGGCCGCACGCGCCAGGCCCTGAAGGCGAGCGACTGCGGAACGCTGCTGCTGTTTGACGTCAACAACATCCGCTACGTCTCGGCAACGAAGATCGGCGAATGGGAACGGGACAAGATGTGCCGCTTCTGTCTGTTGACCGGCGATGACGCGCCCTATGTCTGGGATTTCGGCTCCGCGGCGGTTCATCACAAGAAATTCTCCGACTGGCTGATCCCGGATCATTGCCGGGCCGGCGTTGTCGGCATGCGCGGCACCATTCCGCCAAGCTTCGGTTTGATGAAGCGCTATGCGGACGAAATCGCCGGACTGATCCGCGATGCCGGCATGATCGACATGCCGGTGGGTGTCGACTACGCTGAAACAGCGATGTTCCATGCGCTCCAGGATGCCGGTCTCAAGGTTGTCGACGGGCAGCAAATCATGCTGAGCGCCCGGGAAATCAAGAATGTCGATGAAATCCAGCTCTTGACCCAGGCGGCGTCCATGGTCGACGGCGTCTACCACATGATCTACGAGGAACTGAAGCCCGGAATCCGCGAGAACGACATCGTCGCCCTGTCGAACAAGATGCTCTACGAAATGGGCTCCGATGATGTGGAAGCGATCAACGCGATTTCCGGCGAACGCTGCAATCCGCACCCGCACAACTTCACGGACCGGTATTTCCGTCCGGGCGACCAGGCGTTCTTCGATATCCTGCAGTCCTACCAGGGTTACCGGACCTGCTACTATCGTACGTTCAACATCGGCTTTTCGACCCCTGCGCAACAGGATGCCTACAAGATGGCACGGGAGTGGATTGATGCGTCGATCGACCTGATACGGCCGGGCGTGTCCACCGACGTAGTGGCTCAGGCCTGGCCGAAGGCGGAGGAGTTCGGTTTTCCCGACGAGCTTTCCGCGTTTGGCCTTCAGTTCGGCCACGGCCTTGGGTTGGCGCTGCACGAGCGCCCGATCATCAGCCGGGCGGTTTCGCTGGAAAATCCGATGGAAATCAAGACAGGGATGGTGTTTGCGCTCGAAACCTACTGTCCGGCGAAGGACGGTTTTTCGGCGGCGCGCATCGAGGAAGAGGTCGTGGTCACGGACAAGGGATGCGAGGTCATTTCCCTGTTCCCGGCCCAGGACCTTCCGATCGCCAACCGGTACTAACCTCCCCACCTTGCCCGGCCCTCTCGGGGCCGGGCCTTTTTCAAGGGCCAGAACCATGGGCGCTGCCAAGCACAATACCGAGGACTATCTGCGCATGTACAAGCAAATGGTGCGCATCCGTGTTTTTGAAGACAACGCAAACCAGCTGTATCTATCTGCCAAGATGCCGGGTCTGACCCATATGTATTCCGGCCAGGAGGCGGTGGCCGTCGGTATCTGCGAGGCACTGACGTCCGAGGACAAGATCACCTCGACCCACCGAGGGCACGGGCACTGCGTCGCGAAGGGCGCGAATTTCCGCGAAATGTTCTGCGAACTTCTGGGCAAGGAAGAAGGCTATTGCCGGGGCAAGGGCGGATCGATGCACATTGCCGATCAGGCGAACGGCAATCTGGGAGCCAACGCCATTGTCGGCGGATCCATGGGGATCGCGACCGGTTCCGCACTCTCTGCGAAACATCTGGGAACCAGCCATGTGACAGTGTGCTTTTTTGGCGACGGCGCAACGGCACAAGGGCTTTGGTACGAGGTCATGAACATGGCCGCCCTCTGGAAGCTTCCGGTCATTTATGCCTGCGAAAACAACGGCTACAGCGAATATACGAAGACCGAAGAGATTGCTGCCGGCTCGCTGGTCGCCCGCGCCAAAGCCTTCGGCATCGAGGCGTTCAACGTGGATGGTCAGGACGTTCTGGCTGTCAACGAACTGGCCCGGAGCCTCACTGAGCGATGCCGCAGGGGCGAAGGCCCGTTTTTCATCGAGCTCGATACCTACCGGTATCACGGCCACCACGTCGGCGATATCAATCGCGACTATTACCGCTCCAGGGACGAGGAAGCGGAGTGGAAAAAGGTACGCGATCCCATCACCAATTTCGGCAAGTGGCTGATCGACCAGAAGATCATGTCGGCGGACGAACTGGTGGAGTTGGACAACGAGATCGCGGCCGAGGCGAAAGCCGCCGTCGACTATGCGCTTGAGGCAAAATACCCGGACACGCGTGAGGTCGACATGCATGTCTTTGCGGAAACGGCTGCCTGAGGAGAGAAGTCATGACACGCGAAATCACTCTGTCGAAGGCGGTCAACGAAGCCATCGCGGAAGAAATGCGCCGCGACCCGACGATCATCCTGCTGGGAGAGGACGTCGCGGAGGCCGGGACGCCCTTCAAGGTCCTTTCCGGGCTCGTCGAGGAATTCGGCACCGGCAGGGTCATCGACACGCCGATCTCCGAACCCGGTTTCATGGGCATCGCGGTCGGTGCGGCAATGACCGGTTCGAGGCCGATCGTCGACCTGATGTTCGGCGATTTCCTCTATCTGGTGATGGATCAGCTCTGCAATCAGGCCGCCAAGACGCATTACATGTCCGGCGGGAAACTGAAGGTGCCCCTGGTCCTGCGCACCAACATGGGTGCCACGCGGCGCTCGGCGGCCCAGCACAGCCAGTCCCTGCAGGCGCTGGTGGCGCACATACCGGGGCTCAAGGTCGCCATGCCCTCATCGGCCTATGAAGCCAAGGGTCTTCTGAAGACGGCGATCCGGGACGACAATCCCGTGGTCATCTTCGAAGACAAGCTCATGTACAACGACAAGGCGCCGGTCCCGGAGGAGGAATACCTCATCCCGTTCGGCCAGGCTCATGTCAAGCGGGAGGGCCACGACGTCACGCTGGTCGCCACGTCATCGATGGTTCAGGTCGCCGAAGAAGCGGCGGAGGCCCTCGCCCGGGAAGGTATCAGCGCCGAGGTCATCGACCCGCGCACCATCGTGCCGCTGGATGAGGAGACGATACTTCAGTCGGTGCGCAAGACCTCGCGTGCGATCGTGATCGATGAGGGGCATCAGAGCTACGGCGTCACGGCGGAAATCGCGGCCCGGATCAGCGAAAAGGCGTTCTATCACCTGGATGCGCCCGTCATCCGCATGGGTGCCATGGATGTGCCCGTGCCGTTTTCGCCCGCGCTGGAAGACCTCACGGTGCCAACGGCAGCCGGTGTGATCGAAAACGCGCGCCGGATCTGTCGGGGGAGCTGATCCATGCCGCATGAGGTGATCATGCCTGCGCTCGGCATGGCCCAGGAAACCGGCCAGATCCTCGCGTGGCACAAGAAACCGGGCGAGGCCGTCGCGGAGGGCGACGTGCTGTTCGAGGTGGAGACCGACAAGGCCGCGATGGAGGTCGAAGCGCCGAAACCGGGATATCTGACCAATGTGACCGCCGAAGCGGGCAGCGATGTACCCGTCGGCCAGGTGATCGCCCTGATTTCGAACACGCCCGGCGGGGTTGAGAGCGAACAGGCGCCGCAAGAAGCCGGGGACATGCCCGCCGCATCCGGCAATCCGGCCGAAATCGACGGCCATCAGGTTATCATGCCGACCCTCGGCATGGCCCAGGATACCGGATTGCTGGTTGGCTGGCAGAAACAGCCGGGCGAGGCGGTGACCGCCGACGACATTCTTTTCGAGGTGGAAACCGACAAGAGCACCGTGGAGGTCAGCGCCGGCCATGACGGTTATGTTGCCGCGCTTCTGGCCGAAGCGGGCGAGGAAGTTCCCGTCGGCCAGACGATCGCCGTGATAAGTGCGGAAAAGCCGGACAATCCGATTGAACGAAGCGCCCGGTCCGGCGCGGTTCCATCTCGCTCCGACCCGCCACCGGCGGCAGAGCCGGCGGTCCCGGCGAAATCCGCATCGCTCGCACCGGCGAGGCCCCTGCCCGGCGGACAGGTGCAGGCGGGAGGCAAGATCCTCGCCTCGCCCAAGGCCCGCCGCCTTGCCCTCGAACAGGGACTGGACCTGAAGCGCCTTGTCGATGCCGGGCATGAACAACCGTTCCATGCCAGGGATCTCGACGCCCTGAAGGCCCTGCCGGCGCCGACAATCTCGACGGCGCCGCTCGCGGCAACGCAGCATCTGACCGCTGAGATCGCCGAAGACGGATTTGCCGATTTTGCTGCCTGGGCTGCGGATGCTGTCGGGCTCAAGGATGCCGGGGCCCTGCTTGCCGGCCTGGCCGCGGCGAGCCTTTGCCAATTGCCGGCGGTGGTCACCCTCGACGGATCTGGTGGCGGTCAGGCCTACACCGTATCCTCGGCACGGCTCGGTCAGGTGGCGCGGGCAGAGGCTGACACCCGCGTTGACCTGCGCGTGCGCGATCTGCGTTTCAGCCGGATCAGTACGGTTCAACTCGGCGCGGAAGACTGTCCGATGATCAGCATTGTACGCGCCGGTCAGGGCTTGCGTCTGACGCTCGAATGCGCGGGCGACCAATTCACCGCGGCGGAAGCGGTGACCCTTCTTTCCAATTTCGCAGGCCGGATGGAGCAGCCGCTCCGCCACCTGCTCTGACCCATGGGGAGCGTCATGGATTACACGGATCTCTACATAGGCGGCGGCTGGCACGCGGGCGCCAAAGGCGAACGGTTCGACGTCCTCAACCCTGCGACGGAAGAGGTTCTGGCCTCCGTGGCCTCCGCGGAGACCGAGGATGCCGATGCGGCGCTGGATGCCGCCGAAAAAGCGATGAAGGACTGGGCTGCGCGAACGCCGCGCCAGCGCTCGGAGGTGCTGCGCAAGGCCTGGGAGCTGATGACGGCGCGTCTGGAAGACTTCGCGCGTCTGATCACGCTGGAAAACGGCAAGGCGCGTGGGGATGCCATGGGCGAGGCGACCTATGCGGCCGAGTTCTTCCGCTGGTTCGCCGAAGAAGCCGTGCGTGCCGATGGTCTTATCACCCACGCGCCGGCCTCCGGCGCGCGTATCATCGTCCAGCACAAGCCGGCGGGGCTGGCGGTCCTCGTGACACCGTGGAACTATCCGGCTGCCATGGGAACGCGGAAGATCGCGCCTGCGCTTGCCGCCGGCTGCGCCGTGATCATCAAGCCCGCATCGGAAACCCCGCTGACCATGATTGCGCTGATGCCCTTGCTGGAAGAAGCCGGGGTGCCGGCCGGGCTGGTCAATGTCCTGCCGTCCAGGCGCACGGGCGCCCTTGTCGATCACATGCTGCACGATCCGCGCGTGCGCGTTGTCTCCTTCACCGGTTCGACGGCAGTGGGGCGCAAGCTGCTGCGCTCGGCCGCGGACCTGGTGCTCAAGCCGGCCATGGAACTCGGCGGCAACGCGCCGCTCATCGTGTTCGACGATGCCGATCTCGACCTTGCGGTCGAGGGCACCATGCTCGCCAAGATGCGCAATCTTGGCGAGGCCTGCACGGCGGCCAACCGTATTTACGTGCACCAGGACGTGGCGGAGGACTTTACCCGCCGGCTCACCGAGGCAATGGCCGGACTCAAGGTGGGCGACGGGACGGATCCCTCCGTGGACGTCGGTCCGCTCATCAATGCGGAAACGCGCGACAAGGTGAGCGAATTCGTCGAGGACGCGGTCGCAAAGGGCGCCAGGATCGAGATTGGCGGCAAGGCCCTTGAAGGCAAGGGGTTCTTTTATCCGCCGACCGTGCTCTCCAACGTGCCGGAGACGGCGGATTGCGTTCATGACGAGATCTTCGGCCCGGTCGCCGCCCTCCAGACCTTCACCGATCAGGAGGACGTCATCCGGCGCGCCAACGACACGGAATACGGGCTCGTTGCCTATGTCTTTACCCGGGACCTGCAACGCGGCCTGCAGGTCTGTGAACGCCTGGATTACGGCATGGTCGGTCTCAATCGCGGTCTCGTGTCCGACCCGGCTGCGCCCTTCGGCGGCACCAAGCAGTCCGGCCTCGGCCGCGAGGGTGGCCATGAGGGCATGCTCGAGTTCATGGAAACCCAGTACATCTCGGCAAGTTGGTAGGAGGAAGACCATGTCGGACGTGATCGCGCCTCCCTCCGTCAGGGCCCTGGCCCGGCAGAAGGGCATCGACATTGAAAAACTGGCCAGGGACATCGGCCGCACCTCCATCGCCCGCGAAGATGTGGAAGGCGGCATGGGGGCGGCAAGCGCGCGTCCGGTAATAGGTGCGGACACATCCCTATGGAATGTGGATCATTCGCTTTACGGGCCGGTGACTGAAGAACCCATGAGCCGTTTCGCGCAGGTCGCGGCGCAGAATATGGCGGCGGCCCAGATGTCCATCCCCGCCGTAACCCATCACGACCAGGCCGATGTAACGGCTGTCGAAGCCCTGCGCAAAGGCCTGAAAACCGAAGCCGCATCCCACGGCGTCAAGCTGACTGCGCTTGCCTTTCATGCAGTGGCGCTCGCACGGGCCCTGCGGGAATTCCCGAAATTCAACGCCTCGTTGAGCTCGGACGGCAAGACGTTGTTCCTGAAGGATTACGTGCATGTCGGCATCGCGGTCGACACCGCGCATGGTCTGATGGTGCCGGTTGTCCGGAATATTGACCGCAAGGGCCTCTGGCAGATCGCCGCGGAGATTTTCGACCTCGCATCCCGTGCCCAGGAACGGAAGGTCCGCCCGGAAGAGATGGGCGGTGCTTCCATGACGATCACCAACCTAGGAGGGATCGGCGGCACGGCGTTCACGCCCATCGTCAATCCGCCGGAAGTGGCCATTCTCGGCATTACCCGCACGCGGACCGTGCCGGTGTGGGATGGCGGGGATTTTCAGCCTGTGCGGATGGTGCCGCTCGATCTTAGTTATGATCACCGGGTGATCAATGGAGCCGACGCAGCGCGGTTCTTGAGCTACTACGCCGGACTGCTGGCAGATCCCCGACGTATGCTGATCTGAACGGAGCTGACGACGCGCTTGCCGATGTCCGCAACTGCGCGGTCAAGGGGCTCGTTGTCGAGGCCTGCGCGTCAGATACCGAGACGGTCGCGCAGCCTATAGACAAATACGGACGGCGCAAGAAACCAGGGATTTCCTTGGTAAAGCGGCCGGGTCGGGAAGGGAATGCGCTCGAACGCGGAGGGGGCCTGATCCGTGCCGGCCGCCTTCCGGCCGATGTGCATGCCGAGATAACTCGCCATGCCGACGCCGGAGCCGCAGTAACCGCCGGCGAAAAAGAGACCCCGATCCTCACCGCAATGGGCGAGCGTGTCGAACGTGTAGCCGACGAAGCCCATCCATGCGTGAGAGACCCTGATGGCCGCCAGTTCGGGAAAGAGTGCGGTCATGTCGCGGTGAAGCTTGAGGGCGCTGTTGCGCGGATCCGTCTCGCTCAAGGACACCCGGCCGCCGAAAAGCACCCGTTTCCGGTCCGGCGAGAGCCGGTAATAATAGACCAGCTTGCGCGTGTCGGAGAGGACCCGGTCGGTCGGGAACAGCCTGTCGACAAGGTCGGTCGGGATCTCTTCGGTCGCAATGACATAGGAGCCGATCGGGATGATCCGGCGCTGGTGCCAGGGGGACAGGGACCCGGAATAGCCGTTGGTGGCGAGGATCACCCTGCCGGCGGTTACCGCACCATTGCTCGTCTGGACCTTGAAGCCTTTCGTTAGGCGCTCGATGGAAAGGACGCGGCACCTGCCGCGCACCATCGCTCCCGCGGCCAGAACCATCCGGAGAAGCGACGGATGGTATCTCGACACGTCGATACTGCAATGGCGCGGAAAGACGACCCCGCCGTGATAGGCGGCCGTGCCGAGTTCCGACGCCATGTCCGCTTTCGGCACCATGAAGGCATCGGTCGTCCAGACCGGGTGGCCGGCCGCGCAGTCCTTCGCGAGCGTGTCGTAGAGGTGCGGCTTGTGGGCACCGTGAAAGCGGCCGACTTCCCGAAGACCCAGATCGAACCCGTCCTCGCGCGACAGCGCGTGCATATAGTCGAGCGACGCCTGTCCTTCCAGGCAGAGCTGGGTTGCCAGTTCCCGGCCGTACCGGCGCGCCAGCCCGGAAAAGGACGGCTTGAGACTGGTCGACAGCTGCCCGCCGTTGCGCATGGAGCAACCCCAGCCGGGAAGCTCGGCGTCGAGCACCAGCGTGCCGATCCCTTCGCGGGCCGTTTGCAGGGCGGCATTGAGGCCCGTATAGCCACCGCCGACGACAAGAACATCGATTTCCGGCGGCAGCTCCGCCCCGGGCAAGGACACTTCAGGTGCGGCGTCCTGCCAATAGGGTGTCGTCCTGAAGTCTTCGGCAAACAGCTCCTGTCCCATCGGTTTTCCTTATGCGGCCCTGGTGTCTTCCAGGATCAGGTCCGCCCCTCTTTCACCGACCATGATGGCCGGTGCGTTGGTGTTGCCGGATGTGACCGTGGGAAAAATCGAGGCGTCCACGACCCGCAGGCCGTCCACGCCATAGACCCTGAGGCGGCTGTCGACCACGTTCTCCAAAGGGTCGGCGCCCATCCGGCAGGTGCTGACCGGGTGAAACACCGTCGAGCAGCGGCCGCGCACATCCTCGAGCATCTCCTCGTCGGTCCGCACGGACGGACCGGGCGTGATCTCCTCGTCGATGACCGATTGCAGCGCCGGGCTTGCGGCGATCCGGCGCATGAGCTTGCAGCCTTCGATCATTTCGGTGAGATCGCGATTGGTGCTGAGGGAATTGGGGTGGATTTCCGGGGCGTCGAAGGGATCGGCCGAGCGCAGGCGGATATGGCCGCGGCTGGTCGGACGTGTCGGCTGGAAGCCGAGCAGGAACCCGGGAAACGGATCCGGGTTCATCAGCGGCCGCTTGCCCGCCGGTGCCCTGGTGTAGCTCACCGGCGAGAAATAAAGCTGCATGTTGGGCCGCTCGCAGTCCGGATTGCTTCTGACGAAGCCGCCGGCCTGGTTGACGCTGAGCGACAGCGGGCCCCTGCGTGTCAGGACATAGCGAATTCCCTGCGCCAGCTTGCCCCACCAGGGATAAAGCTGCTGGTTCAGGGTCGGCACCCTGGAGCGGTAGAGATAATCTAGACCCAGATGGTCCTGCAGGTTCCTGCCGACGGCCGGCGAATGAATCCTGGGCGTGATCCCCTTCGCCTGAAGCTCGTCTCCGTTGCCGATGCCGGAGAGCATCAGGACCTGCGGCGAATTCACCGCGCCGGCGCTGAGGATCACTTCCCGCCGGGCCCGGACGATCCGTTCGCTCCCGCCCCGCGTGTAGACGACGCTGTCGATCCGGCCGCCCTCGCCAGTCAGCCGCGTCGCATGCGCGTTGGTGATGACATCGACATTCGCCCGCTTCCTCGCCCGCGCGAGATAGGCCCGGGCGGCGGACATGCGGAAGCCATTTTTCGCGGTGATCTGGTAAAGCCCGACGCCTTCCTGATCCGCGCCGTTGAAATCCCGGTTGCGGCGGAAGCCGGCCTCCTCGCCCGCGGTGAGAAAGTTCTCGCAGAGCGGATGGACGTCCCTGTCGATGGAAGAGATATACAGCGGTCCGTCGCCTCCGCGGTAGTCGTCCGCGCCATCGCAGCAGGTTTCCGAGCGCTTGAAACAAGGCAGGACGTCCTCCCAGCCCCAGCCCGGATTGCCCATCGCCTTCCAGTCTTCGAAATCTTCCTTCTGGCCGCGGATATAGACCATGGCGTTGATCGAGCTCGACCCGCCCAGCACCTTGCCCCGCGGCCAGTAGCCGGAGCGGTTGTTGAGCCCCGGGTCGGCTTCCGTCCGGTACATCCAGTTGATGCGCCGGTCATAGAAAGCCTTGCCGTAGCCGATCGGCATCCAGATCCAGAAATTCAGATCCGATCCGCCTGCTTCCAGGAGGCACACGGTGTATCTGCCGTCCTGCGAAAGCCGGTCGGCGAGCACTGAACCGGCGGACCCCGCGCCGACGATGACGAAGTCGAACTCGGACATGAATTCTCCTATTGAGCCGACTTGTCGCGCTGGATGAGGACCGACAGCAGCGCCAGCAGGCCGGAGCCGACCATCAGGACGAAGGAGACGGCATTGAGGACCGGCGTCGAGCCGACCTTGGCCATGCGGTCATACATGGTAATCGTCAGCGGCGCCTCGGAGCCGACGAGAAACAGCGTGGTGTTGAAGTTCTCGAAGGAGACCAGGAACGCGACGATGCCAGCGGCGATCATGGCCGGGCGCAGGAACGGCAGCGTGATGGTGCGCAGGACACGGGCCCTTGTCGCGCCCAGATTGAAGGCGGCCTCTTCCATGCTTGCGTCAAATTTCTTCAGCCGGGCGGTGATCACGAGCGAGGTGATGGTCGTGATGAAGGAGAACTGACCCAGCACCACGAGAAGAATGCCCGGGCGCAGGAACTCCAGTTCGAGGTCGAAACGGTTTTCCATGTAATTGGCCGTGTCGCTGGCAAGCACCAGAATGGAAATGCCGAGGATCACGCCGGGGATTACCAGGGGGACCACCATCATGATGTAGAAGAAGTTCTTGCCCGGAAACTCGCCGCGCACGAACAGGAAAGCGTTGGTGGTGCCGACGAAAACCGACAGAAGCGAGACGAAGACGGCGATCACGAAGGAATAGTAGAGCCCCTGCAAAAGGCGCCGGTCGTGGAACATGCCGAGCTTGGGTTCCGTGTCGCTGAAGAACCAGTCCAGTGTAAATCCCTGCCAGGGCAGTGCCGGGAACAGGCTGTCGTTGAAGGCAAACACCCCGGCCGAGACCAGCGGCGCCGCCAGGAAGATGAAGAAGGCGACGACGTAGAGCCGGTAGCCGGTGAGGACCGGCGAGGGTTTCTTGCGGGCAAGCATGTCCGGCCTCCTCAGCTCCTGGCAACGGTGTTTGCGAGCGTCTGGCCGCTCAGCTTGAGGCCGAGCCAGATGACGAGCGAGGTGAACAAAAGCAGCAGCATGCCGAAGGCGGCGCCGCCCTCCCAGTTGAACCTGGTGATGAACTGGTTGTAGATCTGTTCCGTGAACCAGCTGGAATTCTTGCCGCCGAGCAGAACCGGGGTCAGGTAGGAGCCCGCGCACAGCATGAAGGTGACGATGCAGCCGGCGACGATGCCGGGCATGGCGTAGGGCAGGATGATCCGGCGCAGCACGGTGAAGCCGTTGCCGCCGAGATTGTAACCGGCCTCGATCATGGAATTGTCCATGCCGTCCAGCGTCGAGACCAGCGGCACGATCATGAACAGGATCACGGTATAGACCAGACCGATGATCACGGCCACGTCGTTGTAAAGGAACTCGACGGGTTGGCTGGTGAGGCCCGCCCAGAGCAGGACGTTCGAGATGACGCCGGTTTCACGCAGCAGCAGGATCCAGCCGAAGGAGCGGATCAGGTCGCTGACCCACAGCGGGATCAGGCAAAGCAGGAACAGGCCGCCGCGTGCACGCGGGCCGGCGATCTTGGCGATGTAGTAGGCGATCGGGAAGCCGATCAGGAGCGCCAGGGCCGTGACCAGGAGCGACATGGATCCGGTGCGCAGGAGCGTGTTCCAGTAGATCGGTTCGTTGAGGAATTCCAGGTAATTGGCAAAGCTGTACTCGTAGACCCGCGGCGCCATCTTTTCCTTCAGCGACAGCACCACCATGCCGATATGGGGCAGCATGATCAGCAGAAGGATCCACAGCGCAAAGGGAGCGAAGAGCAGGATGAGCGAAAGCCGCTTGATGTCCTTGTTCTGCATCAGGCAATCTCCTGGCGGGCAAAGCACATGGCCTGCCGGGGCGACCAGACGAGGCAGACCTCGTCTCCGGATTTCAGGTCGTTTTCCCCGGTCAGCGTCACGTCCGCCTCGACCAGTTCGCCACTGCCGGCGCGCACCAGCAAGCGGCTGTTGGCGCCGTTGAAGAGCAGACTGTCGATGACGCCGTCCATCCGGTTGTCGCCGTCGGCAGCCAGTTTGCCGGCTTCGGCGGCGCGCACCGTCCTGATATATTCCGGACGCACGAAGATCTCGACCCTGGCGCCTTCCTCGATGGTCTGGCCGGCACCGGCGCTGAAACTCATCGGCAGGCCCTGGTCCGTCTCCACCCTCCCCCGGTTCCGTCGCTGGCCTTCACCGTGCCGGACCAGCGGTTGCTGTCGCCGACGAAGCCGGCGACGAAGGCGGTCTTCGGACGGTTGTAGAGCTCCTGCGGCGTGCCGATCTGTTCGAACAGGCCCTGGTTCATGATGGCGACATGGTCGGACATCACCAGGGCTTCGGACTGGTCGTGGGTGATATAGATGAAGGTGGTGTTGAACTGGTGTTGCAGCAGTTTCAGCTCGATCTTCATGGCCTCGCGCAGCTTCAGGTCGAGGGCGCCGAGCGGTTCATCGAGCAGCAGGACGTCCGGGTCGAGCACCATGCAGCGGGCAATGGCTATGCGCTGCTTCTGGCCGCCCGAGAGCTGGTGAATCTCGCGCTCGGCGACATCCGGCAAGGCGATCCGCTCCAGGACGTCATGCACCTTGCGCCTGATATGCGTCTTGCTGACGCCGGCGCATCTGAGACCATAGGCGATGTTTTCATAAACGTTCATCATCGGAAACAGCGCCAGGTGCTGGAACACCATCTTGACGTTGCGCCGGTTGGGCGGCACTCCGAGCACCGACTTGCCCTTGATCCTGATATCCCCGTCGCTTGGCTCCTCAAAGCCGGCGATCATGCGCATCAATGTTGTCTTGCCGCAGCCGGAGGGCCCGAGAATGGAGAAGAACGATCCGCTCGGGATGTTGAACGAGACGCCCTTGACGGCGCGGACCGCACCAAAGTTCTTGGCGAGATCGAGACATTCAAGGTCGTAGGCCGGGGAGTTCTGCTTCATGAATGCGCGCTCGCTGCAAGTATCTGAGAGTTGGGGGACACCGTGTGTCCGCGGCATCCCCCACTATGAGTTTCATTGAAGCTCTTTTGGCAAGTCCGGATCAGCCGCCGGTCGCCGCCTTGATCTTCTCAAGGGTCTTGCCTTCCATGTCCTCGACCCCGGGAGGAATGTTGGCGAAGAACTTGAGATTGTCGATGTCGGCATCGGTGAAGGCCGCGTTGACGGCTGCTTTCTTGTCGTCCGGCAGCAGGTCCTTGCCGCCCTTGACTGCGGCGATTGCGCCAGTGCTGGCGGACATCTTCGTCACGTTTTCCGGGCGCAGGACGAAGTTGATCCACTTGTAGGCGGCATCGTCCGCCTTGGCCTTGCGCGGCAGGGCAAACGTGTCGATCCAGGCAAGCGCGCCTTCCGCCGGCGGCACGAAGACGATGTTGGGGTTCTGATCGTAGAGCTTGTAGGCCGTGGAATCCCAGGTTTCGGAGCCCACGATTTCACCGGAGAGCATCATTGCGGACAGATCGTCGCCGCCCTTCCAGTAGGCCTTGATGTTGTCCTTGCACTCGATCAGCTTGTCGGCAACCTGGTCCAGAATGCCCTGGTATTTCTCGAGATCCGAATAGGCCGCGAATGGGTCCTCGCCCATGGAAAACGCCGTGCCGAGCAGGATCGTGCGCTTCAGGCGCATCGAGGTCTTGCCCTTGTAGGCCGGGTCGCACAGGTCCGCCCAGCTCTTCAGGTCCGGGGCCTTCGTCTTGTCGGCCATCAGGCCGGAGGTGCCCCACTGGTGGGGAACTGCATAAACTTCGCCGTCGATCGTGGTATTGGCCTTCACGCCGTCCAGCAGCTTGGCTTCCATCACGCTCGTATCGATCTTCGAAAGGTCAAGCGGCTTGTAGATGTCGTATTCCAGCTGGGCCGCGTAAATGCGGTCATGGCTTGGCTGGGCGAGGTCGAAACCCGCACCGCCCGTCGCGCGCAGCTTGGCGATCATTTCCTCGTTGTTGGAGAACGTGACCTCGACATCGATATCCGGATACTCGGCTTCGAATTTCTGCACAAGTTCGTCCGGGGCGTAGGAGCCCCAGGTGAGCAGCCGCAGGGTTTCCGCCTGGGCGGACCCGGCCCCCGCGAGCATGGTCGCGGCTAGAAGACCGGTAAGCGTTGTCTTGAGTTGCATGACTTCCTCCCTGAATACACGCAGCAAGCAATCACGAGGAGCCTATGGTTGAATTGGCCTGCAAAATATATCCATTGCAGATAATTTAGCAGACCAATTGGCCGCCGTATCCTAGCCAACCCGGCATTCCGGCAGTATCCCTTCCAGGGTGTGGATGCCTTTCCGGATCTCGTCCGCCGAGCAGCTGCCGAAGCCCAGAACGATGCCGCGCTCTGCAAGCGGTCCGAGCGCGTAGCGCGACAGCGGCACGACGGTGACGCCGTGATTGCCGGCGCTGGCAACGATCCTCTTTTCCTCAAGGTCGGGGGAGAGCAATCCGATCGCGTGAAAACCGCTGCTGGCCGGCTGCAGGTCGATTTCGCCGGCAAGACCGGCCGCTTCCGCCATCAGCGTGTCGTGGCGGTGCTTGTAGAGCTGGCGCATGGTGCGGATGTGCGTGGCGAACATGCCCTCGTCCATGAACTCGGCGACGATCGCCTGGGTGACAGTCGGAACACCCGCCAGCCAGGTGAGGCAGACGCGTTCGAAACTGTCCACCAGACCTTCCGGTACCAGGACGAAACCCAGCCTGAGGGCCGGAAACAGGGATTTCGAAAACGTGCCGACATAGATCACGCGGCCATGGGTGTCGATGCTTTTCAGCGTCGGCGGCGGCTGGTCGCCATAGTAGAACTCGCCGTCATAATCGTCTTCCACGATCATGGCATCGGCCTCGTTGGCGGCCTTGAGCAGCGCCAGGCGGCGCGACAGGCTCATGATATGGCCGAGCGGCTGCTGGTGCGAGGGCGTGACGAAGGCAAGGCGGAAGTGGGGAGCCTTGGCAAGCCCGTCCTCGACGCTGAGGCCCTCTTCGTCGACCCGTACCGC
This sequence comes from Roseibium salinum, assembly GCF_026240905.1. Lineage (NCBI taxonomy): Bacteria > Pseudomonadati > Pseudomonadota > Alphaproteobacteria > Hyphomicrobiales > Stappiaceae > Roseibium > Roseibium salinum. Next base: position 291,064 of record NZ_JAPEVI010000001.1, read on the forward strand.
CACGGGCCGGGCTCCGATGGCGACAAAGGCGTTGCGGGCGCCGATGGCGCCGGGGTTCTCGAACCAGATCGGTTCGCCCGGATTGACCAGCATGCCGCCGATCAGGGAAAAGGCGCGCTGCGCCCCGTTGGTGATGAAGATCTGGCTCGGATCGCACTTGATGCCCCGCGAGGCGTTGAGCTGGCGGGCGATGGCCCGGCGGAGCGGCATGAAGCCGAAAGGCTCTCCATAACCGGCGATCATGTCACGGTCCTTGCGCCAGTGGCGCGCGGAAAGCTTTGCCCATTGCGCCATGGGAAACGCATCGAGGGCCGGCAGCGCGGTGACAAAGGCCTGGGACTTATGCGGCAGCCGGGAGCGGGCAGCGAAGTCGGGAATCGCATGCCTTGTGGCGTGCGACAGGCGCGGCACGACCGCCGCCGCGTCGCTGGCCTCCGGCGACGGCTTGGGTGCCAGGCGGGCATTGAGCGCCTGGCTGGCAAAAGTGCCGGCGCCGACGCGGGCCTCCAGCAATCCTTCGGAGATCAGCCGGTCGACCGCGTCGATCACCGTGGTGCGCGAGACGCCGATTTCCCGGGCAAGCGTTCGGGTCGCCGGCAGCCTGTCGCCGGGGGTCAGGGTACCGGTCAGAAGCAGGTCGCGCAGGGCCATGTAGAGCTGGATCGAAATCTTCTTCTCGGCGCCCTTGTCGATCTTGATCGACGACAGCACCGCGCCGGCATGCCGTTTCATGCGTTTCTCCAAATTGGTATGAGAGTTTGCGCAAAACGGACCTTAATTCAAGTCCAATTCCCGGTAGGTTCGACGACAACGCCGAAACAACCCGTACCGGGAAGGTCCGCTCAAGGACGTGACAGGGAAATGAAAATCCAATCCATAGAGACATTTACCGATGAATTCGTCTGCTTCGTCCGGGTAACTTCGGACAGCGGCGCCACCGGTTGGGGTCAGGTTGCGCCCTATTATGCGGACATTACCGCGCAAGTGGTCCACCGGCAGGTTGCGCCCTACGCCCTGGGCGAGGACGCCTTCGATGTGGAACGCCTGATGGACATCATCCCGGAGCGCGAGCACAAGTTTCCGGGCTCCTATCTCCGGCGGGCCATGGGCGGGCTCGATACGGCGCTGTTCGATCTGCGCGGCAAGGTGGAAGGCAAGCCTGTGTGCGCGCTGCTTGGCGGCACGCCCGGCCGGGTGCGGGCGTATGGCTCGTCGATGAAGCGGGACATTACGCCGAAGGACGAAGCGGACCGGCTCAAGAGGCTCCAGGATCGCCACGGCTTCGATGCCTTCAAGTTCCGGATCGGCCGGGAATGCGGCCGCGACCAGGACGAATGGTCCGGCCGCACCGAAGAGATCGTGCCAACGATGCGCAAGGCGTTTGACGACGGCACCGCGCTGCTGGTGGACGCCAATTCCTGCTATTCGCCGGCCAGGGCCATCGAAGTCGGCAGGTTCCTGCAGGACAACGGCATCTGTCATTACGAGGAACCCTGCCCCTATTGGCACTACGACCAGACCCGGAAGGTGAGCGATGCGCTGGAGATCGATGTGGCCGGCGGCGAGCAGGACTGTTCGCTGGTCGACTGGAAGCGCATGATCGACGAGCGCGTGGTCGACGTCATCCAGCCCGATATCTGTTATCTCGGCGGCATGGTGCGCACAATGAAGGTGGCGCGGATGGCCCATGAAGCCGGAATTCCGTGCACGCCGCACGCCGCCAACCTGTCTCTCGTCACCCTCTTCACGATGCACCTTCTCCGGTCGATCCCGAATGCAGGCAGGTATCTGGAATTCTCGATCGAGGAAGAGGACTATTACCCCTGGCAATACGGGCTCTTCGTCTCCTCCCCTTATGAAATCGCCGATGGCCACGTCACGGTGACCGACGCGCCCGGCTGGGGTGGCGAGATCAATCCCGAGTGGCTGGCGAAATCCGCTTACAAGATCAGCTCCCGGGAACTCTGACATGGCAAACGCAAGCGACCTGATCGCCGAATACAGGTCAACCGGCACGCTCGCGGCGTTGCCACTCGGCCACTTTATCGACGGTGCGTTTTGCCGCCCGTCCCATAACCGGACCCTGGAGAGTTTCGACCCCGGTCGGGGCGAAGCGTTCGCGCGCTTTACCGCAGGGACGGCAGACGACGTCGACCAGGCCGTGCAGTCCGCCCGCAAGGCCTTTGACACCGTCTGGCGGGACATGGCGCCGGTCGAACGGGCGCGGATCCTGCAGCGGGCGTCACACCTGATTCTGGAAAATCTCGACCTTCTCGCGGTCACCGAAAGCCTCGACAGCGGCAAGCCGCTGCAGGAGGCCCTTGGCGACGTGCGCGGCGCCGCGCGGACCTTCGAATATTATGCGGGGGCCTGCGACAAGCTGCAGGGCGACAGCTTTCCGCTCGGCCCGAACTACATCGGCTACACTATTCACGAACCGGTGGGCGTCACCGCGCATATCATCCCGTGGAATTTTCCGATCTCCACGGCGGCGCGTGGGATTGCACCGGCGCTTGCAGCCGGCTGCGCGGTGCTGGCCAAGCCTGCCGAACAGACGCCGTTCACCGCCTTGCTGCTGGCAAGGCTCCTGAGCGACGCCGGACTGCCGGACGGGGTCTGCAACGTCGTCACGGGAACCGGTCCGGACGCCGGGGCGCCGCTGACCACTCATCCGGGCGTCAACCACATCACCTTCACCGGCTCGGTCCAGACCGGCCGCGCGGTGATGAAGAGTGCAGCAGAAGAGATTACCCGCGTGGTGCTGGAGCTTGGAGGCAAGTCTCCGGTGGTGGTGCTGGGCGACTGCGACAGGGAGCAGGCGCTGGCCGGAGTGCTCGGCGCGATCTTCGAAAATGCCGGCCAGATCTGTTCCGCCGGTTCACGGCTGGTGATCGAAAAATCCATTCACGATGACTTCGTCGAAGAGCTCTGCCGCAGGACAAAGGCCTTGAAGACGGGCCACGGTCTCGACCGGCCGGATGTCGGTCCGGTCAATTCCGCGGAGCATCTGGCGAAGATTGCCGGGTTCGTCGACCGGGCCCGTGGCCGCGGCGCCGATATCCTCACCGGCGGGTCCGTCACGCAGGATCCGGCGACCGGCAAGGGCTGGTTCTTCGAACCGACGATCATCGACAAGGTCGCCGCCCATGACGAACTGGCGCAGGAGGAAATCTTCGGGCCGGTCCTGACCGTCCAGGTGGCCGACGATGCCGACCATGCGCTGGCGCTCGCCAACGACTGCCGTTACGGGCTGGTTGCCGGCATCTACACCTCGGATTTCGCAAGGGCCCATCAGTTGGCGCGCGAGATCGACGCTGGCCAGATCTTCATCAACGAATATTTCGCCGGCGGCATCGAGGTGCCGTTCGGCGGCAACAAGAAATCCGGTTTCGGCCGGGAAAAGGGCCTGGAGGGCCTCAAGAGCTACTGCAAGACCAAGAGCATCGCCGCGAGGATAGCCTGAGCGAAACTCCGAGCTGTACCGGGGGTGCCGGGCAGTTCTCTCCAGTCGCGGCCGCGCTGGAATAGAAACGCGGTCCAGCAGGCGCGGGGCACAAGGGCCAGTCCCGTGATCCTGGGCACGGATCGTCGAAGCCGCGTCCCTGGCTAGTAATCCCGCTCGAAGAAAATTCCGATCTCCGACGACCCGTCCGCCCCGACGGCGCCGCGGGCCTTGAGATTGGGGGTGATGTCCAGGTTGATCGTGGCGCGCGTGTTGCCCTCTGCCCCAAGCTCGGCGCCGAGGTAGACATTGTCGCTTATGTAGCGTCCGGCACCCACGCCGACACCGCCTTCGGGACCTGTAATGACGTCAAGATTGTCCAGTCCGATGGCGTTTTGCAGGCTGGCGAGCAGGGGCGTCTCCGCGCCGCCGGCAAGCTCGGCGGCCGCCAGGGCCAGCCGGCCTATCTGGGCTGGTGACAGTTCCGCCAGACCGCGTCCGAAAAGCAGCCGTGCCAGCACTTCGTCCTCCGGCAGCCGGGGCTCGGAGGAGAAGCTGATATTGACGTCCGAAAGCCGGCCCTGAACGTTGATGAAGACGGCGACGTCGCCCCCTTCGGTCGAGGCGACGAAATAGATGAAGGGGTCGAGGTCGCCCACCAGGGTGACGCGTCCTTCGTCAAAGACGATGCGGCGGCCGAGAACCTCCAGCCGGCCTCGGACCAGGTTGAATGCGCCCACCGGCTCGATTGACGCCGCAGACCCGGTCAGGCGCACCGAGCCGCCGAGCCTTGCATCGACGCCGCGGCCGCGCACGAAGATACTTTCCGGTGCCTCTACCGCGACGTCGAGCTGAACCACGCTCGGGCGCGCCCGGGGACCGGAGAGCCCTCCGCGGCCCGGGCCTTCTGCAGCGTGCGGCGCACCGCCGGCGGCGGATTGCGATGAATGACCTCAACGGTCGCTGCGCGGCCGGCGATATGGGACGGCACGATAACCTCCGCGCGGTCGATGACGACACGTCCGGCGAGCAGCGGATCGCGTCTCAGCTGCCCCGTCAGGGTCAGCGTACCGCTGAGCGTGGCGGCGACCAGCTCACGATCGACATAGCGCGCCTCGCTAAGCTCGACCCGAAGGTCAACCGGAAAGCCCGCCTCCGGCCGGATTCCGATGGAGCCGGTCACTCCTATTCTGCCGCCGGCCGCCACCGTGGCCGAGGCACTGCTGATCCTGATCGTTCTGTCGGCGATTGTTGCCGACAGGTTGGCGCCGGAGAGGCGAACGCCCGTGGTAGGGTCGAACAGGCGCACCCCGGACGTGGTGACCGCCCCGTTGATATCCGGTTCAGCAAGGGTTCCCGTGATGCTGCCGTCAAAGGATGCGGTACCGGTCAGCCGCATTCCCCGGTCAGCCACGAAACGCTCGGCGAGCGCCAGCGGCGCCGTCGCCAAGACGTCCAGGGAGAGTTCTCCATCCGCCGTCGTCGGAATGCGTCCGTCCGCAGTGACCGAAAGTCCCTGTGGGCTCCTCGCGCTGGCGTCGACCTGCAGGTTGCCGCCGACGGTGCGGCCTGCGGCATCGACCGCGACGGAGGAGACGCCGGCGTTCTCAAGGAGGGCTGCCGAGATCTGCCGGCCCTGCATCTCGAATGTGATCTGAGGCTGCGTGCGCATTCCCGTGACTTGCGCATTTCCGCTGACCGTGCCGCCAAGGCCGAGATCGGGGCGGACCGTATTGGCGAGGGAGAGCGGCACCTCTTCCACATCCAGCGATACGTCGAAAGCGCGGCCGATCTTTCCGCTTGCGCGCAGCCGGCCCTCGCCCAGGTTGAGCGCAACGGCGTCGAACGAGATTTCCTCGCCCCTGACCTCGAACACCGCCGGCTGAACGAGTTCAAGCCCGATCCCTGCCTGGGAGAGATCGAACGTGTCGATCCTCAGCTCGAACCCGCCGTCTTCGGGAACGAGCGCACCGCTCACGGAAGCCGCCGTGCCGTTCTTGAGCAGCGCGTTGGCGGAGAAGTCGGTCGTCTCACCGGCCAGCGTGGCGGTCGCCTCGGCCCTGTCGACCTCGACGCCGAAGGCTGACGCCTCCGTTGCGGAAACGGTTCCTTCCAGCCCGGGCACGCCGAAGATATCCGTCGCGGTCGCCTCGATCCCGGCGCTTCCGATCGTGATCCCCTCCGCACGGATATCGCTGGCGGTCGCGATGATTTCGGCGCGTTGCTCGCTGTCGGCGGCATTCAGGAGGATCTCGGCGTTGACCGATCCCGTCGCATCGACGAGCGCGAGGGCGGCGAGCGTGGAGATGTCTTCGGCATCGAGGTCAAGTCGGCCGTCAAGCAATCCTTCGCGGCCCTGTACGACCTCGCCGGTCAGCCGCGCCCGCCCGGCCGTGACCTCGATTTCCCTCAAGCTTCGCTCGTCCTCGGCGAGCGCGACCTTCGCTCCCAGATCGACCGGTATCCCGCCGACGCCCCCGGCACCGGTCACGTCCCCGTTCAGGTCTCCGTCCTGGAGCGTTCCTTCGAAGGTCAGCTGTCCATCGCCCAGCTCCTTGCCGGCCAGTGCGCCGTTCGGCACGGATGCGTCGAATTTGAGGTCGATGAGGCCGCCGGCGCCCAGGGCACGGCCACTCGCGGTCAGCCGCCCCGTTGCCCGGTCGGTAATGAGTGCGAGGTCCTGCAGATCCACGCCGAACGTGATGTCCGCCGCATCGGAGGCGAAGCTGCCGTCCGCGGTGATCTCGACGCGTTCATTGGCGATGCGAAGGTTCTCCGCGGCAATCCCGTCAGGCCCGCGGGCGATCCGGCCCGTGGTGCGGGTGGTGCCGGCAAGCAGGCTGTCGAGCGCGGCAACGCCGACTTCCACATCGCTCGCCTGCCCGTCAAGTCTCAGGTCGAAAGCACCTGTGAGCGGGCGGACCTCGCCGCTCGCCTCCAGGTCGGCGCTGCCGGAGAGTTCACGTCCCGCGAGGCCGGAGAATGGCGCGATGCTGCCGGCTTGGAGGGCGATGTCCCCGAGGAAGGCGTAATCGACAATCCGGCCGGCGAGCAAGAGAGAAAATGCCTCGGCAGACAATGTGGCGCTGTCGAGCATGACCGGTGCGCCGGCCTGCCACCCGCCTTCGAGCGCAATTGCGATACGGTCTCCGAGCGCGTCGGCGAGTTCGGGCCGTTCCGCCGATATGCCGGTCATGGCGCCGTCGGCCCGGAAGGTGATGCGCCGCTGCTGAGGCTGCGAGAGGTTCTGCGCCTCCCCTCCGGCTTCAAGCGACAGGTTTTGGGCCGAAAAGGTGCCGGTCGCCAGGTCCACAACGTCCAGCGTGGCGGTCCACATTCCGCCCGCAGCCTTGCCGAAGACCACTCCCAGCCGCGTCGAGCGTACGGAGACGTCCCCGCCGGGGACCGGCAGGATGACCTTGCTTTCGCCGGCCTCGCCGATGGTGGCGTCCAGATCGAGGCTCTGCAGGAAACCGTCGACCCCTGTCTCCGCTGCGGCCTGGAGCTGCAGGGCGGCGCTTGCGAGCGTCAGGTTGTCGAGCAGGAAAGCGCCGCTGTTGAGAGCCACGCCGGAAGCGGAAAGCGACGTTTGCGCGCCGAAGAACGCACGATAGGGCTCCTGAATGAGTTGCTCGATCGAGCCTGAAAGATCCGCCGTGAAGGCCAGCCCGTCGTCACGCCCCCGGAGCTGCACCTGGCCGTCTGCCGCAGGCTCGCCGGCCGCTTGCAGCGATATGTCCAGATCGAAGTTGTCGATCGGGCCCGAGCCCGCGGCCGTCAGCGACAGCGGCGGATTTCCGGGAATGTCGAGCAGATTGACGATCATGCCGTTGGCGGGCTCTGACACAGCCAGGTTGATGTCGAGGGCCTGCGTCTCGTTTGCATAGTTCGCCTCGAGAGTCAGCTGTCCTCCCGGACCGTCGAGCCGTACCACCTCGAGAGCCGCATCCAGCGTGCCGTCCTCAAGGCGAAGGCTGCCTTCCAATGAGACGGTGGCGGCAAGTCCGAAGACATTGTCCTCGAAGCTGAGCCTTTCGACCTCCAGTTGACCGAGATCGATCGAGATCGGCAGTTCCGGAACCGTGAATGTCCCCGCCTCGGGCGCGGGAAGCCCGGGATCGGGCAACGGCATGCGGAGCATCTCGATCGTTTCCGCCGCCAGCCGTTCCACGTCGAGCCGCTGGCGCAGGATAAGCGCGGAGCGGTTCCAGTCGATCGTCACGCCCTGAATGCGCAGCCAGACGCCTTCGTGGTCCGCGATGGTAATCTCGCCGATCGTCGCTTCGGAGGACAGGACGCCCTGAATGTTCCTGATGCGGATGCTGCGGTTCGGAGTCGAAAGCCGGTTCTCCACGAAAGACAGAAAGCGCGAACGCTCTTCCTCCGGCGTTTCCTGCGCAGTGGCGGGAAAGCCCAGATTGAGGAAAGCCAGTGCGATGAGAATTCGTGTCAAAACGCCTGTCCTATTCCCACGTAAACAGCAAAATCGGGGTCTCCGGTGCGTTTGTCGAGCGGCACGCCCACGTCCAGACGGATCGGGCCGAAGCCGGTATCGTAGCGGATGCCCGCCCCGGCTCCGACCCGCAGATCGTCGCCGACCTCTGGCCAGGGCTCTGCGCCGACTTGAGCGGCGTCGATGAACCCGACGACGCCGAACTTGTCGGTGGCCCGCACCCTGAGCTCGGCCGAGCCTTCGATCAGCGAGCGGCCACCGGTCGTGACCCCGAATGTTTCCACGCCGATGGTGCGATAGCCGTAGCCGCGGACCGACCCGCCGCCGCCGGCGAGGTAAAGTTTGTCCGGCGGCAGGTCGGCAATCGACGGGCCGCTGATCGAGCCGACTTTCAGACGCCCGGCAAGCACCACCCGGTCTTCCGCTCCCAGGCCGGCATAGGCACGGCCTTCCGCGGTCAGCTTCAGGGCCGTGTTGCCCTGCACGAATTCATAGAACGGCTCGACCGCGCCCTCAAGGTATAACCCTTCCGTCGCATTGGTCTCGCTGTCGCGTCCGTCATAGGTGAGCGCTCCCGCAAGACCGAGGGTGGTGAAATCGCGTTCGCCAAAAGCGTCGTCCTCGAAATGCCCCTGGCTGGCCTCAAGGAAGATGCGCCCTGACAGATCGTCGCCAAAGATGTGCCGCAGACCGATGGCTCCGGAAATTCCGGTGCGCGTATAGACGTCGAGAACCTCGCGATCGCCGGCGAGCGAGGCGACGAAGCTGGTGTCGCGTGTGAGAAAGCCGGGCCGGGTGAAGGTGGCGCCGACATGGTAGGTCAGTTCCTGCGGATCGATCGTCTCGCCGAGCCCGGTCATCTCTGCGTCCAGCCGCAGCCGTTCCGCGTGGCCGAACAGATTGCGATGGACCCAGAATGCCTCGGGTCCGAATCCTTCGGTGGTCGAATACGAGGCGCCGACGCCGAAAGTCCGCGCCAGCCTTTCCTGGACGGTAATCCCCATGGGCAGCTGGCCGCCCGCGCGGATGGGGCTGTCGCCCT